>JBARSJ010000135.1:0-22461 GCA_049644685.1 Anaerolineales bacterium
GAATAAGTATGCAATAGGACCCAGCAGGCTTTCCCTACGTAATAAGAGAGATTCAAACCCCTCATCTGACTGACCCGTCCCTGGTTCCATTCCCTCTTGCTCCCAGAGACCGCAAGCCCTGAAAAAAATTTTTGTAACCTCTTCAGGGTCCTGATCCCGCCACATCTTCAGGATGCGCCAGGTCTGGTCGACACCCCCTATAATATAGTCCCGATTATCTGGATGGATTGTCACCCGCCAGGATGCGATCACGTTCAACATCGTCAATCGGGCCCCGATCAAGTCAAAGAGGAGTCTCAGTTCTGCCTTTTCCAGGGGAATGATATCGTTATACCCGGCGATGATTTGGGCGGCAACACTTACAGGATCAACAGTATCACGGAGGGTGGCCGCTATGGTTGTCGCCAGGTCAATGATCAATAATGTATGAGTCAGATCCCCGAAATCAATAATGCCTATAATTTGGTTGGGATCATCTTTCGCCACCAGAATATTGTCAGGCACCAGGTCATTGTGAACGATTTGCGCTCTAAGTTTTGGTATCTCGGGGAATACGTTTCTGTCAAATCGATCGAGGAAATAACTGACCAGTTCGTGATGTTCTGCATTAGTGATAAAAGCCAGATAATCCCTGAGTTTTGCAGTATGTTTTAAATCCCATATCAATTCATAGTTTGCTATGGGATGGAAAAAGCCGCTTAAAGCGCGTGTCATTCGGGCCAGGATTAATCCCATCTGGCGAAATAGGAGATTGCTGACATAATCGTTCCTGGGAGAAACACCAGGCAGATAAGACAATACGCGTACAGCGTGTTTTCTACCGTCCTCAGCTTCAACTTCTTCAATAGCCGATCCGCTTTTAGAAAGCAGTACTTCTGGTACCGGCAAATCGGGGTCTACCTTAGAGATATATTCCATGGCTTTTAGCTGCATATCAATGATTGCCGGATCTTCAGAACTGTTGGCAATTTTGACCACATATTGATCACCGGCTCTTGTAACCAGGTGGAAATTTTGATCTCTCTCACTGCCCAGCGCAGTAACCGTTCCAGACAAACCAAAGAGTTCATCGGCGATATTAAGTAATTCTTCAGCAGTAAAGTTTGGCGCAGGAGTTTTGAGCAATCGTTCTAGATCCGGACTATGCGGCATACGAAATTTCCTCAGATTATGAGAGTATCTAGTTAATACAATATCTGCGGTCCTTGAAGTGAGTACCAATAACGGTCTGATTGAAAATTAAGGTACAAATTCTCACTCAGCAGATTTCAGGTAATCCCCGTAGTTGATAGTATGAGTCAGGAGATACCTTTTATCAATATCCAACCTTTTGCCGCTGGAATTTAGAAACTGAAATCTCCCAACTCATTGGGGATATTTGAAATCACACCGGTGAGATACCCGGATTATACTTTACTGGTCACCGTCATCTGGGTGATGATATCGAACTCCTCTAACTCTTTGAAGAACTGCTCAGGATCAAGGCAGGCTTCTGGCGGATATACTCCCGGGGCGATCCTGCCTTCAGCAAGCCAAATTGCTGCAATGGCTGGTGCTGCTCCAGTAGGAAGGGCGCCTTTACAGGTCAGGGTTCCTAACCTGTACATCACATCATTTCCACCCTTTGATCCCCTGATCTCTGTGACGATCTCTTTGGTCCAATCAGGCGGTTGATTCTTAGGAGGCGCCAGCAGATCCGTAACATCAGGCACATAGCCAGAAAGCATGGCTACCAACATATCCCGGGGAATTACTGACTCTCCACCAACATCTACAGGCTCCTCGCTGGCGAATCCATAGTCTGCCAAAACTTTGATCTTTTCAATGGTGTTTTTTGCCATTCCCCAGTAATTGATCTTAAAGAAACAATCCTGGATTCCTTTTTCCCTGAATGTGATCGGAAGGGTAGCAACTTCAGAATGCAAGGACAGGTGCATGGGCAGGATACCCAATGGCTCGGCGAACAGGTAATCCTCAAACTCGCTCAAGGGAGGTTTTGCCAGAAATTCTCCATTTTCAAAGACTATGGGTTCTACAGTTAACTCATCAATGATGGTAGGGACAGCGTAAGAGAACCGTTGATCATCAGGAGCAGGAGGTTTGATCCCATCAAAGATCCGAATACTTTCAATCGTGTCCAGTCGATCAGCAGCATATCGAGCTTGAAGATTTGGGATTCCGGGAGCAGATCCCATACAAAGGACCGCGCTTACTCCCTCTTCTAAGAATCGATCGTGAAGCTCAAGCTGTTTCCGGGTAATGTGAAATAGCCCCCCCATGTCCGTATAGTGCACTCCTGCTTTCAGGCAGGTCTCCATCACCAGAAGATTTGTATAATAAACTGTTGCATTCAGACAGGCACTGGCTCCATCCAGGGCTTTGAGAAATGCCTCATGGTCATTAACATCAACCTGCATGATTTCAATCTTGGGGCTGTTGATATAATCTGCAACGATTTTAGCCTGGTCAAGATTCAGATCTGCAATAACCACTTGTCCAACGCGTTCATCACCAGCCAGAGTTTGGACTGCGATACAGCCCATTTTGCCGGCCCCACCAAGAACTACAATTCGCATAGTTTACCTCCTAATCCCAGAAACGGATTTAGGTATTTACAATAGGTCAAGTTGGTAATATTAAAGCCATTCTTTCTCTTCGTATACTTCTATCCCCCGGATCTTAAGCTCATCAAAGAAGATCTTGGTATCAATAGCTGATTCTGGTGGCACAACTCCACGGACATTAACATCTCCCCGCACTATCATCTGTGCGCCGATGCTGAGCGGGATAGCAATATTTTTATAATAGGCTGCTTTTCCTCCCCACTCATCCATGGGCGGATGTTCAGTCCAAAGTTTGATCTTGAGGTCCTTCCCATCTTTTTTGCCGAATACCTCCACCACCAAACCATATGCCCAGATGGGGGTTTCCTTGGTCTGTGGGGACCTCAGCAGCAGCTGGTGGATCATTTCTAATGAATTGATCTCAATATCCTTGAAAGTGAAGGGTTCTTCATCATATAATCCCCATTCCAGCAGGGTCTTTGCCAGGTTCATGGCTTGAGGTGGGAAACATCCCTGCACAGATACCTTTCTTGCTCCCAGGCTTTTTGGCATGGTCTTGGTTTCGGGATGATGGATATAACAAACTTCCTGTTTGCCGATTTCCCCGCCAAAATCAACATCTTTCAAACCCTTAAAGGGGCCCACCCAATGGAATTCACCATTTTCATAATAGGTCCTGCCTTCAGTTTTAGGATGGAACTCCCACAGGAAAGTGATCAGCAAACCAGGCGCAGGGGCTGGACAGCGGAAGGCAGCAAAGTTGATCTGGATATCATCGATTTCATCCATCTGATCAGCCGCCTGTCGGGCCATTGCGTTCGTGATACCTGGAGTCGCCCCTACACCGGGAATGAAAACCAGGTCTTTGTCTTTGGCAGTTTGATCATAATCCCACTGTTCTTCTTCGGTTGAAACATCCAACCCGCTGACTCCAACCTCAACGCATGCCTTGGTAACCGCCAGGTCATATTTCCAAGGCAAGCCATTGATCACAACATCATGGCCGGGAAAAAGCTTTAGCATCTCATCGTAATTATTGGCGTCAAATTGGACCACTTTTAATCTGGGATCCCCGATCTCTTCAATCAATGCGTTGGCTGCATCCGGGTTGTAATCTGCAACTACAATCTCATCAAACTTGCTGTATTGAGCCAGGTCCCGGGTGGTTTCACTGCAAACTGCTCCTGCTCCGCCTAAAACCAGCGCTTTCATATTGATCTCCTTGTCATTCCTAATAAAAATACCTTATCCGTTGAAATCCGAGATCGGATTCAGGTCCACACAATGATCGGGTTGCATCGATTAAATCCATTCCGTTTCTTCTAATACCTTGATACCCCTGATCTTCAATTCTTCAAAGAATATTTCTGGATCGATGGCTAATTCTGGGGGCACAACACCCCGGACTTTTACATCTCCCCTGGCAATCATTTGTGCGCCGATGCTGAGGGGGATGGCAATATTCTTGTAATAGGCCGCTTTACCGCCCCATTCGCTCATGGGTGGGTGTTCGGTCCAGAGTTTGATCTTGAGGTCTTTGCCATCTTTTTTGCCAAATACTTCCAATACCAATCCATACCCCCAAATGGGTGTTTCCTTGGTGCGGGGTGATCTGAGCAACAGCTCGAGCATCATATCGCAGGCATTGGTCTCAACGCCTTTATAGGTGAAGGGCTCCTCATCAAATAAGCCCCATTCCAGCATTGTCCTGGCAAGATTCATGGCCTGGGGCGGGAAACAACCATGCACAGACACATTTTTGACACCCAGACTTTTGGGCATGGTTCGTGTTTCAGGATGAGGGATATAACAGACTTCCTGGACACCAATCTCTCCTTTATAATCCACTTTCTTTAATCCCTCTAAAGGACCAACTTGTATTTTCTCTCCGTCTTTAACATAAAACCTGGTATCCGTTTTGGGATTAAATTCCCATAAAAATGTTACCAATAAACCCGGAGCTGGTGCAGGGCAACGAAAGGCAGCAAAATTGATCTGGATCTCATCAACTTCATCCATCTGGTTTACAGCATGTTTAGCCAAAGCGTTGGTGATCCCGGGGGTCGCTCCCACACCCGGGATGTAGACCATATCCTTTTCTTTGGCAACAGCATCATAGCTCCACTGGTCTTCTTCTGTAGCCACATCCAAGCCATTCACACCCGTCTCCGCACAAGCTCTGGTGACTGCCAGATCATATTCACATGGTAATCCGCTGATCACAACATCATGGCCTAGAAATAATTTCACCATGGCGTCATCATCATTTGCATCGAACTTGATAGCTGTTAATCTAGGATCGCCAATTTCCTTGACAAGGTCATTAGCAGCTTCCAGATTGAAATCAGCCACCACAATTTCATCAAACTTGCTATACTGCGCCAGATCACGGGTGGTCTCACTGCAGACAGCACCCGCGCCTCCTAAAACCAAGACTTTCATGTTATTCTCCTTCCTGCATCGTTATGATTGAAATTGATCACATCTTTTTATTGGGTATTCATTGTTGATGGTCAATTGGAGTCGATTACTAACCACCGGATACCGCGGTCATCAGGTTAAGAACATCTCCTTCTTCTAGCACTTGATTAAGACCCGTTGTTCTGCCATTCAGTACAAACAACATATGGTCCGTATCTTGATCTATCTTCATTAGTTCCAATAGATCTCCGATAGTACTGTTTTCTGGCAAATCCATAACAATGGCCTGCCCCTTTCCTTCCTTGATTACCATCCTTAAGATCGCATGAAGATGTACTTCAATCTTCATCTGTCATCCTCATCGATCCAGTCAAATACTTTATCGAGTTCCGTGTTAGGAACATCAAATACAGCATTATGAGGTGAAAGTTCTTCCCTGGTCATCCAAACTGGCAGTCGATCATCATCCTTACTGAATCCCGCTCTCTGATTGAATTTCCTTTCCAGGATCAATGTCTGCCGACCAAGTTCCTGGAGAATATCGCCTGGAACGTCCCATCCATACCGTGCCTGAAGCAGGGCAGGGATGGTTTCAGGCGCTGAACCGAAGCCGAATCCAGCAAAAGCACAAACCCCGAGAGTGTCATAACCCGCCGCATTGATCTGGGCTTTTCGTGACACATCAATCTGAATATTGGGATCCAGATGATCGATCTTGGCCCGAATGGTCAATCCACTGGTATGATCTGCTCCCTGCGGAGAGGTAGCGTAAGTTACCCCAGTCCCCTTTATAGCCCTGGGATCATATGCTGACATAGCCTGTCCTTTCACAACTGGGACACGCTCTATCTGATAAGCCAATCCGGTCGATACCGCGCCATTCCCAATGATCAGCCCAGTGGATGTGCCTGCTCTGATCTCATCAATGAGCTCGAGGGCCTGGGTGAAATTCCCAAATTCTATCTTGCCTGCTTCCGCGGCCACAGCCAACGCTGCTCCCAGTTCAATCGAATCCAATCCCAGATCATTTGTTTCCCAGTTTAGTCTGGCTACCTCCTCCAGATTTCCGATCCCCAAATTGGATCCCATTAAACCGATCGTTTCATATTCCAGCGGAGAGACGATCCCCTTTCCATTTCCATCTGCATATACATTAGAACAGCGAATTGCGCAGCCGACCATGCAAGAGTGGGTTGTATTGCTGTCCCCACCTCTTTCCAGCAGCTGATCCCGCAGGGTTTCAGCGCTGATCCCTTCCAGGGATTCAAAATTCCCTTCACTGAAATTCCTGGTTGGCAGCCCGCCGAAGCTGTGACACATCCGTGCCATGGCTGCAGTACCATAATCAGCATAGACTTTTGTCTGGGGATGATCCCCAAGGGCTTTATTATATGATTTCTGGGCTTTCCGGAAGCCTTCCAGATCAGCGATATCCGGTGGTGAACCATCCCTGGAATCGATGACCAGGGCTTTGATTCCCTTGGATCCCATCACTGCCCCAAGCCCTCCCCGGGCCGCAATCCTCGAAGGTACCCGGTCCTGATCAAGATTCTGGATCCCCGCCGCCTTGAGTTGCATCTCACCAGATGGACCGATCAAGGCGATTGCGACCTCAGGACCATACTGCTGCAAAAGGATATCAGAGGATTCATAAACCCCTTTGCCAGCCAGATGGGATGCGTCCACAAATCTGCATTCCGATGGAGAAAGGTAGATCACCATTAAACCGGGGTCTTCGGGTTGGTCCTCAATAATTAATACTGAACAGCCAAGATGGGTGACCTTTAACCCGGTACTGCCTCCCGCATTGGCTTCTTTCACACCACCGGTTAATGGGCTTTTTCCACCGATGGAGATGCGGTCACAACTTGAAAGCCGGTGACCCACCAATAAGCCTGGAGCAAATATCAGCTTATTCTCAGGTCCCAGTGGGTCACAATTAGGATTCACTTCGTCATTCAAAACCCTGGCAATTAATCCCCGCCCACCAAGTTTCTCCCAGCCAGGGGGTATGTCGCTGATTACAGACTTTTGGGTCCTGGTGTTAATTCGCCAGACTTTCATTTTGATTTCCTTATCAACTGACTGCTTCAGCTAAAGCTTCCTGGAATACAGAAACAGCCTCAATGATTTGTTCCTCCGATACGATCAAAGGGGGAATCCAGCGGATCACATTTTCATAGGTGCCGCAGGTGAGCAGCAGCAGGTTCCTGTTCAGGCAGGCTTTTTGGACGGATTTAGCAGTTTCTTTGTCAGGCTTTCCATCTGAGGTGAATTCAGTCGCTACCATCAGGCCCAAACCACGAACATCCCCAATCACCGGGTATTTTGTCTGGGTTTCTTTCAGCAACCCCAGTAATTGCCGGCCTCTCTCAGCGGCGTTTTCCACCAATTTTTCATCCATGAGAACATCTATCGTCGCCAGAGCGGCCGCAGCCGCAACCGCACTTCCGCCACCATAAGTTCCTCCGTGGGAGCCTGGTCTCCAGCCTGCCATCAGCTTCTGGCTGGCTCCGATCCCGGAGATTGGCATTCCGCTGCCGAGTCCTTTGGCCATAACAAGAATATCCGGTTCAATACCCGCATGCTCGAAGGCGAACATTTTCCCGGTTCGTCCGAAACCAGATTGGACTTCATCTACAATTAACAAGATCTCATGTTCAGAGGTTATCCTCCTCAATTCCTTCAAGAACCGGACCGGTGACGGGACATATCCTCCTTCTCCCAATACTGGCTCGATGATTACCGCAGCCACTTCTCCGGGATCGACCTGCCCGTGGAGTAGATTTTCCAACTGCTTGATGCTGAATTCTGTCGTTTCTTCATCGTCCCAACCATAATAATAACTATAGGGAAACGGAGCAACAAATATCCCGGATGGCAGTGGTTGATAATCGTGACGGTAAATATATTTCGAGGTAGTCATAGCCATGGTCTGCGCAGTCCGCCCATGGAAACTTCCCTGGAAGACAATGACTCCACGTTTTCCTGTAGCATGCCTGGCCAACTTTATACTGGCTTCAACTGCTTCCGCTCCGCTATTCGAAAGGAAAAAACTGTCGATCGATCCAGGAGTAATCGCGTTTAATCTTTCAACTAGTCTCACCGATACCGGAGGGATAACGATATTCATCTGCCCGAAAATCAAGGATTCGCATTGGTCCTGGATCGCCTTGACAATTCGTGGATGGCAATGACCGGTATTCGTTACCCCAATCCCGCTTGTGAAATCCATATATCGGCTTCCTGCCGAATCATATAGATATATGCCTTCAGCGCGTTCAGGTTGGATCTCAGTCAGATGGGTCCAAACCGGTGAGAGGTGTTTTATTGAGTCTTTCATCGTTGTCATTATTCCTTTTATTTGATCATCCAGTCTCTTGTTGAGCTTTTTTATAGATCATCTCCAGTTCTTTCTGGACATGATCATCAAGAGGTAATGGTTTGTGAGTTTTCAAGATCTGATCAACTTTCTCCCTGGCTTCATCCAGGATATCTTTCTCTCCTGACCTTTCCCAGGATTTGTATGAATCATGCACTCCCAGTTCGGGAATTAACCACTCCCCGGATCTGATATTCTTGATGGTCGATTTTTCACCCAGGAAGTTCCCTCCAGGTCCAGCCTTTTGAATGACATCGTCCAACCAGGCTTCGTCATGAGTTGGGATTCCCCGATGAGCTTGTTTGCTCATACGGAACATCTCGGCATCAATCACTAATTGTTCCAGGCTCATTATCATTGATCCGCCCAACAATCCACTGCCGACCATCAGGTCAGGCCAGGACAAGATGGGCATAAAGGCATTCAGCGCCCGTTCAACACTGGCCTGGATTCCCGGCCTAAAGGTATCCGTTCCACCACCGGATCCTTCCACCGGGAGTTGGTAATAACGGGCCATTTCAATTGCCGCAGAACTCATCATTGCGTTTTCAATCGCTCCTGCAGCATACATGCCCGTTCGGGGGTTCATAACTGCCAGGGCTGGCGCATAAATAAAGGGAGTGCCAGGTTCTGCGGCCTGAACCAGGCACAACATTGCCAATACTTCACAATTGGACAGAATAGACATGGAGATCATGTTCCCGGGTCCTGTGCCGCCCATTAAGGGCATAGGCATCACTGCTATCGGGATCTGATATCCTTTCATTGCCAGGTAAGCATCCGTATGCTGGCCTTCGATTATTAATGGAGATTGGGGACACACCAGGAACGAGAATGGATTCGTTCTTTTGATTGTTTCCCGATCACCAAACACAGTATGCAATATTTCCAGCAGCCACGCGCTGCGATCGGCATCTGGCGAGGAGTCCTGGATATGTTTGGAAAAGTTTTGAATAATATTGATCCAATACTTAACGGAATCCTGAAGCATTCCTCTTTTATCCCCTTGTTCAACCATGGACCAATAAACGCTTACCTCATCAAGGGCGTCTATCACCCGGACAGAATCCAGCCAATCCGCGAATGTTGCAGGGCGTTCTTCCCTGGTTTTATGGTCTATGACAGAGATACCCTCACCATCAGGGACCAAATAACATTCTCCCTCATTCATACCCAGATCCCAATCTGGCCTCCTGGCACCGAGGGAGAATTTTTTGGGAGCTGCCTGAAGGGATTCTTCCAGCAATTTACGGGGGATGTGGGCAATCTTGGAGTTATCATCGATTTCGGCACCGGCTTTCTTCAGGTAGTCTCGCCCAAGATCCGTCTCTACTCTAACCCCGGTTTCTGCCAGGATCTTGACCGTTTTTTCATGAACGAGGTCGCGATCCGCATCTGAAAGTACTCGCAAATATGTCTGCACGATTAATTCTCCCCTCTTAATTCTTTTTCTGCGGCACTTACAATTTTGCTCAGTTCTTTTTGCTGCTCAGGACTGAGTGGTTCAGGGTGGTGGTTTTCAAGGATCCAATCCGTCTTTTCTCTGGCGACCTCAAGAACATCCCGGTACTCTCCGTCTTTGGCTGGCACATACTGGATTTCGGAAAAATCCAATTTTCTAAAATATTCCCGGGTATGACGCTCCCTGAGGAAATGTCCCCGGGGGCCGACAGCATCGATCACATCCAGCGCCATATGATCCGGGGAGGTATCTATCTCCGACAGATCAGCTTGTATCGAATGATAAAGCTCTGCATCAAGCACCAGCGCTTCGGGAACCAGGAGTGTACTGCCCCGCAGCAGACCCATACCGCTGCCGGTTTCTGCGCCGCACATGGCGCACAACATGGATGCCTTTCCACCTCCACTGGCAAATTCCCAACCCAGTGATTGGGCACCAGAGCCGAATGACCCTGCCAGGGTAGGCAGGCCCCACATATGGGCCAACTCAACGCCGATAGCATAGACATAGCTATCAAGGCCGTAATAAGCTCCTGTGCGGGGATGGGTCATACCTGGCATAAAGGAATGGTATACCGGCGCACCGGGATAAGCCATCTGAATTAACACGATTGCGGAAAGGATTTCCGCATCGCCCAGGACAATGGTGCCTGCGATGGTAGCTGGTGCAGTTGACCCGGTGTTGGGCATGGACATAAATCCCACAGGAATCTCCGCTTCAGCCGCCACCAGGGCAGCATCCATAGCCGCCTCATCCATCGCCAGAGGCGCGATGGTGCAGATCAACAGTGACAGCGGAGGGTTTTTCTTTAATCTTTCATCGCTGCCAGCCACAACCCGGGCCATTTCAATTGCGTGGCGAGTGGTTATTTCTTCCACTATCGTTGGGGTTTGGACATGTTTGAGGGTGTTATTAAAGGAAGCTTCCAGCTCATGAAGAGATGGAGCAATGGGATGATCCTGGGCGCTGACCATCGGCCAGTAAAAGCTGATACTGGATAAATAATCAGCTATGCGAGCGGATTTGGCGACATCATCCTTAATCGAGGAGCGAACCTCTCTGGTCTTGTAATCGATGGTTTTTGTGCCGGTCCCATCGGTGGCTTCATAGGTAACCGGTTTTGAGAGGTCCAGGTCAAATTCCTCTGTACGGCCGCCCATTGTGTAATAACGAGGCACATGGGATAGCGCCTTCATGATCACATCCTGGGGCAGTTTGACGATCTGGTTCTCAAAATCTACCTGAGCACCGTTCTCAGCATAGATCTTCAATGCCCGCTCCGAAGGGCATTTAAATCCGGTTTTTTCCAGGATCTGGAGCGTGCCTGATCTGAACTGTTCCAGTTTTTTATCGGTCAGAATACGAATCTTATAGGAAGGAACCAGGGGTTCGATTGGGGGTGTTGGACTTGACATATTATATTCCCTCGATTTTTCTATCAAAAACTAATCTGAATACAGCTTAATAAGGTCTTGATAACTATCAACTCTCCGGTCGCGATAGGGGAAAGAGGAGAATTTTTTGGTCTCATTAACCTGTTCCAGGTCAACTGAACAGATCAGGATCTCTTCCTTGTCTTTTGAGGCTTCTTTGATTATCACTCCATCCGGGTCAGTGACAAAACTCTGCCCCCAGAAGTTGATACCGCTTTCACCATTTGGACCCACACCGCTGGTATGGCCTGGATGATGAGAAGGATCAAGTTCAAAACCAACCCGGTTGACCGCGGCTAAAAAACAGGCATTGGCAACCGCATGGCCCTGCTGAACGGTTTTCCAGGCGCTGTCATAAGAATTTCCTTCTGATGGTCTCGAAAACCCAATGGCGGTCGGAATGAAAATAATCTCAACCCCCTGGAGGCCTAATAAGCGAGCAGCCTCTGGGAACCATTGGTCCCAGCAGATCAAGACCCCGATTTTCCCGAATTTTGTATCAAAGACCTTATATCCCAGATCTCCGGGAGTGAAGTAATACTTCTCATAATAGTGAGGGTCATCTGGGATATGCATCTTGCGGTATTTACCCAGAAAACTTCCATCTGCATCAAAAACAGTGGTTGTGTTGTGATAAATACCCTGGGCTCGCTTTTCAAAAAGACTGGCGATCAGGACGATCTTTAAATTGGATGCCAACTCACCCAGTTTTTGTATGGTTGGGCTTTTTTCATCAATAACTTCTGCCAGATCAAATTGTTCCGGATTTTCTACCTGGCAAAAATAGGGGGATTTGAACAATTCCTGAGTGCAGACGATCTGGGCTCCGTTGCCGGCAGCCTCCTTAATAAGAAGGATTGTCTTATCGAAGTTGGCTTCAATATCTTCCTGACAGGCCATCTGGATCAAGCCCAAATTAACTAATCTAATCATCATATGATCCTCAGGTCTTATTATTGGTTTCAGGCTGCTGTTGGGTAACACAGTGCATCATGCCTCCCCGTTCAGCAGTAGCCCAGGCCGGGATGCCAACAATTTCTCGATCAGGGAAATGTTCCGCAATAATGGTTTTGGCCGTTGAATCCATCACGTCACCGTAGACAGGAACCAACACCACCTTATTCGCAATATAGAAATTCAAATAGGTCGTCAGGGAGGATTTATTTTCAAAGGGAGGGCGGATTATATCAACCAGCGTTGAATACATCTTGTTATTTGGTTTTAACAATGGCACCAGGGTTAGTTTCTTTCCGTTCTCTAGTTGGGCGTTCTCCAATTCCTCTCGATGTTTTTTCAGATAGGGATAATAGGGGTTGGTGTCATCATCAGTCCACAAGTACATGACTGTAGATTCATCCACAAAGCGGGCACATCCATCCACGTGCATATCGGTATCACTTCCCACTGCGTCACAGAACTCTCTCGAAGCTCCGGATAACCAGATGATCTGTTCTACACCCAGGTATTCCCGGATCGCTTCTTCAATCTCCTCCTGCCCTATTCCGGGATTGCGGTTTGGGTTGATGATCGAACTCCGAGTAGCGATCAGCGATCCCTGGCCGTTTACCTCGATTCCCCCGCCCTCTAGCGTGAGCGGGGCGTTGAACAAAGTCAATCCGTGGAGTTTGGCTACAATCTCAGCGACATTTCTGTCTTTCAGGTAGGGGTAGCGTTCACCCCAGCCATTGAAGTTCCAGGTGGATACTGCCAGGTCACCCTGATCATTCACAAGAAAGATCGGTCCACAGTCCCTCACCCAGACATCATCATTGGGAATGATCATGATATCCAGATTCTTCTCTGAAAGTCCATAGAATTTTATCTGGTGACTCAGGTGTTCTCTTCTCACCTGATCAGGCACAATGATATGTACCATTTCATATTGTTGAAGGACCCGGATCATTTCCAACCAGAGGTGTTCCAGGTGTAATTGGGAGTCTTCATGCGTATCCTCATGAGGCCAGATCAGCCAGGTCCCCTCATGAGGTTCCCATTCCGCCGGCATTCTGTAACCAAGTTCTTTAGGTGTTCTTGAGACCACAGATCACTTCCCTGTTTGTAGGCGTTCAGCTTCTCTATCAGCTGCTTCCAGAATTTTATCCAGCTCCACAAGTTTGTCCTCTGGTAACGGTTCTGGATGATGGGTTTCATTGATCTTGTTAAACTCTTGCAGTGCCACTTCCCTGGAGGGTCTGCGTTCATCACCCAGGTAGATCTCTCCAGTGATTGGGCTTAACGGGAAATCACGAATATGCTGCCTGGTGTGTTTTTCTCTTAGGAAATGGGATCCCGGACCAACGGATTTGATCACATCGAGAGCCAGATCAGCTTCTGTAAATTCAATCCCCCGGTAGGACTGGTATATTTCATAACACAACTCGTGGTCGAGGATGATCTGCTCGGGATAGAGCAGCATAGATCCATCCAGCATGCCCAGATAGCCGCAAATCTCTCCGCCCCCTGTCGGGATGGAGGCTGCACCCATACCGGTAGCACTGCCAGAGTACCAGCCTATCTCCTTGGCATCAGAGCTTGTCCCTCCTCCTCCCAGGACAGGCACATTCCAGTTATGTCCGATCTGAACGGTCATTCTCCCGAAGGGATAATCAACACTGGTAACATATCCACCTGTACGGGGGTGCATCAATGAGACTTCGATGGAGTGGAAGACCGGCGCACCAGGATAAGCAAGTTGGATCAGAACCATGGCGCTTACAACCTCAGCATCGGCTGATACCAAAGCTCCCCAGGGTGTTGCGGGAGCGGTGGAACCCATGGTCGGCATGGCCATAAAACTCATTGGTATGCCGGCTTCAGCATAAACAAGAGCTGAATCAATGCCGTGTTCATCGTGGGCAAGGGGGGCAATACCGCAGATATTGGCGCAGATCGGGGGACGTTTCCTTCGTTCATCATCGCTTCCGGAGACAACTGTAGCCATCTCAACCAAAAACTTCGCCAACTCCGGGAAGACTGTGGTACCACCGCGCACATGTTTGAGTGTATTGGTCAATCCGGCATGACATTCATGCAGTGGGGCGGTCATCCCATGGTCTTGGGCGCTGACCAGAGGCCAGAAGAAACCGATCAGGGGAAGGGCATCACAGATCCGGGCCATGCGGGCCACATCTTCTTTTCGGGAACTCCTTTCCTGGCGGGTTTCCAGGTCGATCACTCTGGTGCCGCAGCCGTCGGTCGACAGGTAGGAATGATTTCCATCCAGCAGCAGGTCAAAACGCTCTTCCCTGCCGCCCAAAATGAAGGATCGGGGCGCTGTCGAAAGAGCTTTTTCAACCAGATCCGGTGATAACCGAACGATTTTGGACTCCCAAGCTACTTCCGCTCCGTGGTCAGAGAAGATGTTGAGGGCTCTTTTGGAGGGAAATTTCACCCCAATATCTTGCAGAACCCTATAAGTGCCTGCCTTAAGAGTATCAAGTTGTTCCTGTGATATAACCTGCCGTTTATTCTTCGTAGAAAAGGCAAGGATATCAGGAGTATAAGATGTCATATTAAAATCCTAGTTGACTACCTAATCACCAGGGTCAACTTTTCAGTTCTTTATCTGCCGTTTTTAAGATCCTATCAATTTCTTTTTGGACATCTTCATCTGGTGGTTCTGGATGATGATTATCCAGGATCCACTGGACCCTTTCCCGAGCGTAATCACTCGGATCGCGGTACTTGCCCGATTTGTCAAGCTGATGGCTTACACCCCTCACCATTGAGGTCCTCATATTTTTTCGGGTATGCTTCTGACTTAAAAAGTGCCCCCCGGGTTTGACTGCAGCGATAACATCAACCGCCAGGGTATCGGGGTTTACATCCATATCCAATAAGGAGAACCGAGCCGAATGATAGATATCATCATCCAGGATAAAGGACTCAGGGTACAAAGTTGTATATGTATCCCGTAGTCCAATGCCCGTCACGATCTCAGCCCCTGCCAGTGCTACTAGCAAAGGATCCGTGGCTATTTCAGCCGCGGATCTCCAGCTGTCCGGTTCTGAGGCTTCTGTGCCAAATGCACCACCTAAAGAAGGCATTCCCCAATGATGGGCAATTTCGACCGGGGCATACCTGGCCCGGGAATCCAGCGGATACCCAACATAAGCCGCAGTACGGGGATCTGCCCAGGCGTGGAATATTGAATGAAATACAGGTGTTCCGGGATTGGCCAACTGCATTAATACCGTAGCGCTGATCACCTCAGCGTCCCCAACGGCTAACGCCCCGGCATAGGTTGCCGGTGCAGTCGTTCCCATTGTGGGCATTGACATCATTACAATCGGGATCCCCTTTTCGCCAAGGACCAGGGCGCCTTCTATGGCTTCTTTATCCTGTACCAGGGGAGCGATCGTACAAACGATCAGGGAAATCGGGGGGCGGCTTCTTACTTCCTCCTCACTACCCCTCAAAACTGTAGCCATTTCAACACCATACCGGCAGATCTCTTCTCCCATCATAGTTACACTCTGATAGTGTTTGGTGTTGTTCCGCCAGGTAACATCGATTTCGTGCAGGGGTGAGGTTAATCCGCAGTCCTGGGCGCTGACCATGGTCCAGCTGAATGCCATGGATGACAGATAATCATTGATCCGCGCTGCCATTCCAACGTCTTTTTTTATTGAGGCCCGTTTTTCCCTGGTCTGAAAATCAACCACATTATGGCCGCAGCCATCGTTAGTAAAATAGGAAACACCTTCCTGCAGATTAAGATCAAATTCTGGGTTGCGAGCGCCCAGTGTAAAATATCGGGGCACATTCTGCATTGCTTTGATCACCAGATCTCTCGAGATCTTGACAATCTGAGTATCCCGATCAACAATCGCCCCATGTTCCGAAAATATATCGAGCGCTTTATCTGATGGAAACTGCACCCCTGTATCTTCCAGGATTTGAAAGGTTGCCTCCTGAAGGTCATTAAGCTGTTGGTCATCCAGGAATCTCAATTTCCGGGATGTCCGCATGGGCTCAATCGGGGGTCTATCCATTTGCTTCCTCCTAGGCTGGCGCATCCATCAACCGGTAAGCGATATCAACGGCCGAGATGGCGTCTTCGGCATATCCATCGGCGCCGATCTCCTGAGCATATCTATCGGTCACAGGCGCACCACCAACCATTACTTTCACCTTATCCCTCAATCCAGCACTTTCAAGAGCCTCAACCAGTTTTTTCTGCTGAAGCATCGTGGTGGTCAGAAGGGCTGACGCACCTACAATGTCCGCCTCATGCTCTTCAATGGCTTTCACAAAGGCTTCTGCTGACTGGTCAACACCAATATCCACAACCTTGAATCCATTGGCTATCAGCATTGTGCCTACCAGTGTTTTACCGATCTCATGCAGGTCGCCTTCAACAGTTCCAAGAACGACCATACCTACCACTTCGCGTTTTTGACCGCCAACCAGGGCTGGTTCAAGGATTTCCAGGGCAGCCTTCATGGCGTCAGCGCCGATGATCAACTCCGGAAGGTAGTATTCTCCGGTTGAGAACAGTTCACCAACTTTCTGGATCCCCGCCATTAATCCCTTATTGATGCATGTTAATGGATCAAGGTTGGCTTCCAGGGCTTCTTTAGCGATCTGTTCGGCATCTTCTGGCTCACCATCAATGACGGAATCCATCAATTTCTTATAAAGTTCATCTGACATGTCTGTCTCCTTGTCTAAAATTTTTCCTTATCGTCATACTTGATAAATTATTTTTCAAATTCAAAATCTGGGATATAGTTTCGTACAATTCTTTCCAGCTCCCCTTCCACCTTGGCAGGCAGCCGGACCGGCCGATGAGAGTCCAGGATCTCGTTGGCTTTTAGATTGCAGATCTGGTCCAGGCTCTCTCCCTTTTCCTTCCAGGTGTCATAGGTATCGCGGCTGATGATCTCTGGATACCAATGCCGGCGATAATTTTTGCGCGTATGGTCCTGAGACATGAAGTTACCTCTAGGTGTCAATTTTTTGATCAGTTCAACTTCCTCGGAGGGATCATGGGGCGTGATGCCTTCCCACATCCTGCGGATCCCGGCGATGATCTCATTATCAAAGATCAGCTGTTGATATGAAATCGTATTGCCAGCATCAGTGGCTCCGACCCCATAGATGATTGAAGCTTTCTCTTTAAGGAGGGGGATTGCAGTGACAACTTTTTCAAAACCAGCCTGGGCATCCAATTCTTTGGCGTCAGAGGAAAGTCCGCCGCACATCGAATGCATGCCGTAATAATTTGCCATGATAGCTGCGCCGCTGTTTACCATGCCCCTTTCGGGCGCTCCCAAAGCCAGTAATCCGGTTTTCATATCCAGGACAGCCGAGACACTCCCATAGAGCAGCGGCGCTCCTGGAAAAATGGTTTGCAGTACAACTATCCAGGCCAGGATATCTGCATTGATGACGATCAGTTCTCCCAGCAGGGTGGCCGGAGCAGATGCTCCCCCCATGGCCATACTTAATAATGTGATTGGCACACCATATTCGGCCCATTTGAGCATACAGTGGATATTTTCTGGAGTGAAGTATCCAGGACTGATAGGGCAATACAAAGTGGCAAAATTGGGTTTAGCCCGGAATTCCTTCTCCCCGCCCGCGACTGCGAATAACATCTCAGCCGCAGCATCGACACGATCAGGAGAGAGAGTACGGTGAACAATAGGTTTGGATGTATTTCTGATTAATTCCGCAATCTCAACCAGGTCTGAAAATTCTCCCTGGTCGGTTGCTGTCACGGTAGGCCGAACAATATCCACCTGAGAAAGAGCATCCTGGATAGTGACAATCTGCCGGACATCTGCTCTTGTTGAAGATCTGTGTTCCCCGGTATGCAGATCGAACACATTGACCGGTGTGCCTGCGCCCATAAAACAGGCTTCTTGCCCGAATTTCGTCAGCAGCTCTCCATCCCGGTTAAAGAATTTAAATTCTTTAGGAAGATTTTTTAATGCCTGGTCCAACAGCTCAGGAGATAGCTGTACCATCTGGTTTTCATGATTTACTAAAAACCCTTCCCCCGCAAGGCGGGTCAGGAGTTCATGATCGGGTACGCAAAAACCCACATCAATAAGAATATCCACTGATTGTTCATGGACAAGATCAGCTATGGATTGAGCATGTTTTGTCAGCGTCATTACTCATCCTGTAACCCTGGTCTGTAAGAACTCAAATTGATTATCTATCAATCACTTCATTCAGAATTTTTTATCTGAGAAGCAAATTCAAGGGGGTGAGCTTCTCCCCATCGATATGACAGCTTATGCATTTTCAGCATCATAAAGGATTCAGTATTTTCAATACCTTTAATCTGGTGTAATTCATCATTAAGGAATGAAACAAAATGCTCCCGATCCCTGCAATAGACTTCCGCGATCAGATCATATTCCCCGGCCGCCTGGAATAAATAGGAGACTTCAGGGAGTTTGGCAATTTCATCCGCAACAGAGGAGATCAGATTGGCTTGAACTGAGATACCGATCATGGCTGCTTCATCCCAGCCCATATTATGCGCTTCCACGATGGCAACGATCTGCATCAAACCATTTTCTGTGAGTTGTTTTACACGCCGCCTTACCGTACCTTCAGTCGTGTTCAACTCATTGGCAATGGCAGTGAACGGTGTGCGGCCATCGTATTGGAGGATTGATATAATCTGGCGATCCAAATCATCTAACATATTTCCATTTTACCGATATTCGTAATAATGTCAATGGCTTTAATTGTAATTCGTCATAATATCAGTTCATTCCTTCGTTTTTATGTAATTTTTATGATAATACTATCGGTTAGAATAAGAATAACATCCCGGAATATCACTTCAAACAGAAAGGAAAGCAGAATGGCAAAAAAGGATTACAGCCTGGATAAAGAACCGGCGAACAAGCAGCGTCTGGCTGAATATATCATGCACGATCAATGGATTTTCGATTTTTTAAAGAGGACAGAAATTGGCCATATCGCTACCCGGTGGGATAATCAGCCCTTCATCACCCCCAACACATTCTATTTTGATGATAATAAGCGGGAGATCATCTTTCATTCCAATATCGTGGGAAGGGTCAGGTCCAATATCGAGCGCCATCCTGAAGTGTGTTTTGAAGCCAGTGAATACGGGCGCTTCCTTCCTTCGAATATTGCCCTGGAATTCAGTATGCAATATGAGAGCGTGATCTGTTTTGGAAAGATCCGGGTCATTGAAGACCACGAAGAAAAAAAGTCGGGATTATACAAACTGATAGGAAAATATTTCCCTGATAAAAAACCGGGGCAGGATTACCGTCCGATCACAGATAAAGAACTCAAGAGAACCTCGGTTTACAAAATCAAGGTCGAAAGCTGGAGCGGAAAAAGGAATTGGGAAGAAGAAGCCGAGCAAAGTGATCAATGGACCCCGGTAGAAGGATAATACCCATAAAAACAGGACATTTGGCTGTGAATCGGTGCTGCTTGTATTATCGGCGGCGTGATTATAATTTCAAACTCATTCGGGAAAATCAAACCCGGGTCAAAAGATGGGATTTCCTAGAATTAGGAGGGCTGCTCCATTCTTCCTAGAGTACAATCTCCTATTCACGATCATCTCGTTTAAAATCAGAGCATAAAATTATATTCAAGAAATAACGGAGGCGGATGAAAGCTTATGAGTGATTTTTTCGCAACATGGGCCTGGCCCTGGTGGACTGTGATCGTTTTTATAAATGTCATAAACCTGGTAGTTGGTGGGCTGGTTTATAAACGATCTCTGCATCCCCAAGCTGGAAGTGAGGAGAAATATCGCAAACGCATGCGTTTAATGGGCGTCATCTTTATCATGGTTGCCGCCTACCGGTCTGTATTTGTGTCCAGGTATATCACCCAGCTGGCTTGGTTCGACAGCGTTGCAAACAGCTCCTTGTTGATCCGGTTATTTGCCACAGCCGCAGAACTATCATTCAGCGGTTTGATCGCCCTGGCGATGCTTCAGACCAATCGCGATTTGCCTGCCACCGATACCGAAAACAAGAATGGTTTGATGTCATTTTTTGGTTCTACAAGCCCCTATTTCCTGATGGTTTGTATATTCCTTGCTCAGTTCTTTGCCACAGCTGGCGTGATAACCAAGAGTAAAACCCTCTTTGCCATTGAAGAGACCTTTTGGACTGTGGGGTTTCTGGCTGTACTCCCCCTGGCAATCATCCAGGTTCGCCGTGTTTTTACGATCAGGGATGACAAATTGATCGAGCAGACTCAAATGCTTAGAAGATCCGCGATCGTAATCGCTGCCTGGTGCGTGATCTACTGCTGCTATGGATTGTTTTACCATCTACCGTTAGAAAGCTGGGCTGGCGCGATCGATCAGATCAAAACCGGTTTCCCTGCAATCAAAACAGGCTCACAGGCGGTAATGGACGCCTTATTGATAATCAACGAAACCAAAGAATACAGTGATTGGGGTTTTGGATTTCTGTTATGGCACTCAGCCTACTTCAGCATCTGCGCCTGGATTTCAATCTTCTTAATGCAAGCGCCCAGAATGATGCCAAAACGCTTTGATCACAGCCTTGAGCCATCCGCCGCTGGAAAATGATCTCGTGATTCGAGATGGGACCTTCGCCATCAAACATAAGAATCCACCCATCCTGGGTGGATTCTTATATTAATTGACTATCGAAAACGGATTTTTTGATCTTTGGCTTCCAAACAAGACCAAATCCTAATATGGCTGTCTTGCTTCAGGATCTATGCAATTTTATTCTTCTTAAGAAACTCATCCAATACTTCTACCAGGTTGGGTCTGCCAATTTCCTGCAGGTTGTAGTAAACCCGTGTGGATGGTTTTTTGATATCTATGATCCTGTTGAGATCGATTGGTGTCCCGATCGCTACGGCATTACATTCAGTATTATTAATGGTTGTTTCCAGGTCCTTGAGCTGCTGTTCTCCATACCCTGTACGTCGTCAGGCCCTTTGGGATATATTTCCATAATTTAAGTAGAGACTTTTCACTTTGATTATACTCCCTGCGCCTGCAGCCGGTGCAGCCGCCAGGACTCACTGGGAGTTCTTCTCTTGATCTTTTTCAACTAATTTTTACTCTGCTGCACTGCCATAATAGACATCCGCAGGGATCATGTTGTCTCTATTCTCTGGATTTTTTTAGTTTGTTTCTGGGATAATTCCATTAACGAAAATTTATTAAATAAGTAAACTCACCGGTAACGACTCAGTCTAATGAGCAGAATGCCGCCTGACGTTCTGTCAATGGCGAGCCTGTTTCGGCCACCTTTTTACACTTTTCAGGGGGAGAATTCAGAGCTTAAAACAAAAAATCCTGGTGTTTTTGGCTTATCTTCCCTTAATCCTCATTTAACTGCACCATAATTGCACCAAAACGCCAAAAAATCAATAAAAAGGCCCGCAAATGATATCCATCGACAGGATGGACAATTTCTTTTACCATGAAATCTCGGAGTTTAATTCCGAATTTTCATGGTAAAATTAGGATATGATAAAACGACCTTTTTACATTTTCAGCCTCACCACTGCAATAAACCGATCGCCAATTACTGCTCTGCTGGGACCGCGTCAATGCGGAAAAACAACCCTGGCGCGTCTGCTCATGAAGCAACAGGAAGCTGTATATTTTGATCTAGAGTCTATACCTGATCAGAGACGATTAGAAAACCCGGAATTAGTATTAGGTGACCTAAAGGGGTTAGTAATCCTTGATGAGATCCAGCTTATCCCCAGTCTTTTCCAAGTTCTTCGCGTACTTGTTGACAGACCCCATAACAAGGCCAAGTATTTGATCCTAGGAAGCGCTTCGCCTGAAGTCATAAAAAATGCCTCTGAGACATTGGCAGGTCGGGTTGAATTCATAGAACTGAGCGGTTTCAATCTGGGAGAGATTGGTCAGAAAAACTGGGAGAAACTTTGGTTGCGGGGAGGTTCTCCAAGATCTTATCTGGCAGATTCAGAAAAAGATAGTCTTGCCTGGCGGGAAGGTTTTATCAGGACATATCTTGAACGTGATATCCCCCAACTTGGGATCACTATTCCCCCAGTAGCAATGCGCCGGTTCTGGACCATGCTGGCCCATTACCATGGACAAACTTGGAATGCTTCACAGATTGGGCGGTCTATGGGTTTAACTAACAAGACAGTGCGTTCATATTTAGACATTCTAACTGGTACATATATGGTTCGCCAGCTGCAACCCTGGATCGCCAA
>JBARSJ010000136.1:0-5552 GCA_049644685.1 Anaerolineales bacterium
GATATTGTCTTCCTTGAAGCGGGGAATTTTGTCCCGGCAGATGTCAGGCTTCTGGAAACAGTCAATTTACGAATAGATGAAGCCGCGCTGACCGGCGAATCATTTGCGGTCACAAAAAATGCCGATCTGGAACTCGAAGAAGATTCACCTCTTGGGGATCGAAAAACGATGGCTTTTACCGGCACCCTGGTCACCTATGGACGCGGTGTAGGCGTAGTGGTAAATACCGGGATGGCAAGTGAACTTGGGCAGATCGCTCAAATGCTTCAGACCGTGGAAGATGAGGATACCCCGCTTCAAAAACGTTTGGACAGTTTTGGACAAACCCTGGGTTGGGTGACCCTGGCTGTCTGCGGGGTGATTTTTGTGGAAGGCATGCTCACTGGATCAGAACCTCTGGAAATGTTTATTATTGCTGTGAGTCTGGCAATTGCTGCAGTACCTGAAGGATTACCCGCGGTTGTGACCATAACCCTGGCTTTAGGAATGCAGGAAATGGTCTCCCGAAACGCCCTGATCAGAAAACTATCCTCCGTGGAAACCCTGGGTTCAACGACAATTATCTGTTCTGATAAGACAGGAACCTTAACCCAGAATGAAATGACAGTGACCAATGTTGCCGTGGACGGGGAATTTCTGGACATCACCGGCACAGGATATTCACTGGAAGGGCACTTCTTAAGAGACGCAAAAGAAGTAAACCTGGCAAAAGAATACCCTGGTATCTTAACAGCCCTCTGGATTGGCGCATTAAACAATGATGCTATCCTGGAGACTGATTATGATGATACAGGCAAAAAAACGATCCGCATGGTGGGAGATCCCACTGAAGGCGCCTTATTGGTTGCTGCAGCAAAAGCAGGCGCGCTTCCCGCGCCATTAGCGCAAGCATATCCAAGGATTAAGGAAATTCCTTTTGATTCCGAACGGAAAAGGATGCTTACTGTTCATGTCATAAAAAATCCTGATGCCGAGGATGTATCTCCATTTTATGACCAGAAACAGCAAGCCTGGTATGTAATCGCCCAGAAGGGAGCTCCGGATGTTGTCCTGGAAAGGTGCACCCATTACCAGAACCGGGATGATCAGGCAGTACCACTGGATGATGAACAGCGCAGCCGGATCCTGGCGGCCAATGACCGCATGACAGATAAGGCTCTGCGAGTCCTGGGTGTGGCTTACCGGATAATGGAAGATCTGGAATACCACCAAAATGGGGAACTGGATGAGAATATTGAGAGGGGGCTGATCTTTGTCGGTTTATTAGGCATGATTGACCCTGCTCGACCGGAAGTTATGCCCGCTTTGGAAATCGCTCGAAGGGCAGGGATCAGAACTGCCATGATCACCGGGGATTACCCAAATACCGCCAAAGCGATTGCCCGCGAGATCGGACTGCTTCAGGAAGGACACCAGGTAATTACCGGCAGAGAATTGGATGAGTTAACAGCAGATCAACTTCGGGAAACAGTACAGTCCACAGATGTATTCGCCCGCGTATCCCCAGAGCATAAAGTTCGCATAGTTGACGCCTTCAGGGCAAACAACCAGGTGGTTGCCATGACCGGGGACGGCGTGAATGACGCTCCATCTATTAAGAAAGCGGATATTGGGATCGCGATGGGCATAACCGGAACTGACGTTGCCAAAGAGACTGCAGACATGGTGTTGACTGATGATAATTACGCCAGCATTGTGTCGGCAGTGGAACAGGGCAGGGTAATTTACAGCAACATCCGCAAATTTGTCTATTTCCTGCTTTCCTGCAATATCGCAGAAATTGCGATTATTTTTATTGCGACCATGGTAGGCTGGAAATCTCCCTTAAGCGCGATTCAATTATTGTGGTTGAACCTGATCACAGATGGCGCTCCGGCCCTGGCTCTCGGGCTTGAAAAAGGAGATCCAGATCTGATGGACCAGCCGCCCAGAGACCCGGATGAACCCATCCTGAACCGCTTTATGCTGATCGGAATCAGCATCCAGACGGTAGCCATCACAGCAGTGACTTTAGTTGCCTTCTGGATCGGTCGTACCCAGTATCCTGAGATGGCAGCCACTATGGCATTTGTAACCCTCTCTTTCTCTGAACTGGCCCGTGCTTTTACTGCCAGATCAGAAAGAGTACCGATTCTCCAGATTGGGCTTTTTAATAATAAAGTTATGAACTGGGCCATCCTGTCCTCCCTGGTACTGCTGCTGGGCGTTGTGTATACACCCTTCTTGCAGGGAATATTTGACACGGTGCCATTGGGATGGGCACAATGGCGGGTAATACTGCCGCTGCTGCTGGGACCTTCTATTGCAGCTGAGCTGACCAAGATCATCTTTTCTCAATATAAAAAACCCATGTAAAATCCATTTCAAAGGTTTTGGATTCTCAAATCCACCATCCTTGATGGTGGATTTTTTTGAATCAATAGTGACCGCAGGAAAATTCTTGTTTGAATAATTGAATATTCCTCAAACGGGAGGTCACTCAGAATGATTAGAATTCTATAAGAAGTTCAATTATTCCGTGTAAACTGGGTACAATAGGGTCATTACAAATTAATATATTGGCGATAAGGATGGCATAGATGAGCAAACGACAACTTATCGAAGAGCGGCGAAAGAAAAATCGACGTCAGAGGACGCTTATGTTGACTCTGATGATTGGTGGATTAGTGATTGTTGCGGCAGCGATTACGGTGGCGTTTATCAGCGGCAGCCGGGTTAATCTCTCCCTGAATGATATTATTCAACCGGATATAGATCTGCCGCTTCTGGTGGATAGAAATACTCTCGGTGATCCCAACGCGCCGGTGGTGATTGAGGAATATTCCGATTTTGGCTGCTCTCACTGCGCGGATTTTGCTTTGGGTACCAAAAAGCTTATTGAACAAGAATATATTGAGAGTGGGCAGGTATACCTGGTCTTTCATAGTGTAGGGGGGCTGCTGGGATCCCCCGCTACGCTGCAGGCAGCAGAAGGGGCTTATTGCGCTGGGGATCAAGATGCCTTCTGGCCTTTTCATGACATAATCTTCGCCAACCAGGTGGCCCTATTCCAAAATCGGACTGCAGATATTTCCGGGACACTGGTACAGTTTGCTGAGATATTAGATTTGAATCCGGATCAATTTGAGACCTGCCTTGTTGAAAGAAAGTATAAAGAGCTGGCAGCGCAAGATGAGGTCGATGCCACCCAAAAGGGTATCAACGGAACACCTACCTTCATCATTAATGGTGTGGATTTGATAGGGAACCAGCCGTTTGAAATTTTCCAACAAGTTATCGAAGAGGAATTGGTCAAAGCTGGGGATTAGATCATCATCTATAAATCCGACAGATAAAATGGAACCTGCTCTCCCAGAACAATTATTTTCATCCGCATCTCCTATCCAGATTGGAAACGATTTCCTCCAAGGAAACCGTTTCCTCATATCTCTTATTATGTGGTCAAAACATATTTTCTAAGAAAAGCATCCGCCTTCAGGTAAAAATCCTGAACATTTTCAGCTCGTTTAAAGCCGTGTCCTTCCTCTGGGTAAAGGTGGTACTCATGGGGTACACCATTTTTTCTTAATGCGCCGACTATTTGTTCTGCCTGTCCGGGAGGGACAATAAGGTCTTTACCTCCCTGGAAGACTGCTACTGGATCGCGGATCTTGTCAGTAGAAAACAGTGGTGAACGCTCCCGATACACACTTGCATCTTCTGGATAGGGTCCCAGCAGCCAGTGGGGATAAAACCGTTCAAATTTGGGCGGATTCTCCAGCAGGTCCAAATGATTGGCAATGCCGTAGAGGGAGATCCCCGCCCGAAAAACACCCGGGTAGCTTACCAGCGTTTGCAGCACCGTTAAACCCCCAGCGCTGCTTCCCAGAAGAACCATCTTATCCGGATCAGCCCATCCCTGGGCAGCGGCAAAATGAGCTCCACTAAGGCAATCATCCACATCCATTACTCCCCACTGTTTTTTCAGGGCTTGGCGGTAATCGCGGCCATAGCCCGTGCTGCCGCGGTAATTTACTATCAGCACCGCGTATCCCCGACTGGAAAAATACTGCGCCCGGGGTTCAAACTCGGCCCATTTCTGACTGGTGGGACCGCCGTGAATGATGATCATTAACGGAGGCAGACTGTTGTCTGCATAGGAAGGATTGTGTGGTGGATAAAATAATCCCTGGATGTTGTTCCCCCCAGAATCAAACCAGGAGACTGGTTTTGGAAGAGAAAATAAGTTTTCGGGTTGAATTTCTGGAGCGGAATTACGGATGACCGTTGTCTGTCCATCGGAAGTGACAGTGATTAAGCGGTGGGGGATGTCTCCCCGGGAAGCAATCAACGCTATTTGATCATCCTGCGATGAAATGGCAAAACCTTCCAGCCAGGTATAGTCTTCATCAAGGTTTAACTGTGATTCCTGTCCGGATTCCAGGTTCACCTGCCAGAGGGAGGAGAAGCCATTTTGATTGCGGGTGAAAAATATCGATCGGCTGTCATTGCTGAATCCATAGGTACATTGATCCTGCAACCAGGGGGGCAGGGTATGTTCTGCCTGTGCATGGGTGAGCTGCTTGTGAATACCGGCCGTCAGGTCAAGAAGGTAGATCTGCCACCAACCGCTTTGGTCAGAGACATAGGACAGGTAACGTCCATCCGGAGAAAATTCCGGCTGAACGATAGATATCCCCTTACCTCCGGCAATCAGGGTCTCACCCTTCAGAACAGGCAGGTCCCCAGGGTTTTCATTCAGTTCACCTAGAGAAAGCCGGCTGCTGTCCCAGGGCATGTAAGGGTGATTCCAGCTTATCCAGGCCAGGCGTGATCCATCCGGGTGCCAGCGGGGATAGTTGTAGAAGTCAGACCCGGTGACCAGAGGAAGGGGAGATAAGGTGCCATCGACATCAGTTATCGAGATAGTGTCGTCGGTTCCGTCTGAGTGGACAAAAACCAGGTATTTTCCTGACGGTGAAATTCTGGGTGCCGCAGTTTTGCACAATGATGTGGTCAATTTTTTTGGCTGGGTATCTGCGGACGAGAGCAGATATAGCTGATTGGATTCTTTCTCAACATAAACAATTGAATCCCCGCTTACTGTAAAGGATCCGCCTCCATACCCAATCCCGCCGCCGACATTGTTGCCGGGGGATAAATCAAGGACCTCTTTATTATCAAAAGAATACTGACAGATTCCAGCTTGATTGGAACTTCTTTCTCTCCAGAACAGATCGCTGTTCTTGTTCCAGACAGGTTCACTAAACTCGAGAAGTTTTCCGGTTATTTCCGGGGATATTAATGATGGCCATGTTCCAGCTGGTTTCAGCTGCTTTTCACTCGACATAATAGGGCGCTTTTTGGATTAAGATAGTTTTACTTAATCTTACTATGAGTTATTTATTCAATTCATACTGACAGATAGTACTTCCTTATCGGAAATAATTATAAGCCCTTAAGGGCGCAGTTTTTAGCCGGGTGATTTATCACCCGGAGATGGGTTTGATTGAGAACACCCGGTCATGATAAACGGGAGTTTATAGTGTCTCATCCTCCACCGTAGAAAGGTT
>JBARSJ010000137.1:0-2363 GCA_049644685.1 Anaerolineales bacterium
ATGCAATCTAATGTCCTCTTTGTGTCTGGTGAGCCTGCTTAAAAACTACCAAATGTCGATTGTAAAAATTATGCAGTGTTGTTACGATATTGCCTATCGTGTATCCCGCCCATGCGGGCTCTTATGCAAGGGGTAATAGTCAACCGGTTTAAGGGAGGCTGCCATGAAGACATCGAAAGTTATTTCATCGTGCGTGTAATCATTGCGCCGGCTTCGGCGATGACGGCCTCGCCCGGATACAGATCGGGCATTGTTACCTTTTTTATCTGCTAATCGAAGATTTTATTGCGAGTTGAGCGGTACTAATTCACATTTATTTGCCCACTCGTATAAATGCTTTTTTCGCGTCCCGATTAACGCTTGGATAAGCCGCATATTTATTTTTTCAGGCTCCGTTCCACTTACTATTTGTTCAACGAAGCGCATCAGCATTTCACGTTCAATATGCAGGTCATAATACTCTATTGCCTGCCGGATAATCGTCTTAAGCTCTTCATTCGATTTCCACGGCTTTTCAATGAATCTGAAAATTTCTCCATGGTTGATCGCCGCCAGCAGCGTATCTGTGTCAGCACACCCCGAGAGGATCATCCTGATGATGTGAGGATACTCCTTTTTGACAGCCCTAAGAAGCTCAAGTCCGTCCATTTCCGGCATACGCATGTCGGTTACGATGACTTGCACCTGGCTCTGCTCGAGGATTTCAAGCGCCTCTTTCCCACTACTGGCAAAGAGGGTTTCATACGGCTCATCAAGAAGGCCTCGTTTTAGAGATGCCAGTACCTTTTCCTCATCATCCACAAATAATACTGTTCTTTTTTCCATCGCTCATTATCTCCTGTTCGTCATTTTCTTTCGTGCTAATTGGAATCTTTATTGTGAATTTTGTGCCCTCACCAACAGTGCTCTCGACGAAGAACTCGCCATTGTGCTTGTTCACCACAAGATCGTACGAGATACTGAGTCCCAAGCCTGTGCCCTTGCCGGCAGGCTTAGTTGTAAAAAATGGGTTGAAAATCCTCGATAGGTTGTCAGGGGGAATTCCCGGGCCATCGTCGGCGATCTCACAGACCACCTTATCATCGGACGCATATGTCCTGATTGTGATATTTCCCCTATCCTCTCTTTCCTGAGATTTGATTGCCTGAGCTGCATTTAGGAGGACATTGAGGAATATCTGGTTTATCTGGCCGGAGTGGCAGAAGACCGGAGGAACTTCGGAAAACTCAGTCCTGACATCAGCATGATATTTGATTTCATTTCTCACGACAACAAGGGTGGCCTCAATACCCTTATTGATGTTGTATTCTTCATGGTTTCCCGGCAGGTCAACTCTTGAGAAGTCCCTTAAGTTCTGGACGATGCTGGTGACCCTTTCCAGGCCTTCTCTCGACTCATCGAACAATCCTCGGATATCTTCGAGAATAAAGTCAATTTGCAGATCGTCCCGGAATTGGCCTATACCTTCTATCTTGTTTCGTAGTTCTGTTTTCCCCAGAGTTTCAATTTGTCCGATGAGTTCGTCGTATGTTATGAGCAGATCCCGGATTTTCTTCACATAATTTTCCAGCGTCTGGAAATTGCTGGCGACGAAGCCCACGGGTGTGTTCATCTCGTGTGCGACACCTGCGGCGAGCTGGCCGATGGAAGCCAGTTTCTCATTTTGCACCAGTTGACAATGCATATCTTTCAGTTCCCTGTTAGACTGTTCGAGTTGTTCACAGGCGGTTTTTATGGCATTCTCCGTCCGCTTGCGATCCGTAATATCCCAGAAGATACCTACCAGACCGGCAATATTGCCCTCTTCATCTTTAACAGGCGTTTTGACTGTATTGACAATTATTTCCTCCCCGTTATGAACAAACTTCTCATCGATACTTTCTGTTTTTTCCAATCCAATAATTCTTTTATCGTCTGTTCTGTACTTCTCAGCCAGTTCCTTTGGGAAAAAATCGTAGTCCGTTTTCCCGACAATGTCCGATGATTTAATCTTTAAGGTCTCAGCATAACTCTCGTTACACGATACGTACACTGAGTTTAGGTCTTTAATAAAGACCTTTTGAGGAATATTATCGACAAGTGTTCTATACTTGGTCTCACTTTTCAACAACGATTCCATCGCCTGCTTATATTTGGTAATGTCCCTCACGGTTGCCTGCAGCAATTCTCTGCCTTCCAGGTCAACCCGGGTCAGCAGTACAGTAGCATGGAATTCCTTCCCATCCGCTTTCATATGCTGCCACTCGAAGAAATTGCTGCCTTCCTTCATCGCCTTTTCTATCATATCTTTGGCTTTTTCGGAGGAAAGTTGTCCATCAGGCTGATATTCCGGAGATACGTCCCAGAGCCCCTTGGTTATAAAC
>JBARSJ010000138.1:0-2251 GCA_049644685.1 Anaerolineales bacterium
CAATCGGCTCCTCGATCATGGGATAGGTTGGCACGCCCTTGGGTTCCAAGAAGGCCTTTGCTTGATCCATGTATTTTTTGTCGCCACTAAAAGTCACATAAATTGGTTTTTCTGGGTACTTTCTAGCAAGTTCGACAATAAAGTCCAAAGGCGGAACTCCCGTGTCTTCGGTAAGCATTAGAATCGGCACCACTGCATCAATGTTCGGATCCTTAAGAACTGCCTCCATGCCCTCACCATAGGCATATTCAATGCCGTGCACGCCGGCGGATGGCCAGATATCCACAGGGTTTCGCATTCGAATGTAGGCCGGACTAATCTCCTGTAATCTTTCGCGGGTCGGTTCTTCCAAGGCAGGCACGTCGAGCCCCAATTGCTGGCGACAGAGATCGGTCAATACCACCAGCATGGCGCCAGAAGGTGCTAAGAAGCTTACCCGGTTTCCTTGCGGAAGGGGCATGGAAGATATGGCCTTGGCAACCTGAAAGAGCTGGGAGTACTTGAAAACGCGAACTACACCCGCTTGCTTTAAGGCACCGTCCACGATCCTGTCGTCAGAGGCCAAAGATGCGGTGTGAGCCAATGCAGCTCGGACTCCTTCTTGTGTTCTGCCTCCTTTGAGTAGAACTACGGGCTTGATTTTGGTCACCTTTTGGGCCACCTCCATGAAACGCTTGGGGTATTTAATGCTCTCAAGGTACATGAGAATTGCTTTTGTATGGGGATCCTCCGACAGGTATTCGAGAACTTCGCTCTCTTCTACATCGAGCTTGTTACCAAGCCCGATGACCCTAGCAATACCGAAGTGTTCTCCTGTTATGATATATCGCATGGTGTGAGTCGCGAAATTTCCCGTCTGGTTGACATATGAAATGTTTCCCTTCGGGATTTTCCCAAGGGGGAAAAAGCTAGAGGTAAAATTATGAGGTGTGGATGTATGCCCTGAGGTATTTGGCCCAATAACACGTATGCCGGTCTCAGCGATGAAGCCGATGATTTCCTCCTGTATCGTTTTTCCTTTTTCGTCAACCTCGGAGAATCCACCGGCGGCAAGAACAAAATACTCGATTCCCTGGTCCACACAATTTTTTAATGCAAGCATATTGCCCTTGGCAGGGAGAATAATAATTGCCAGGTCGATTCCTTTCGGGAGCTCCTGGATGGATCGATGGACCTTGATTCCATGAATTTCTCCTCCTTTGGGGTTCACCAAGTAGAGCTTTCCTCCATACTCATTTGCCAGGATGTTCCTGATTACATCGTTGCCAGGCTTATGCGGTGTGCCTGAAGCCCCGATGACGGCAACGCTTTCGGGCTCAAAAAATTTAGACAGACCCTTGCTCATGATACCTCCTCTTGAAATAAGAATCTAACAAAGAGTTCAGTCGGGTTAAACTTGATCGGCGATTGGACGTAGCCGAAAATGCTGTCGTGAAATTGATATTTTATCATTGGAAGAAATCAGGGTGACGCAAAATCCTCAAATTAAGTCTATTTATATTAATAAGTTAACCTCATTCCGAATTTGAGCATTCTTGGCTGATGCACCAAGTCAATTCTTTAAAATTGAGTTTTTCTATCACAGGAAAGAAAAAGAGGCAACAGAAATTTTGTAAATATTTAATTTTTTTTTCGAAACAGCTTGACAACCTTCAGGATATTCTGTATCTTTGAAAACCCGATGAACATGAAGTAAAGAATGGCTTCGGACAGGCTGTGCTCATTTGAAACCTGCAGTGTTTGACGGTAAACAACTAAAAGGACATTGAATTCGCAAGTTTTTATGTAGAGTAAATTATAATATGTTTTTTTTGAGGGGAAGATGCTTTCAAAAAGCGTTTTCATGGAACTCGAACCCGAAAATAATTCTAACATGAGCCTGCCGACCCAGCAGCGCAAAGAGATTCTTATGAGAAGAATCGAAGCGGCGGGTCGCAAGGCAATAGAATATCGACACCAGGGGTTCCATTGCAGCGAATCGACTTTTATGGCAATCAATGATACGCTCAGAATCACGGACCCTGCTATGGTAAGATTAGTGACAGGGTTCCATGGGGGCGGTGGGGCTCATCGAAAGGAGCCAGAAACAAAACTAAATTCGGTTTTAGAGGGGCTGGCCTCAGGCAGGGATAGACGTTCGCCGGATGAAGCGGGTATCGCTATCACCGGGCATCTTTGTGGCGCATTGGCTTCAGGAATTGTTTGTATTGGATTCCTTTATGGACGGGTGTCACCCAACGAGGATCTCACG
>JBARSJ010000139.1:0-1603 GCA_049644685.1 Anaerolineales bacterium
GACTTGTTCGATACTGATTACAATCAGTCCATCAAGCATTTTGAACGTGCATTAGAGCTGGACCCTACTTACTCACTTCCGTATTTTTGGATTCTAGGTCATTACATGAATGGGAATAGGTTCGATGAAGTCGAAGCAATCATTGGCCGTCTCCGAGACAAGCGTGACCAGCTTTCACTATTATATCGCCATCAGCTCGATGCCGTCATTGCTCAATTAGAGGGTAATATTGATAAGGTTGCTTATCATATCCTGGAAGCCAGGAATCTGGACCGGAATAGTCGAGTGCTGAATTTTCTGGTTTTGTTTTGGGCTCCATACGCAAATCGGCCCGGAGAAGCTATTAAGTTGTGGAACGAGACCAAGGGAGAACCGAAGCTTTTGGCAGACGTGTTACCTGGACGCTATCGACAAGCCTTCACACTAGTGGCCAGAGCTCATCATATGCTAGGTGAATACAGACAGGGATTGAAAGTGATTCGTCAGGGGGACAAGTATTACCCAGATTCATTCCACATTGATGAAGCCCGTGCAATGGCAGCCCTTGGTAAGATAGAGAAGGTCAAAAGCATTATAGAAAAGAGCCACGCATTATCGTCACGAGATATCGACCCGGGAGGAATCATGTTCTCAGCAGCAAAAGAGTTGCGTGAACACGGTCATCTCAGCGCATACAAGGAAATAGCGAACCAAGCCGTCGATTGGTATGAAGATAGACTGCTTGAAGATGCAACAAATTTAATGCGTCTCAACGTCGCAGAAGCATTATATGTGGCAGAGCGTTGGGACGAAGCTCAGCTGTTATTCGAAGAACTCGCCAAGGAGTTTCTTGATATAGGCTCTTGGCAAGGATATCGTGGAAATCCCCCCGACATCATTACGTGCCAAGGATATTTAGCTACACTTGCCGCAAGAAAAGGGGACAGAGAGAAGGCACTACAAATATCCGAAGAATTAAAGAATCTAGACCACCCATACTTATTTGGGAGACATACCCAGTGGCGAGCACGCATCGCCTCCCTTCTGGGGGAACGGGAAGAAGCTTTCTCACTCCTTCGAGAGTCATTGATGCAAGGACGTTGCTATGGAGTTGCCCTCCTTCGCGACATGGATTTTGAACCACTCCGTGACTACAAGCCATTCCAAGACCTGCTCAAGCCAAAGCGGTAGGCTCGGAAACAAGGGAATTGATTCCCAGATACCCAGAAGGCCGCCGACCCCGGCCTCCCTGAAGTGGCGGATGCGAGGGAGAGGGTGGCTGCGTTGAAGTAACAAAAGCCTTTTCGCCATTACCGATTGACAGCCCCCACCAAGAATTTATATCCTATTCCCGCAATTCAAGGGGAAACCGGCATATGAAATGCCCGAAGTGTGATTTTAGTATATCCAAACCATCGCTACAAAAAAACATGAGTGGCCCCGATTTAGCTGAAACGAAACAATGATATTAACTGAGGACAAATTCAGTCCAAAAGGATAGATAAAGATGCAAAGGTCTCCATATGGCCAGATAAACAAGGGAAAGCCCTCCCGGCTTTTTTTTGTTGATAGCTTGAGAGTATTGCTCATCTCTCTGGTTGTGGCTCATCACGCTGGTCAGGCT
>JBARSJ010000140.1:0-1970 GCA_049644685.1 Anaerolineales bacterium
GTACTGTATCATTAACCAAATAATGAAAAATACTTACTACCTATAGGAGGTCTCGATTGTTAAATAAAAACAAAGTTGTATTCATAATCATTGGAGGGTTGATCCTGGTTGCAATCGGGGTTTTTGCCAGCTTCAATCTGATTCAACGCTTCCAGGCAGCACCAGCGGTATCTGAAGAATATACCGTCAAGACTTCGGTGGTGGTCGTTACGCGCGACCTCGCCCTGGGGGATACGATTGCTGGAACTGATGTGGAGCTAGCCAGTGTGCCAGTGGAAATTGCCCCACGCACTGCCATCGCCAACCTTAAAGAAGCAGTTGGTAAAATTATCAAGACAGATCTCGTCCAAGGAGAAATGGTTCTCTCGCACAACTTGGCGGACCCGACCAACAAAAATAAGGACCTTAGTTTCATCTTGAGCGAGGATCATGTACTGATGGCGTTCCCGGCAGTTGACTTGATGAGCCGAGAGGGCATAGTGCAACGTGGAGATATAGTGGATATCTTCGCCACCTTCAGTCAGAAAGTCAAGACGGTCGGGGAGATCACCACTACCACCGGTGAACCTCAAGAGCCAGAGATGAGAACCTTTACTGTAGATTCTTTGCAAAAAGTAGGCGTGACAGCCCTGGTCTTGGAAGTAATCGATAAGGATGCCGACACCGATATCATGCAGGACGAAGATAACCAGGCTGCTACTAGAATCAGGGCTTACTTACTGGCATTGAACCCTCGGGACGCGCTGATATTGAAACATTTGAAGGACACCGGGGCGATATTTGATATCGTTTTGAGAGCACCCACTTCAACAGTTCATTTTGACCTTACGCCTGTAACTGAAGAATACATCATCGAATTCTACGGACTTGAGATTTTACCTTAATCGTAGAGGAAAGCTTTAATAATATGGAGAAAATAACCCAATCAACAACGATCCTCCTGGTATCAAAAAATCCATCAGTCATCGAATCAACCCGTACAACCCTCGAAAAAGAGAAAATCCTGAAACTGATCGAGAAAAAAGTGACTTCGAAGGATCTTTTTCCTGTTATCGCTGAGACCCAACCGGATGTGATCCTTTTGGATTTTGAATTTCAAAAACATCCTTTTGATCTAGTGGATAAGATCACATCCAAATACTCAATGTGTGCGGTGGTTGCTATCCTGTCTGAATCTGAAAAGGTTGATTCAGATCGGGTGCTTGTCTCAGGTGCACGGGATTTCATCCAGTACCCGTATCAATCGAACAACCTAGTGATCACCATCAAGCGCGTAATAGAACTCTTGGAGCACAGCCAGGCTCATCCTTCACTGACTCCTGTCCTGGATACTAATGTCAAACCCAATAATACGTTTACAATTTTCAGCCCTAAGGGAGGAGTGGGAACCACGACTATTTCCACAAACCTAGCCATCAGCCTGCATAAAACATTAAAAGAGGATGTGTTGGTGATTGACGGAAAACATCTGTTTGGACACATAGCGCTATACTACAATTTACGTACTGGCAATTCGATCACTGACTTGATCACTCAAGCTGATATGTTGGATGAACGCCTAATCAAACAGGTGGTTGTACGGCATACTTCCGGCATTCACGTGCTGCCAAGCCCGAACTCGATCACTGAAGCTCAGGGAATCGAACCAGAGAACCTGTACAAGGTGATTCAAAGTTTGCAAATGGTCTTTCCAATCATCATCATTGATGGAGGAAACAATTTAAATGAAAACACGGTCACTTACATGGATTCCTCGGAAAAGATCCTGCTGGTGCTCAACCCTGACATAGCCTCAATGCTGGATGTGAGACAATTCATGGATATCTCAGCCACCCTTTCCTACCCAAAGGATAAAACGTTGTTGATCCTTAATCTGACCGGAAGAAAGGCGGATGTGAAAAAGGAAGAGATCGAGAATATTCTGCAGATGAAGATCTTCGGCAAGATCCCTGGTGATGGCAACCTGGCAC
>JBARSJ010000141.1:0-3183 GCA_049644685.1 Anaerolineales bacterium
TGCTGTCTGGCTGATCGTTAAAGGTTTTAAATCATCGGTAATTACTTCCAAGACTGCATCATAGAACTAAAAGATGATTACTGTAGCCCATCAAAATAAAGATAGGAGATAAAAATGAATAAAAAAAGGTATCTTTTGGTCGGTCTGCTGATCGCCGCGGTTGTACTGACTGCCGTTGCTGTTTTCTGAAAAAAACCGGCGGAAGCCTATACACCCCCCATAACCGATGCTGAGGGGGTTGAAATCACTGGTAGTATTGCCGTCATTGAAACAGTCACTCTGGGCAGTGTTGAACAAACGGTCACCATTCGTGGGGCGGACATCACCAAACCCGTTTTGCTCTTCTTGCATGGTGGGCCGGGTATGCCCTCATCTCCATGGGCTACCTGGAATAACTTCCATGCGGAACTGGAACAACACTTCATCTTGGTGCATTGGGATCAGCGCGGAGCAGGCAAATCCTTTTCCAAAGATTTGACCCCGGAGGATGTGCAATTGGAAGACTTTGTTAGCGATACCCTGGAACTGACCGACATCCTGCGCGCGAGGTTTGATCAGGACAAGATCTTTCTGTGGGGGCATTCCTGGGGTAGTGGACTCGGTTTTGAGACTCTCAGGGTGAATTCTGAACCATATTATGCCTTTATCGCTACCGCCGTAAGACCTGATTGGAATTCAACCAATGAGTTGGGTTATGAGAAGGTACTGGAGCTTGCCCGTCAGGCAAATGATACCGAAGGCATTCAAGCCCTTGAATCAATCCAGCCATTTGATCCCACAAATACGGATCATGTGCAATTAATGGGTCAGAACTTCTCCCAATATCTGGTCGGTGACTTTCATACAGAAGGACTTGAGGATGCCTGGTTGGACTATGTTTTAAAAGGTGAAAGCCCTGAATATCCGACTACCTATATCAAGCAAACCTTAGCGGGAATGGATTTTAGTAACCACACGAAGTTAGAGATTATAACCAGCGGTTATGATCATGCAAAAGACTTTCCTGTTTCCACGATTCCAGTTCATTTTATGCAGGGCCGATATGATTATTTTTGCCCCGGTGAATTGGCAGAAGAATACTACAACTCTTTGGAAGCCCCCGCAAAGAGCTTTACCTGGTTTGAAAATTCAGCTCATGATGTCTATTACGATGAACCAGATAAATTCAATCAGGAGTTGATTCGCATTGCTAGCGAGATCCTGGCCGAGTTCGCAGAATAGTTATAAAGGAGAAAAAAATGAAAGCCATTATATATGAAAAATATGGACCACCGGAAGTTCTGCAGCTCAAAGATGTGGAAAAACCCACCCCTGAAGACAATGAAGTACTCATCAAGGTGCATGCAACAACAGTCCATACCGGCGATACGATATTGCGGAGTCTCAAAGTTCCTGGCCCTTTATGGCAACAGCTCATGGCTCGCATATTTATGGGTTTTGGAAAACCCAGGACACCAATCCTCGGGATGGAGCTTTCAGGCGAAATAGAAGCAATAGGGGTTGATGTAAAGAAATACAAGAAAGGTGACCAGATTTTTGCAGCTACTCTGTGGTCGGATCTTGGCGGTTATGCCGAGTACAAATGTCTTCCTGAAGATCTGACTGTGATGGCAATAAAACCGACCAATATGACCTATGAGGAAGCTGCCGCAGTACCTGCAGGAGGACTAACGGCATTAAGATGCATTGGTAAGGCAAATATCCAACGCGGACAAAAAGTCCTGATCTATGGAGCATCAGGAAATGCAGGTACCTATGCAGTCCAGATCGCCAGGCATTATGAAGCAGAGGTAACCGGGGTTTGCAGTACGAGCAACTTAGAAATGGTGAGATCTCTGGGAGCTGAAAAGGTCATTGACTATACGAAAGAGAATTTCACCCAGAACGGGGAAACATACGATGTGATCTTCGACGCTGTAGGCAAGCTTTCACCTTCCCGAGCAAAGAAGGCTCTAAAAAAGACAGGTATCTATCTTAATATTCTGAAAGACTCGGGTGACATATCTGACCAGTATCAGGCAGCAGATCTCCTCTTCCTCAAGGAACTGGTTGAGGCAGGCGAGCTTAAAGCTGCCATCGACAGACGCTACCCGTTGGAACAAATCGTTGAAGCTCACAGATACGTTGACAAAGGACACAAAAAGGGAAATGTTGTCATCACAATAGAGCATAACAACTAAACCATAATTAACCCTCTGATTAATCCGTTCGGGGTATGACACAAATACCACTTGTCGAGTATGCTTAGCGTGTAAGAATTGATCAATAGAACCAAGCAGTAAACCTGAGATTCAGGAATATTTCCAGTATTTCAAGTAAAAGACAGGCAAGTTAAGAAACACATATTTCTAAAGGAGGATGACATGGAGAACGCTGCAACAGCTGTAACGATTTTTTATCATATGATGAGTGGTCTAGGATTCTTCTTCACTGGAGTTGGTGTGCTTTGGTTCGTATCGGTTTATAAAGAGAAGAAAGAATAAATTCTCAAGTTCGTTACTTGATCTTGCCTGTGATCAAGTAACGAGCTCCCTGGCAGAGGTAGACTTGACTGGATGACACACATTATCTAGCAGGATGATACTGATGAATAGGTTTCTCATTAAAGAAAATAGAAGCTATTTAAGAGAGGCTTGAATATAATGCTACGCGATCAATTAATCAAGAATGGAAGGAAACTATTTCGATATGTTCTATTTATAGTAGTTTTTCTAATACAATCCTGTAGGTCTATTGATGTAACTCCACCAATTTTAAACCAACCAGCAATAATCCTTCCATCAGCCACAGTAGAACAACTCAGTTCTTTACCGGATACACCAACTTCTGATATTCAAGAGCCAACAAAAACCCCTGTATTCGAACCACCTGTTGGTTTCATAGAATATCAAGATCCGTCGACAGGTATTTCTATCTATATCCCTGGAAGCTGGACAGTAACCGGCGTTATTGAAGGGCAGTATGCAATATTTTCTTCCTATCCCGAAGATAAGTATGTTGGTGGTGGAAAGCGCGAATCGGGTGACACAAAATGCGACCTGAACATCCGTCCTCAAGGGGAAAGTGTGGATAATTTGATCCAGCAGTGGAAATCCAACGACATGACCACCATTCTCTCTGAGCAGGAAATCATTCTCAGCTCCGGACAACCGGGATTTCGGTTTGAGTTGAACAACATGGGCC
>JBARSJ010000142.1:0-1720 GCA_049644685.1 Anaerolineales bacterium
CACCAAGGAAGGTTCAAGATGGCAAATGAAGTCATAGCAGCGTTTTACAAAAGGAAACAGCTCCAAAATAGTGAATAAATTCATACATTACTTTTCTAAATAATGGTAATAGCGAGTCAGACAAAAATTCGACCAGCAAAGTAACCGCGAAACAAGCACAATGTTTTTTACCTGATGACGTGTGATTTTTGTTTCAGATGCCAGAACTTCAGAATTATTCCTGCTCAGTGCGAGCGTTTTCACGGCAAATAGAAGTGGCCAAATACAGAAAAGCCGGATGCGTCGCTCTGTCCTGGGAAGCCGTGTAATATAGGTTAAACCATCGTTAAGATGGCGTTTTGCTTTGGTAATCAGCAAATTGACAACTGACATTGATTTATCCCCATTCGTTTTGTCAAAAAATCCTTCGCGAGACAAACCAAACTTTTCAAAATATGTGTCGGGGACAAAAACCCAACCCCGCTCGTAATCCTTACGCAGTCCGCGGATGATGTTTACAGTCTGAAGGGCGAGTCCGAATTCACGACCGAGCGGCATGAGGTGTTCACGTATGTTACAAATTGCTGGTGAATACCACGAAAACACATCAGTGAGTAGATAGCCAACTCTTCCAGCCACTTGATGCATATAATCATCCAATTCTTCCTCTGTATGAACAAAAGGACCCTGTTCCTGCCACCTGGCCATCCCTTGTGAGGTTTCGCAAACATGTGAGGTAATTATATCTCTGAGTTGTTCAGGAATAGTATTCAGAAACTGCATCACACGATCAGCATGACAAGCCACATAAACTTCCGGATCGTTATCATCAAGATCAGATATTTGATTTATCAGATCGCTTGCAGGCCTACTACCGGTAACTATATCACCCCACAAACGGAGGAGATGGGCTTTGCGTTCTGCAACGATGGCGCTATGATCTTCGAGGCAATCCGCAATGCGAAATAAAAGGTAGGCAACCGTAACCGTATCTCGCAACACCGGGGGCAGTTGTTCGATAGATAGAGAGAACGTACGGCTGACATTGCGGAGCATTTCATAATGGTTCATGAGTGCAGTCCATTATTTGCATAGCTGTTGGTTTAACAGGATTAACCAGTACCTGAACGAAAAATGGAGTTTTCGGTCAAGCACTAACTAAATAGCTTGCAGATATTCAATAACGTCTTTGGTTGTATAGTCCGGTGTTGATGCCCCTGACATCACTCCTGCACTTCGTGCATCCTGGAACCACTCCGGTTTAATTTCATCTCTCGATTGTATCCAGTAACTTCGTTTGTTAAGCGATTTTGATATCTGATGGAGCCTCCTGGTATTGGCACTCGTTCGGGAACCAATAATAACCATCACATCATTATTAAGTGGCATCTTCCTTATTTCTTTCTGCTTTATCCGGGTTGGCTTGCATATGGTATTGTAAAATTCCAACTCGCTAATATGCTTTTTTAATACATCCACGATGTTAAGCGTCATGTCGACGTCTTGTGTTGATTGGACCACCACACAGGCCTTTTTGATTCGCTTAATTCTGGTCATGGGGATACTTTTCATACTATCAATGACAATTGCTTTGTTCCCAAACTGTCCCATAATGCCAAGGACTTCATCGTGTTTCTTATCACCAATAATAATAACTCGGCACCCTTCATTTTTTGAGACCTCCACAATGTTATGAATTTCTTTAACCATTGGGCAGGTGGCATCAACGATCGTGTAACCC
>JBARSJ010000143.1:0-5505 GCA_049644685.1 Anaerolineales bacterium
TACTGAAGATCAGCGTGGTGTGTCTCGTCCCCAGGAAATTCTCTGTGATATCGGTTCCTATGAGAGTGATACAACAATCATTGACAATGACAAAGTGGGTTTCTACGATCCAGCTACCAAGATTTGGCGCATGAGAACCGGGAACACCTGGAGTGACTCGGTGAATTATCTTGTCTGGGGTCCCAATGGTGGAGGATGGACGCCGGTCACCGGAGATTGGGATAATGATGGCGTAGACGAAGTCGGTTTCTTTGACCCTGCCACCAAGATCTGGAGGATGAGAACCGGGAACACCTGGCCTGACTCGGTGAATTATCTTGTCTGGGGTCCTGATGGAGGTGGATGGATACCTGTGATTGGAGATTGGTAGAGAAGAGTCAATAATAACCTTCGTAATAAGTTTTAGATGATTGCTTGAAAAGGCAAAACAATTCATCCACGAGTTGGGCTCTCGGTTTAGTTAAATCCAAGAGCCCAATTTGTATTTTTTGTAATAAAGAAATCTAAATAATAATCCCTTTTAATCAAGTTCCCGATCGAGATTTCTAGATTGTGCAAGTTCTTTTCTGTAAATTCAATCAAGTGTATCCATTGAACAAGTTAATCTGAAGCTTCAAAAACTAAATAAATCCTTCCGGTTTCCCATTCTTCACTCTTCTCCATTAAAAAAGCTGTGATCAATCTCAGGCAGGAGGCTTCATTGGGAAAGATAGTCACAACCCGGGTCCTGCGTTTGATCTCTCGACTGAGACGCTCCAACATATTTGAAGTCCGGATGCGCCGTTGGTGTTTTGGCGGAAATGAGAAAACAGTCAATCCTTCCGGGATGTTGTGCTCCATCCAGACAGACAATCGGGGATCGGATTTCTTATACTTACGGATGGTATCAGCCAGGTAACTCTCTGCCATAACTCGATTGGGCGCATTGAAGATCCTGCGCAGATCCTCTGCCACCTCGGATTTCATACTCTGTCTTGGCACATAGGCCTGAGCGTTCTGCTGGAGATGGAACTGGCACCGCTGCCAGGGAACACCTCCAAAGACGGCTTTGCGAGCAGCTTTCAGACCCTGATGACCGTCGCTGGTAATCAACTCCACTCCTCGCAACCCTCTTTCCACAAGAGATTGCAAAAAGGTTCTCCAGTGTACTTCATGCTCGCCCAGAGAAACGGAAACGCCCAAAATCGCCCGTCTGCTGTCTGCTCCCACTCCACTGGCGATCAACACAGCCGCATCCTGGATATGACCGTTCTGGCGGACTTTCTCATACCGGGCATCGAAGAAAAGATATCGGAAGACACCCGATGGCCTGTTTCTCCATGCTTCCAGGGTTTCATCCAGCTTGGCGGTGGCCTTGCTCACCTGTGTTGAGGAGACAGATGTTCCGCAAAGCTTCTCGGTGATCGCTTTGACCTTCCGGGTTGAAACACCCTGGACATACATCTCGGCCAGGGTCATGGTTGGTCAGAGCTCTTTCACTGCGCAGCCCTTTTTCCAGGGCTCCCGGGTAGAAGGTGCCGTCCCGGACCTGGGGAACATCAAAGGTGATGTCTCCGATCCGCGTCTTGACCGTTTTGGGCTTGTAGCCATTGGCAAACCCATTTCGCTGATCGGTCCGTTCGTAGAGATCGGCCTTGAGATATTTGGATCGCTCAGCTTGCATCGCAGTGTTAATCAATACTTCGATCAACGTTGGTAAATATTCAAGTCCTTCGGATGTAACTTGTTCCAATAATTCAGCTGGCGCCACAGGCGTGCAAAGCTAAGGTAAAATCTTTATGGTAGGTCACGGTGTTCTCCTTTTTTTGGTGTCTAACCTTGCTAAAGGATACACCTGACCTACTTTTTTAGCAAATTTACAGAAAGAAGTTTACACTACTTTATTTACCAAAAAAGACAAAAATAGTATATACTATTATTACAATCTATTTATTGATTAATTAATTACATAACCATGTAATCCAAATTTTATTATTTCCCAGACAAATTCACAGATAAAAATCATAAATGTTTAGGTTTCATTAATCACTATCCTTAATCAAACAGATATTCTCGCTTCTGGCAATAAATCTGACCTCTATTTGTAGGGATCGGTATAGGAGAGATTGTATGCCTTCAAGAAAACTGTTTTACAAATATCGAGAACCTAGAAGATTTATGATCAAGATTGGGTTGCTGGGTTGTCTGGTAATTTTCATGACATCCTGTGCCAGCCCGGCTCTTTCAACTCCCGCACCAGCGTTAACTCAACCCCCTCAGGAAGTGTTTGAAAACTCGTTTTTAGTGACGATAACCACCCCTCCTTATACAATCTCAAAAGATAGCGAGGGGTTTGATATTATCCAAATGGATGATTTTTCTCCCCGGGGTGGCCCGGGAGAACCAGCCATCCCGGCAAAGGTATTCCAGATAGCCGTACCTCCCAATGCACTGATGGAAAGCCTGGTGGTTCAGGTAGTTGATTATCAATCAACCTCCCTGGAAGGAACTTATAAGTTAAAAGAAATGGTAGCTGATCAAGCATCCGGGGAGGGAGATCAAGAGGGAGGTTCCTCTGATTCTACAGGGGAGGAAATAAATCCAGCCGATGTGATCCGGCAGTTGGAGCCCGGGCAAATGAGGAAATGGCTCTTCACCCAGGTGGCCTTTTCCCCCTTTGTTTATGATATCCAAACAGGAAAATTAAATGTCGTATCTGAGGTAAAAATTCAGATTGGCTATGAACTCAGTTCCGAAGTCCCGGACCAGGAATTATTAGCCGATACCGGGATGGACGATCTCGCTAAGGAACTCCTGATTAATTTTGAATCAGCCCAGGAATGGTATAAACCGCAGGAATAGTCCAGTCATCATCTAACTAGAGAGAGGAGGAGAGATGAAGAATTACCAGATTAAAACACAACTAAAGAGAATGCTGTTGATAACTTTTATCCTCTTGTTGTGTACCAGCCTGACTGTATTTGCCGATGATGGGGGCCCGGATCCTGATCAAGCCTTCTCCGGAGATCAACCATCAAAGCCCACTCTGCCCAACAAGGGCCCGGCGGGGCTTGTTTACACCATTACCCTGCCTGAACCGGTCTTTGAACAGGATGCGGAAGGCTTTGACCTGGTCAATATGGAGGGATTCAGTTCTTTCGGGATGCCGGGAGAGCCAACTCTTCCCCACAAGACCTATAACTTCGCGCTCCCTCCCGAGGCCAAATTTGGCAGCCTTGCCGTGGAGGTCATTGATATCCAGACCACAGTTTATGAGGAATCCTATAACATCAAACCGGCAGTCGCGGATACATCTGAGACCGGCCTGGTCGCGGGTGGGTATCAGGATCAAGAACCCCAGCCTTTCAGCTGGGTTAATACCCTGCCGCCGGGACAAATGAGAAAATGGAAGTATGCCAGCCTGGATATTAATCCCATTTCCTATGACAGTGAGAGTGGAAAGATCACTGTCGCCACGGAACTGACGGTTGAGTTCAGCTATGACCTGAGATCAGACCGAGTAAGCGCAGCCCTTCTGAGTGATACTTTTATGGATCAAGAAGCTGAAGGGCTCTTTGAGAATTATCAGGATGCCAGGTCCTGGTATGACATGGTGGGGGATCTGGCTTCAACCAGGCCGGGTTTTGTGGTGATTACCACCAACGCCATTGAAGCCAACAGCACAAAACTGGCCGAGTTTCTTGATCACAAGGAAGCCAATAAAGGCTACACTGCCTGGGTCATCACTGAGGATGATTACGGAGGATTAACCGGCCAGTCTCCCAATGGAACTGCCGAAAAGATCCGGCAATGGCTTATAACCAATTATCTCGGTATGAGTGTGGATTATGTTCTGCTGATCGGTAATCCTGACCCGGACTATCCCGGCACTGCTGATTCTGTGGGGGATGTGCCCATGAAGATGGTCTGGCCATTGGGAAATAGTTCAGGTGATGAATCTGCCACAGATTCCTTCTATGCTGACCTGACCGGGAATTGGAATCTAGATGGCGATTCATATTATGGAGAGTGGACCGGGGACTATAGCGGCGTTGTTGGCGGTGTAAACTTTTTCCCGGAGGTACATGTCGGCCGCATTCCTGTGTACAGTGCCGATTATGCAACCCTGGATGCGATCCTTGAGAAGATCATGGATTATGAGATGGGCTATACCTCCTGGCGGGATACTGTATTACTGCCGATGGGTTTCCAGTCCGGTGCACCAGACCCTCATTACGATGGGGCTCCTTTAGCAGAACAGATGATGGATGATTACCTGGATCCGGCGGGTTACAGCCACTGGACCATGTATCAGCAGGGCGGCGGAACTTGCGCGGTGGATAACTCGACTTACGCCAGCAGTAGTGAACTGCTGGGAGGAACCGACGTCCGGGACCAATGGAACAGCGATTATTACTCGCTGGTGGTGTGGTGGGGACATGGAAATTCGAATACCGCTGCGGTGGGGTATGGTCCCTCCTGTTGGGATGGGAATTTGATGACCAGCTCCTATGCGGGAAATTTGCTGTATGATGATTATCCCTCCTTTGTGTATCTGAATTCCTGCACCAACGGCTATCCCGAGAGCAGCGGCAACCTTGGTTATGCGCTGCTTAAAAACGGCGCTATCGGAACGATCAGTGCCAGCCGGGATTCCTATTTCAACACCGGGGTGGGATATGGGGAATTTGACGGCAGCACCACCAACTCCGGGATAGGCTATGAGTGGTCTGAACGGTTGGCAAAATGGGACAATCCAGCAGGTAGGGCGCTCACTTGGACCAGAGCGTTTATGACTCCGGAGTTTAACACCCGGTTGACGAATTACTATGATTTTAACCTCTATGGCGATCCCAGCACGAGCATTGTCAGCAAGGCGGAACCCCGGATCCGGATTAACGAAATAAATACAGGAGTATATGATTCGGTTGAATTGTATAATTACAGCAAAGGTTCAATTGATATTTCGGGTTGGTTCTTCCGGGCCTTTACCGATACGGAGACGACTTACTTTACGCTTCCAGCCTTTACGCTGGGTTCCATGGATTATGTTGTCCTGCATGAAACCGCAGGGCTCGACACAGCCACAGACCTGTATTTTGGCGATAATATCTGGTGGACCTATGAAGCTTCAGGAGCCGCGACGCTACTAGATGACGACCTCGTCGGGGTTGATTTTGTGAAGTGGGATGATGATACCCATGAGCCGGGCATCGGCACAGGATGGATTGGTCCCAATCCTCCTTATCCCCCAACTAATTCTGGAGTGCAGCTGGGACGTAACCCCAACGGGGTGGATACAAACCATGGGTACGATTGGTGTCTTCAGAAACCATCTATGGGATCAGTAAATAAAGGATGCGCGAGAGACAATGTGGGTTTCTATGACCCAGTTACCAAGATCTGGCGAATGAGAGAAAATGCCTGGTCTGATTCGGTAAATTATCTTGTCTGGGGTCCCAACGGAGGAGGATGGACGCCGGTCACTGGAGATTGGGATAACGATGGGATAGGTGAAGTCGGTTT
>JBARSJ010000144.1:0-12983 GCA_049644685.1 Anaerolineales bacterium
GTCTCGCCCTGTTTTTTGGGGATAATCATCATGATGGTTGATTCTACGTTGGATTTAGCGATGATTTGAGCGCTGTATTGGAGTACTCCTTCATCATGGGGGGAGTTATTAATGATAATCAAAGTACGCATGGAAAATTCGCCTCGTCGTTTAGATCAAGATCAGTAGGATAGGTATTAAAAATATGATAAACAGAAAGACTGCCAGATTCCGATTATTCTCAGTGACCCAAGCCACGAAATTCAGGATCATCCTTTGATAGCGCGGATAAAAGAAGATTAGAATGATCATAGAGACCAGGGTGATGGTTAGCATCTCAATAAAAACAATTGTAAAGGCAGGGGGATTGCCAAGCAAGACAGCCGCTAGCAAGGTGTCAATGAAGGTGGTGATGTTAGCGCCCATAATATAGGGTAACACGTTTTCGCGGCGTATGAAACCGCGGTTGCTCAGTGGAACGAGGATGCTTAACGAGACGCTGACAGACATCGAGATTAAGGTGATGAGAGCTCCGAACAAGAACATTACAACCGGGCGATATACAAGGCGTGAAGCCCATCCCACCTGGCTTTCTTTGATTGCCATTTGGGGAAGACACTTATCGAATAGACTAAAACTGAAGTAGATAATCCCCAATCCAATAAAGAAAACGACCCACTGAGGAAAAACCCCTGAGATGAAATCTGTTATCGGGCCAACCAGGAGATCGGTTGTAGAATGAAGCAAGGCGCCACGGTTGAATTGAATTCTGTCAAGTTGTCCTGTTTGGAGGAGGAAGATTCCCAGGAAGAATGCCGGTATATATGTTGACCCTGTGATACTCAAGGACAACAATCCCATGCTCAGGCTGGTTGCCCGGTTGCGGCCCCGAAGCACGTACAGGAAACCGATCAAGAGCACGATGAAGCTGGCGCCTAATCGGCTGCCAGTAATCATCGCAAAGGCGCCTAATTTACTGACCACTCCGCTGTCGAAAAATGCCAGGGCTGCAGCCGCGACTGGAGAGCCGCTCATGATAATGTAGGCAAATAACCAGCCGAACCCGAGACTATTGGCAGTATTAGTGATCCGGAAGGTATCCTGGATCAGCGGAGTCAGCACACGTGCTCCGTCTTTCAAAAGCATGATGGCCAGGATGAACAGGTAAATGCTGATGATAAACAAACCGATTTTTTCGATGCGAACTCGAGCCCACCAGGCCTTTTTTATTTCAACTAAGGTGTGAGATTCCGGTATCGACAATGACCCTTCCACCCCACTCAGGGGAATGGAATTTGGAGGGGGTTGAGGTCGATTGTTGTTCAGGTCAGGAGCAGAAGTTTTTTGCATTTATTTATTCCCAGTTAATAATTGAAGATTCTTCATCCAGTGAAAGCGCAGGTAATATTTCCTTCTCCCAATACGGTTTAAGCCGCTGAGAATAGACAATGGCCCAACCACCCAAATCCTTAGTGGTGAAAGTATTGATCTGGGGGAATTGCTCTGATCCTTCGGGTGAAGCCGGCCGCAGGTGGTAGCGGGCAAAGATCGTTTGTCCTTGAGGGCTGGAGAGGAAATCCAGAAAAGCTTGCACTGCAGCCCGTTCCGAGCGGGTAATATTTTTGTTAATGGCTACAGCCGCTGGTTGGGTAAGAATGGTGGGAGAAGGAATCACAATATCCAGGGCAACTCCGCGATCTTGAGCTAACATCGCATCTTGTTCATAAGTAATCAGCGCATCTCCGGCGCCTAATTCGAACAGGGTAAGGGTAGCCCTGGCGGAAGGAGCCATCAGATGAACGTTATTCCAGATTTCCTGCAATTGCTTCAGGGAAGTGGACTCATCCTCTGTTTCCAGGTAAATGCTGCCATACACGGCAATTAAACTCCATTCTCCAGCTCCTGAACTGCGCGGGTCGGCATGAAGCAAAATTAGATCGGGCTGACTGAGATCGGAAAAATCCTCGATCCCGGCTGGATTGCCCGGTCGAGTGACGATCACGACTGGAGAAGTCCCGAAGGACAGGGGTTGAACGTCATCTTCTATCAGGTGACCAATTTTTAACCAGTTGATGTGATTTTCGTTGCTGAAAATTGCCACATCTGCAGGAGCTCCTAAATTAATTTGTCCAGCAAGCGTGCCAGATGGGCCAAACACACCTTTGATTATTAGATCCGTATCGGCGGTCGATTCCCAGGACTGCTCGAAGGCGGGGAAAATGCCCTGGGTAAAGACTTCCTCCTGGGTGCTGAAGGCATAAACGATCAATTGGACTGGGGAGTTGCCATCGATTCCATATACTTGCCATCCATAATAGGCTGTTGAAGCAATGAACAGGAAACCGAGAAGCCCAGCCCCGATTTTTCTCCAATGTGATTTGATTACTTTCTGAATTTGTATTATTGACATGGTATACCTATCCAATCTTGCCCATCAAATAAGCCTGTGTTCGCGAGTCCTTTGGATTTTCAAAAAATTCCTTAGCCGGGCCGCATTCAACCAACTCACCCATCCAGAGAAAGATCACATAATCTGCCATGCGGCTGGCTTGGCGAAGCAGATGGGTGACGATTACGATGGTAGTATTTTCCTTTAAAGTGATTAACTGTTCTTCTATCCCTAGGGCGGAGATTGGATCCAGCGCTGAAGTTGGTTCATCACATAACAAGATCTCCGGCTCCACAGCCAAGGCCCGAGCCAAACACAATCGTTGCTGCTGTCCGGTGGAGAGCGCCGAAGCTGGCGCCCTGAGACGGTCTTTGACTTCTTCCCACAAACCGGCAGTTCTTAAATAATGTTCCACCTTGCGGTCCAGGTTGCGTCCGTTCCCTTTATCCAGCACGTCTAAGCCGTGGATCCGGCGACCATATGCCACGTTCTCGTAAATCGACAGGGGAAGTGGATACGGTTTGGGAGCCAACAATCCCACTCGAGTACGCAGCTCGGTTAGATCCATACTGCGGTCATAGATATTCACTCCGTTTAACCACACTTGTCCTTTGACCCGGATTCCTTCTCCTTCTTCAAGAAGCCGATTAAGGCTCCGTAATAAGGTTGTTTTGCCGCACCCTGAAGGACCAATGATGGCAGTGATACCGAAAGTGGGAATTTCTGCATAGATCCCCTGCAGCGCATGATTGGTTTCGTACCAGACGTTTAGATCCTGGATCCGCAGATGGGGTGATGATTGAGTGTTAGGAGGTAAAGCTTGGCTCATAGTTTCTTTTTCCTACCGGATGATGTTTTTTGTAAACCGCGTGGAAAGCAATCTCGACGTTATGCTCAACCCCAAGACAAGCACTATCAGTACTAACGCGGCCGCATAAGCCCGATCCTGGACAGCTGGAAATGGGGTGCCCATCTGGAAGAATACAGCCAGCGGAAGAGAGGCGACGGGTCTCAGGAGAGAGGTAGGAAGATTATCTGTATAGCCGGCCGTGAAAAGAACAGAGGCGGCGTCCCCGATTCCTCGACCAAAAGCCAACAAAATGGCTGTTACCAGGCCTGGCAATGTCTGCCGCACAACTACCTTAAACGCTGTCTCAAAGCGTGTGGCTCCCAGAGAATAAGAGGATTCCAGCAGAGCTTTGGGAACCATGCTGACCGCTTCCTCCATTCCACGCACCATGATAGGTAATTCTAAGAGAGACAAGACGATAATCCCTCCCAATAAAGAAGCGCGCATTCCTAAGTAAATCATCAATGTAAAACCAATAGCACCGTAGACAATGCTGGGGGTTCCCCATAAAATGTCCAGGGAGAGACGAATCCAATCTTTGGTGAAGTGGGGTACTGGGTAGAGTTGGAGGTAGAGGGCGATGGGCAGACTGAGGATGACTGCAACTGTGGTTGCTCCTCCCGCGAGACATAATGAACCGAGGATGGCGTTGAGAATACCGCCCTCTTTGCCCAGGTAGTATCCACCTTGTGGGGTTTGAGTCAACATTGCCAGATCCAAAGCTGGCAGTCCGCGCCAGAGAACAGTTCCTAAGATCAGGAGCAAGCTGCCCAAGACGAAGATGGTTGAGATTACCATCAGGATTTTGAAAAAGGATTCTTCTAATTTTTGTTTTATAAGCATGGTGTTTTCTGGTTATGAATAACTTATCCGGGCCAGGACCAAACGAGATCCGATGTTAAAGGTTAAGACAACCAATAATAAGATCAAGGCAGCGCCGAGTAAGGCTGCATCATAGAGTGGTATTGACATCATTTCGCCGTAGTTGTTGGCTATCAGTGCTGTCAGTGGGTAGGCGGCATCGAAGATCGAATGCGGAATCTGAACGACATTGCCCACAACCATCAGGACAGCCATAGTTTCCCCAAAAGCGCGGGAGAATCCAAGCATAACAGCGGCTATGACTCCCGGGAATGCCCGCCGAAGAACGATACGTCTAATGGTTTGCCATCGCGATGCGCCTACTGACCAGGAAGCCTCCCTCAAGCCCATGGGTACAGTGCGGATGACCTCTTCCGAAACCGCGATGATGATTGGAAAGACCATCACTGCCAGGACAATCCCTCCGGCCAATACCCCGTATCCGGTTGGATTATTGGATTGAAAGAGTGGTGAAAAACCCAGCCAACGATCCGCGTATGGCATAACGACTTTTTGAATGAAGGGCACTACTGTCAGGACGCCCCAGATTCCGTATACAACAGAGGGGATGCCGGCCAGCAAATCGATCAGGGGCATGATGAATGCCCGGATTTTGGGGCGTGTGTATTCAGCTAAATAGATTGCGGTCAGTAAGGAAAGAGGCACGGAGATTATCATTGCCACCATCGTTACCCAGAGCGTTCCCATGATGAAAGGGAAAAATCCGAAGCTGCCTTGGCTCGGGCGCCAGGTTGTTGAAAATAATAAGGTTGATATGTTGTGTGTGGCGAGGATTGGTCTGGCCCGAAGATAAAGAACCAGGATAAAAACAGGGACAAGGATGCCCACGCCGATAGCCAGGGCACGCATGGTCTTATGGGCGGCAAGGTCTTTTCGATCACGGCTTAACTTAAAAAATGATTTAGTGCTATGCCGGGAAAGTTCTTCTCTGTTTTTTAGAAACTTCGATTTTTCATTCATAATCTATTTGTGTTATTTTTCAAGTGATTATTTATCAAGCTTCAGGATTTCTTTCTCAAGTTTGTCCTGGGAAATGGGAATAAAACCCGTATCACTAACATAAGCCTGCCCTTCCGAAAGGACCCAGAGGATGAATTCCCGTACCAGACCTTGAGGTTGTCCTTTAGTGACCAGGTTGAGATCACGAGCTGGTGGGGAAGGGTAATAGCCTGCGCTGACTGCATCAAGCGCCTGTTCTTTGGTATCGATGATTTCTTCCTGATCAACCTCTCCATTGCTGTTGATATCTAAAGGTACGATGTGGATTCCAGTTACAGGAGCGCCAGTCTCAAAATCATACGCGTAACTAAGGTTATTGAATCCAATCCCCAGCGGATCCTTGATAACTGACTCCAGGACACCCGGATCACCAAAAACACCTATCCCCAGCAAGTCTTCCTGGTGCTGGCCCAGGTACTTAGCCCAGGTTGCTGCTGCTCCACAGGCGTCCGACCGGGTGAAAATATGGATGGGCTCGGTTATCTCATTACGCACTGCGACCTCTCCCCAGTTAGTGATCTTCCCCGTGAGATAGATGTCGATTATCTTTTCCCTGGTTATGCCTGTGGATTGAAGGTATTCCCAGACCGGGTTTTGGTCGTTTATGGTCAGGAAGACAGCATCCTTGGCGACAGAGACCCAAAAAGCGCCTTGTTCCGTTTCCTGGGGATATATTTCCCGCGAGACCATGCCAATGTCAACAGCATTTGCTAGAGCATCGGCCATCCCTTTACCAGCGCCGCCGGCCGAGATATCGAAACGGACAGCCGGATGGATTTTTTGATATTCCTCTCCCCAGCGAACTACCAGGGGATAAAGAGCCCATGCTCCAGAGATGGTGATAGTTCCTTCTAAAGGTGCGTTTTGATCCCCCCCATTTTTTGGAGGAGAACATGCTGTGAGTATGGTAGACAACAGGATGATTAATAGAAAAGCTCGAGTCAAGTTGTGTTTTTTCATGAAGTTATCTTCCTCTTGGAGAGACTTGAGAAATGAGTACAGGGATATGAACCCAGTTTAAGAGGGGCAGAACGAGATCCTTCACTATAGTATTCTGTAACCTGTTTTGAAGGTCCGCTCCGATGATGATCAGGTCATTGTCCCCTTCGTCAACTTCCCAGCGGATTTGCCATTCTGGAGACTCGTCCCGCAGCTTTATAGTCCCGGGTATTTCCCAATCCACTAAACGGCGGGCAACCTGATGAAGATGAGAGCCCAATTGGCAGTCCGAGCTCAACAGTTTGGCAAGGTCATGCTGCATATTGGCATACAGTACAGGAACAGCGGGGATCACGGGGAGGATAGTAAGGGAAGCTTTGCTGGCACGCGCCAACCGGATAGCCCATTCAACCGCGCAGCCATCGATGTGTTGATCCTGCAGGACCAGCAGGATCTGTCGAATTGGCCAGCGAGGGGTTTTTAAAGTTAACAAGGAGGTTGAACAATGGTGAAGAAGTTTTTTCTCACCTGGCACGAGAGCAAGGCGCTGCTGGAGGGAATCCGCGGGACAGGAGCTAATTAGTAGATCAGTGTTATGGGTATCGATTTCTTCAACCAACAAGGAGAAAGCTTCACTTTTTTTCTCTGCTGGTTCGAACCAGGTCAGTTCTGCGTTTAGCAGCTTGGTGAAGGATTGGATATAAGCCTGGTTAACCGGATAGACCCGTTCATCTGGTGTCCAAGCCAAGAACTTTAGCTGAGTATTAGGCGTTTCCGAATAACATTTTGCTATCAGGGAATCAATAATTATGGAATCAGCCCTAACCAGAGTGGCCGGGAACATAACTGCTGACTGGATGGCTTGCCTGGCAACCGGATCTTCAGGATTAGCCATAGCGACAGTTACTCGTTTCTTGTCCGATGCAATTGGAATAGCATGATATTGGCGGGCAAGATGAGAAGGCAGATTACTGGCCAAGCGCGGAGAAGAATCAATTTCATCGATTGTCAGGTAGGAGCTGTTTTTTCGGTTTTTTTTGATTGTCACCAGCATTCACTTTTTTGACCTTTGGTAACAGGACATGGTTATTGTTTTCCACAAGCATACTGTATCAAGTTTGTGTGATAAACCCTGTGATGAGGCTGTGACAAAGTTGTGATAGTTTAATGAGATACGTTACATGTTTTTCCTAAGATTGGGATACTTGTTTCAATTCTGGAATTGGTTTTTTCGGTATAATTCCAATAAATAAGATAAATAAGTGCTGATCAATGTAAATGATGAGGAATTTCTTATGACTTCTCCACTTGTTGAATGTGTACCGAATTTTTCTGAGGGCCGCAGCCAGGATGTAATTGATGAAATCAAAATGGTAATCTCTGCTGTTGAGGGAGCTTTTGTGTTGGACACTCATATGGATGCAGATCACAACCGCAGTGTGATCACATTTGTGGGACATCCCCGGGCTGTAGAAGAAGCCGCTTTCAGGATGATTAAAAAAGCGTCTCAATTAATCGACCTGGAAAAACACACTGGCGAACATCCCAGAATTGGAGCAACAGATGTTGTGCCCTTTGTGCCGATTTCCCAGATCACTATGAAAGAATGCGTGGAAATGGCTCACAGGGTAGGTGAACGAGTGGGGAAGGAACTGGAGATTCCGGTATTCTTTTACGAAGAAGCTGCTCGAATCCCGGAGCGGAAACGATTGGAGGTTGTCCGCAAGGGTGGATATGAAGGGTTAAAGGAGGAAATCAGAAGCAATCCTGCCCGATATCCCGATTTTGGTCCCCAGGAGCTGGGTTCGGCTGGAGCCACAGTGATCGGCGCCCGCGAATTCCTCATTGCATTTAACGTGAATCTAACAACGGATGATGAAAACATTGCCAGTAAAATTGCCCGGGCGGTGAGGCATTCGTCAGGGGGACTCCGGTTTGTAAAAGCATTGGGCATGATAGTTGACGGACGGGCTCAAGTTTCGATGAATCTGACCAATTTCCGGAAAACTCCCTTGCCCCGCGTTGTTGAAACTATCCGTAGAGAGGCGGAACGCTATGGTGTTGGGATCCATAACAGCGAACTGGTTGGTTTAATTCCTCAGGAAGCAGTGATTGATACCGCTATCTGGTATACCCAGATGGATTTATTTTCCCCCGCTCAGGTTCTGGAGCAAAAAATGCTCTCAGTAATAAAAAAGGAAGATCAAGTTGATTTCCTGGATTCCCTGGCGGCGGGAACAGCTACTCCTGGCGGCGGATCAGCAGCCGCTTATTCAGGTGCGATGGCTGCAGGATTGGTATCCATGGTTGCTCGTTTGACCATTGGAAAGAAGGGATACGCTGAAGTTGAACGGGAAATGGAAAATATTCTTAGCGAGTCAGAGACACTCAGGGAGGAGTTGACCCTGGCTGTTAAGGAGGATTCGGAAGCATTTAATCAGGTAATGGCGGCATATAAAAAACCAAAAACTGATCAGAATCGCGAGGAGGAAATCCAGGACGCAATTCTGAAGGCAGCGGAGGTGCCGCTTTCTGTAGCGAGGAAAGCTCTCAGGGTTTCTGAACTTGCACTGAAAACTGCTGAACTGGGAAACAAAAATGCCATCACAGATTCCGGGGCTGGCGCAAACCTGGCATATGCAGCAGTTACCAGTGCTGGATATAATGTCAGAATAAACCTGGGCTCCCTGGAAGATAAGAAAAAGAGCGAAGAGCTGCTCACAGATTTGACCCAAATAGAAGACAGCGCGCGGGAAGTGGTAATTAAATTAAAAATGGTTGTGACGGAAAGGGGGAAATTGTTCTAAGCCCTGCCTCGTATAAAAGGCATTGATGAATTTCCCTAAATAACCAATGAGATGAACACCCTGATTGGTGATTGGTCTGTGTTCATCCAAACCTGGATATTGTCTCTTATAAAATGAAAAAAGCCCTGATCTGGATATCATTAATTGTTGTAGTTATATTGGCGGGATTTCTGGTAACGATATTCCTGAACTGGTCTTCACTACCCTGGTCTCCTGCCTATCAGACCGTAACACCGTACGTTCCTCTTCCTGGTGAACAACTTCCAACAGCAACATTTTTTTCTCCCTCTCCAGCAACAGCTACAGTAGAGCCCGATTTGCTCTGGATAGATCCGGCTCTGCCAGATCTTCTCCGATCGCAGTTGAACCTGCCGGTTTCAATGGTAACAACAGATCAGTTGGACCAGGCTACTGCCGCAATCGAAATTGGCAGCGAGAACCCCATCACCTACTGGATTTATGTCCTAAGTGCACCATTTCCAACCGTAGCAGATGGAATTTCTTCTTCAGAACTCAGGGCGACCTGGGAAGGTAGAAAAAACCCCATTTCAGGCAATCAGCCCCTGGTGATGACCGAGGAGGTGAAGGGAGTCTTATCAACTTATTGGGGTGAGCCTGCAGCGGGTGCTGTTGAAGTCCTCCCCGAGGACAAGATCAGTGACAAAGCCTGGCGAAACCGGCCTTCATTGGCAATTCTGCCGTTTGAGGTTTTATCTCCGGATTGGAAAGTTATCAAACTGGATGGGATTTCTCCCCTCCAGAAGGATTTCATCCCGGAGGATTATGAGCTGGCAGTACCCATATCTCACAGCGGTGCAATTCTGGAAGAGCTGCAAAAGATCACAAGCAACAGGGATCCTCAAAAGTTGACCACTGTGGTTATGACCGGTGTGACAGCCCTGGTGAGAGCCACAGCCTGGACAATGGAGCAAAAGGGTATCAACTACCCGGCTCAGGACATCAAGGATTGGTTAAAGGATGCGGATATTACCCATATCAGCAATGAGGTTCCGTTTGCCAGCGGGTGTCCCTATCCTAATCCCAGTCAAAAAGGATTGAGATTCTGCAGTGATCCCCGCTATATAAAGTTGATGGAGTTTATTGGAACTGATGTGGTGGAGCTGACTGGAGACCATTTTGGTGATTACGGGCCTGAGGCAATGCTTTATACCCTGGAGTTATACCAGCAGCGGGAATGGCCATATTATGGAGGAGGAGCCAACCGCCATGAAGCGCAGGAGCCGGTCCTGCTGGAGCATAATGGAAACAAAATCGCTTTCTTGGGTTGTAATGCCAAAGGTGGTGGTTATGCATCCGCTGCCGCGGGGTACCCGGGAGCTGTAGCCTGCGATTTTAACAAGATGACTGAGCAGATAAAATCTCTAAAGGAAGAAGGATATCTTCCGATTGCTACCTTCCAGCATTTTGAATACTATACCTATGCTGCCCAACCGGACCAGATTAGAGATGCGAAAAAACTCACCCAGGCTGGAGCAGTCATTGTGAGCGGCAGTCAGGCACACCAGCCTCAAGGGATTGAAATCAAAGCAAATGCCTTCGTCCATCACGGTTTGGGTAATCTGTTTTTTGACCAGATATATGAAATCCCTCCTAACACGGCAACGGCATTTATTGACCGGCATATTTTTTATAATGGACAGCACATCAGCACCGAGCTGCTGACGATCAAATTTGTAGATTATGCCAGAGCCCGGCCGATGACTGCCAGTGAAAGAGAAGACCTGTTGCGAACGATATTTAAAGCCAGTGGATGGTAGGATAGAATTATTATCCCGATTTGGAGGTTACTATGGGTGGGCTTACAAGTATTCCAGGATTCAAAGTTGGCCATGCTCAAGATTTAGAGGCGATAACCGGCTGCACAGTTATTCTCTGTCCCCCTGGTACTGTAGGTGGAATTGATCAGCGGGGGGGAGCCCCTGGAACGCGGGAAACAGATCTGCTTCATCCGATGCACCTGGTAAATGAGGTTAATGCGGTGTTGTTAACCGGCGGATCCGCTTTTGGTTTGGATGCAGCGGCAGGTGTGATGCGCTATTGTGAGGAAAATGAAATGGGAGTCAACGTGGGCCCGACTCATGTTCCCATTGTTCCTGCTGCCGTGCTGTTTGATCTGGGGATCGGAGATCCAAAAGTGCGTCCTGACCCAGAGATGGGTTATCAGGCTTGTATAAACGCTTCGCAAGATTCACCCGCGGAGGGCAATGTGGGCGCTGGAACTGGAGCAACCGTGGGAAAAATCCTTTCGATGAAGATGGCCATGAAGTCCGGGATTGGCACCACCAGTGTGAATATCGGTGGTGGAGGAAAAGTTGCTGCAATCGTGGCTGTGAATGCCTTCGGGGACGTGGTTGACCCGGAAACTTCAGAGATCATTGCTGGCGCACGGGGGCTAAAAGGTTTTGCGGACACATTGAAAGTGATGAAATCTTTTGTGGGTCGTAAGATGATGAGTTTTGCTTCTGCTGCGGATAATACAATAATTGGCGTTGTTGCGACCAATGTAAAGTTGAATAAAGAACAGATCAACAAGGTCGCCCAAATGGCTCACAACGGTTTGGCCCGGACGATCAGACCGGCCTTTTCCATGTTTGATGGAGATACAGTGTTTGCTTTATCTGCCGGGGAAGTAGAGATGGATCTTAATATTGTTGGAGCTTATGCGGCAATTGTCTATCAGGAGGCAATCCTGCGCGCTGTCCGGAGCGCTGAAAAGATCGCGGGGCTGCCTGCAGCATCCCAGTAAAGTAAAAACTGTTATCGAACCAGATTAATAAACCTCCCGGAGCTTTAAAGCTCCGGGAGGTTTGTAACTATAGGTTTTCCTGATTAAAATTCCATACTTGTATCAGGCTGCAGGACATGGACAACAGTATCGGTTTCTGCTTCCACGCGTTTTTTCCAGGCATCTGGATCTTGAGCGATTAAATCCCAGGTGTTGTAATGGGCGGGGATGGCATATTTTGGTTTAATCAATCTCACAGCCCGAAGGGCATCATCCGGTCCCATGGTGTAATTATCACCTATTGGAAGCAGAGCGAGGTGGATTCCTTCTTCTCCAATCAAGGACATGCCTGCAAAGAGTCCTGTATCACCTGCCAGGTAGATTTTTTTATCATCAGGCGTGGTTATTAGAAATCCTCCTGGCATACCTCCATAAGAGCCGTCCGGCATAGAGGAACCATGAATTGCCTGGGTCAACTTGAGATAACCAAAGGGGTAATCATGTCCCCCGCCAATGTGCTGTGGATAAACTTCTGCTCCCCTCTCACTGAGCCATTTGGCAATTTCAGCATTGGCGATCACTTTTGCCCCTGTCCGTTGAAAAATTTCCACTGCATCACCGACATGATCTCTGTGTCCGTGAGTAATCAGCAGGTAGTCTGGATCAAGATCGGCCGGTTTGGTTTTAGTTGCCGGGTTATCAGAGAAAAAAGGATCTATCAGCAATTTGTGTCCCTGAATATCCAATCCAAATGTGCCGTGACCATAGTAGGTGAACTTAAAACTCATCTGAACCTCCCGCATATTTATTTGGCAGAAAACAGCTTTAACTTTTTATTAATTATATGCCAGCTTCTGTGTTTGATGGATAATTCTCGGAAAAGTTTTCAGCTAGAATTATAGACGCCACTCTACGTTTGAAAAGGCCGCTTACTACTTAGTGTCAATAATTCCCAAAAAGAATAATTAACCAATCCCGGTTAGGGTAAAATCATTTATGGTTAACTAAAATATTACCGAATGATTAAATTCCCCAGGTAAAACTTTTTTACGAGGTATCTGATGACAAAACAAACTGATCGATTTTATTTAGGACGATTATTTAATTCCAAAAAGAGGGAAATTACATCGGATCCCCTGATGTATGACCCGGATGATTTAACCACCCATGCTGTCTGTGTGGGCATGACGGGATCAGGGAAAACAGGGTTATGTATTGACCTGTTGGAAGAAGCAGCTTTGCAGGGTATCCCGGCCTTAATGATTGACCCCAAAGGAGATATTACCAATGCGCTGCTCCACTTTCCTGAATTAAAGCCTGAGGATTTCCTGCCCTGGGTGAATCCAGATCAAGCCCGACGAGAGGATAAAACCATTGAACAGGCAGCAGCAG
>JBARSJ010000145.1:0-28891 GCA_049644685.1 Anaerolineales bacterium
GCAACTTTTTCATTCATGTTTAGACTCCAATATACTAATAAGAAATTTATTTATTTTTCACTCAATTTTAATTCAGCTTCCATCAACGCTAAATCCTCCGGCTCATCCAAATCCAATTCCAATGAGGGGAAATTGCAAATCTCAAGTCGTGCTCCAGCATCAAGGGCCCCCTGACAGTGTTTATCATAAGATTTTTTCCCGTACTTAAACTCAATCAAACCCGGGGGACAGACAAACAAGGCATTGGTGCCTTGTTTTTTGCGGTCCGGCGCAATCACAACTACGGGCGGATCATTCCTGTGAGCCAAGATTGCTTTAATATCCTCAGCTGCTAACCGGGGTAAATCTGCCGGGATAATCAGTATTCCACAGGTTTCATACGACCTTGCCACTTCTACAGCGCGGGAAAGTGCGGTATTCAAACCTGGACTGCCGTACTCCTGAACTGTTCTCGCGCCCAACTCGCGGGCTAATGCCAGGGCTTCTTTATCCCTGCTGATCACCAGGATTTGTTCAATTTCATCTATCGTATTTAACACCTTGATAGTATGCTCCAATAAATATTGATTCAAATCTGCCCTTTTAGCTGCAGATATTACCTTTGCTAATCGCGATTTCCCCCTGCGAAGCGGCTTAACAGGGATTATTGCCCATAAAGCCATTCTTATACCTCCTTTATTATCTGCTGTCCGAAATCCAGGACTTCGCCAGCCAACCGGACGCGGTCCTCTCTGGTTTTCATCCAGGTGTCGGCACAAATTACCCTCAGTGGATGTGTTTCCCTATCTTTTATATCTTTTATCAATTCCTCATCCTGTTCATCAATCATAATCCCATCCAGCAGATTTCCGTAATGTTTAGCAACCGCGCCAGCTGAGGGAGAAATACCCATCTCTAGATACATTTTTGCTGCCGGGCCTTTTACCGTTTCTCCGGCAATAATCGGTGAGATTGCTAGGACCAATTTTTCTTCAAGCGCTGGCCGGATTCCCGGAACAGCGAGAATAGGATCAATGCTCACCCAGGGATTGGATGGACAAATCACAATCAGATCGGCCTTTTTAATTGCCTCTAATATTCCCGGTGCTGGCCGGGAATTTCCCACCCCCTGAAAACGAAATCCCCTAACCGCGGGTTCACAATCCAATTTCACAAAATAATCCTGAAAAGCCAATTCTCCCTGATCTGTCAGCACCATGGTGGGAACAGAGTCGTCACTCATGGGCAGCACCGCGGCATCAATCTCCCAAACCCGGCAGAAATCCGCTGTGATCTTGCTTAAGGGCTCACCAGAACCCAGCCTGCGTGTGCGCTCCAAATGGGTAGCCAGATCCTTGTCTCCCAATCGAAACCAATCTGGTCCACCCAGCTTTTGGATTTCCTGATAAGCATCCCAACGTTCATCGGCCCGGCCCCAACCGGTGTTGAGCTGCTCCATTCCAGCCAGGTTGTAACATACGGTATCCAGGTCAGGACTGATATGCAGCCCAAATAGACTAAAATCATCTCCTGTATTAACGACGATGGTTAAAGTTGGAGATGGGTTTAACCGGGATAATCCATCGGCTAACTTTGCTCCGCCGACTCCACCTGCCAGGGCAACTACATTCATGAGCTATACACCTGCTTTCTTCCCTCGAGGAAATTTCATATTAGTAGATGTATTTAAACTCCAGATTAGCCGTTGAGAGAGATTTTCCATTTCTCAGCGGAACAAATCCTGGGAACCTTCCCGCGGAAGTTCCTGGAAGGAACCATCCCGCAGCGGATAAGGAAAACCCCGGACATGCACGACAGGGAGTCCTTCATCAGCTTGCCCCATCAGCAATGAAGCTGCTCCTGCCAATTCATCAACCGCTGCAATCTGAGTAATCCGCAGTTGATAATCAAACAGGTCTGGTTTACCTCTTAAATCAACAATGCCGGGAATCCCGGAAAATCCAATCGAGATCCCAACCGTTCCATTTCTCCAGGCTCTTCCATGTGAATCATTGATCACAACACCGATCTGGACATCTTCCGCTTTTTCAATCTTCTGGCGCAGTTCCTGAGCAGCTTTGTCAGGATTTTCCGGCAGCAGCAAAACAAAATCCTGATCCCCTTCGGCAGCCACATTGGAATGATCAATACCGGCATTGGCACAAACAAATCCCCGGTTGTGTTCAACAATGATCAATCCCGGACGGACCCGCAGAATCTCTGCGCTTTCCCGAAGGATCAACTCCACCTCCCGGGGATCTTTACCCGTTTCTGCTGCCAGATCTTCCGCCTGTGTTGAGGGTGTTATCGTCTTCAGATCAATCTTTCGTCCTTCAGCTTTCGAAATGACTTTTTGAGCAATAACCAGCACATCTCCATCAATAAGATCAATATTATTCTGCTTCAGCACCTGAAGTAGAATCTCTGCTAGATCATTTCCCTGCCGGATTAACGGGATCCCTTCCAAGGCTGTCAGAATAAGTGGTGATCTTCCCTCAGAACTCATGCTCAGATCCTTCAGGCTCCAACGATTTTAATGCTGGCGTGTTTAATGTCATTATATTTATTCAAATACACCAAAACCGCGGTCAATCCTTCAATGGTAATCGCGATATCCAGGTCACCTACATAATAAGCGTTCATACCAGCACCCCTGATTAACTCCATCACCTGATCGGCATCTTGCTGATGGTCTGCGCAAACAAGCACATCACTATCCAGTTCTTTCTCCAGATTCTTTAATGTGCTGGCAGGAATATTCTGAAAGGCGGCAACAACACGGACACCGTCTCCCAGGATCTCCTGGGCAATCCGGGCAGCAGCGGGCGGAACAGGCGGTTTAGGATTTGGGAATTTAATCCGGGCTGTGGTATCAACCAGAATTTTTCCCTGCAAGTCATCCTTTAATTCCGTTACTGCCGCCTGGTGAGCAGACATTACCACCGTCAGCACATTGATATCAGCTTCCCGGGCAGCTGCCGGGTTCTCCATGCCCCGGATGATTTCTCTTCCTAAAATTTGGTTCAATTCCCGGGCAGTATTAAGAGCTTTTTCCTCATTACGGGATCCAATTATTACCTGATACCCATTAGATGCCCAACGCAGCGCCAAACCGGTGCCTTCATGCCCGGTTCCACCCAGAATTGCTATAGTCGGTTTATTGGTCATTCACAATCTCCTAATTTATTGGGGTTCAGGAATAAGTACCCACATAGGATTGATACCTTTCCCAGATCCCTGGGGCAATAGCCTGCGCTTCCGCGGCGATTTTTTCTTCATCCAGAGTCAAAAGTTCCTTATCTTTCATGAGGAATTTTCCAGCGACCATGGTTGATGTGATCATGCTTTCCTGGAATCCGAATATCATCTGCCAGGGCAGGTTTCCAGCACTTAGTGGAGTGTAGGGATGATAATCCACAAATATCAAGTCCGCGGCAGCGCCAGGGATGATCACACCCAGGGTGGTCTCAGGCAAGTAGATCTTAGCCAGAGCCGCATTATTTCTTATACCCATCTGGATGATATCCATCGCGCTCATCCTGCGGGGATCCTTATGCTGAACCTTGTGCAGGAAATAAGCGGTTTTCCATTCTTCCCACATGGCATGGTAGAAACCATCTGTGCCGATTCCAACCTTAATGCCCAAGCGCAGGAAATCCTCAATGGCAGCAACGCCAACTGCGTTATTCATATTGGACCGGGGTTGATGAGTCAGCCAGGTTCCCGATTCTGCAAGTTGGACAGCTTCCTTGTGATCAATATGGACCCCGTGAGCAACAATGGACTTGGGTCCTAAAATCCCGTGTTTCTTAAGTCGGTCAACTACACGTAATCCGCTTCTTTTAAGGCTGTCATATTCATCCGCCTGATGCTCACCAACGTGGATGTGAAAACCAGCTTCCTCACCGATCGCAGCCCGACAGGCATCAAGGGTCTCATCATTTAATGTCAAACTGGCATGAAGGCCAAAAGCAGCACCCAGCCGGTTATTGCCGGCAGCTTTCTTAATCATGCGGACATTTTCGTCTATTCCGGCTTTGGCCCCTTCCTCCCCGTTGCGGTCCGTGACTTCATAACACAACACGCCGCGTAGGCCAGCGTCCTCAATAACATCCCCAATAACGTCCAGGGATCCATCGATAAAGGAAGGTGATGCATGGTGGTCAAACAAGGTTGTGGTCCCATTTTTCACAGCATCTACAGCAAAGACCAACGCGGAATAACGAACTCCATCCTCGTCTAGTGCCATATCCAGCGGCCACCATAATTTTTCCAGAATTTCGGGAAAATCTTTCGGGGCATCACCGGGAATTCCCATACCCCGGGCAAAAGCACCGTAAAAATGAGTGTGAGCACAGATGTTTCCCGGCATTACATATTGACCGCGGGCATCAAATACCTCTTCCTCGGGATATTTCTTTTCCAGATCCACTGTCAACCCAACTTCTTTGATCAGCCCATCCTTGATGAACAGAGAATAATTCTCGAGGATCTGATTCTCTTCTTCCCAGGTAATAAGATTTGCATTTTTAATAATCATCTTAATTCCTCCTTAATCAGAATAACTTCCAAACTGCCTTATTTTATCTTTTCCAGTTGTTAATCAATCCCGCTCGGTTGATAATTCTTGACAAATTGCTCCTGATCCTCATTTTCCATCGCCCCGCGGACAGATTCCCGCACCCAGATGATTGCCCGCTCTCCGTCTAATTCGAGGTTTTCTTTTGCCAGGCAGGCTAGAAAAACGCCTGTGCGCCCTATTCCCGCCAGACAATGAACTGCTATATTTTTCCCTTCCCTTCCTGCCTGATCAACGGAGTTTAGAGTTTTTTCCCACAAAACCAGATCATCAGGTATTCCAAAGTCCGGGACCGGAAGGTGAAGAACATCCAAACCCTGAGAACGGTAAAACTCCGGCAGATCTCTTCGGGCGTACACCAGGTATTCCTGCGCTTCCGTAAGCACAACGACCAGGTCGATTTCCTCTTCCCGGTATGACTGCCAAACGCTATCCCGGTCATAAGGACCAAATGGCATCGGACTGCGGAAAACCCGTCCTGAAAATGAATACGGCAGTTCAATCAGCATATTTGTTCATTCCCGTTTATCAAAAACCTAAATCCAAATTCAAGCCGCAGAAAACAAAAATCACAGGGGAAATATCCTGTGATTAACAGCGATCTTGTATTCATAATTTAATACAGTGATTGGATTAATAAATAACCCGTAGTGCAATTTTGAAGAGAGATAACTTCTATATTTCATGGGATCGGCGCACAACTCATAAGGACGGTAGCACTTTTCGTCAGGTTTTTCCCGACGCCATTGGGGTCATTCCATAACCACCAGCGACCACCGATCCATGTTTATTTTATTGTACCACGAAGGTGCAAATCGAAATATATACAAAAAACTTTAACGCTGATCTATTTCATCACTCTTTCGATTTGACCAGGTCTGTTGTTTTAACCAGCGGCTTTCTCAATCTCCAGAGCCAGCCAGTCCTGATCTATCGGGATCCGGTTTAGCCGGATTCCACAGGCATTGTAAACGGCATTGACGATTGCAGGTGGTACCGGCATGGTAGAAATTTCTCCCACACCTTTCCCGCCATAAGGACCTTCAGTCGTTGGATCTTCCACAATGATTACTTTAATGTCTTCCGGCACATGTTTAATCGATGGCATCCGGTAGCGGGATAAAGAATCGGTGAAGATTTCACCATTTTCAACAATGAATTCCTCAGTCAAGGCATGCCCAATGCCCATAATCAGACCGCCTTCTACCTGTCCCTGCAGCCCGAGAGGATTGATTGCTTTCCCGACATCGGTTGCTCCTACAGCCCGGATAACCCGAACCTCCCCGGTCACCAGATCTACCTCAACTTCTATTGCCTGGGCAGCGAAGGAATAGGCGAAATGTTTATCGCCTTTTTCGCCAAGAGGTGTAGTTTTCGGGGATACGTATTCATATTTCAACTTGGGGTTTCTGCCTTCCGCTTTCATCAGCTCGCCAACTTCAGCAAACGACAGCTTCTGATCAGCAGCGGAAATAATTCCATCCTTAAATCCAATCTCTTCCGGGGATAAGTTAAATTTCTCAGCCAGGACAGCCAACATGGTGTTTTTCAGGGTAATCGCAGCATATCTGGCAGCATTCCCGGAAATATATGTCTGCCGGGACCCGGTTGTGGGGCCGCCATCCGGTGTAAGGTCGGTATCCGATAGATAAACGACAACCTTTTCCAGCGGAAGACCAAGCTCCTGGGCTGTGATCATTTGCAGCACAGTGACCAATCCCTGTCCAATCTCTGCCGATGAAATCCGGATTTCCACGGATCCATCTTTCAGCAGCTCAATCTCGGCAGTTGCGTTGTCAGGTGCGCCTTCTCCTAAACCAGTATTCTTAAACGTCACCGCAAATCCCCAGGATCGCCGTTTGTCAGGATCTCCTTTCACTTCCCGGGAAAGGAAAGGATCCTTACCACCAGTGAACTTCAGCATTTCTGCCTGGGTTCGATCAATACACTCCAGCAGTCCGACACTTTCTGTCAAGTGCTGCCCTGTATTGGTGATCGCTCCCGTCCGGAGGGCATTATTCCGTCTAAAGGCAATCGGATCAAGCTCCAATTCTTCAGCAACCTTATCCATCAGGCATTCTATGGCGAATGCTGCCTGCAAGGCGCCGAATCCCCGGAACGCGCCTGAAGGAGGATTATTGGTATACATGGCATAACAATCTATTTTCACGTTGGGCACAATATATGGACCAGTTGAGTGCGTAGTTGCTCTCCCCATCACCTTTGCGCCCAGGGACGCATAAGCACCAGTATCCCCATAGAGTTCAGTCTGAGCTGCGGTGAGGGTCCCATCCCGTTTTAGTCCCAGTTTGACTCTGATTTGAGTAGCGTGACGCTTCGGGTGAACCAGCATGCTCTCTTGACGGTCATAGAGGATCTTGACCGGCTTTCCAGTTGCCTGCGCCAGTAATGCTGCATGGATTTGCCCTGCGATATCTTCTTTGCCTCCAAATCCACCTCCAATCAAGGGCCCTCGCACACGCACTTTCTCCAGGGGCAGATTCAGGGCAGCTGCAACCTGGTCCCGGTCAGCATAGGCAATTTGTGATCCAACATAAATTTCAAATCCCCCATCATCAAGGGGCCGGGCAATGCTGCATTCCGGTTCCATGAACGCATGTTCGTAGGAGGGAGTATAGAATGTCTCCTCAAAAATGATTTCCGCCTGCTCAAATCCCAGCTTAATATCTCCCTTGTTTACCTTGATATGCTTTAGCAGATTGCCCTCCTCATGAACCAGGGGAGCATCCTCTGCTTTTGCCTCAACCGGGTCGGTAACAACCGGCAGCGGCTCATATTCCACACCAATCAATGCCAGAGCTTTTTGAGCTATCTCAGGGGTATCCGCTGCAACAATAGCAACTGCATCACCCACGTAACGGACCTTTTCCCCTACTCCCACCAAAGCCGGCCAATCTTGAATAATCAAACCGTGGTTAACTCGTCCGGGAATATCCGCGGCTGTGAACACAGCCCGGATACCAGGGAGTTTTTTTGCTGGGGAACAATCCAGCTTTATTAGTCTGCCGTGGGGGATCCTAGCTCTCAGCGCAGCCCCAAACAACATATCTGGAAAGGTAATATCGTCAGTGTATACTGCTGCACCGGTGGTTTTTTGCCGGGCTTCCGGACGAGCGACTACCTGCCCAATAATTTCAAGCCCGCCGCTGAACTCATAAGTGGGAAATTCTATTGGTTTATCCTGATTGATCTTGTCTGCAGCAGCATGAATGGCATTCACAATTGCGGGATAAGTCCCACAGCGGCAAAGTGTATCGTTCAATGCATATTCAATGTCCTGGTCAGTCGGATCCGCTTTTGAACTCAACAAAGCCGCTGCCGTCATGATCTGACCGGGAGTGCAAAAACCGCATTGTACAGCGCCGTTTTTAATAAAGGCTTCCTGCAGGGGATGCAATTTTTCCCCCTTTGCTAATCCTTCGATCGTGGTAACATGTTTTCCGGCAGCCTTAAAAGCGGGATAATTACAGGATAATACCGGCTCTCCTTCGACCAGTACCGTGCAAACACCACATTCCGATTCACCGCAGCTGATTTTTGTGCCCGTTAATCCCAGGCGGTAGCGCAAGACATCTGCCAGCATTTCTCCAGCTTCAATCTCAAGCGTTTGTTTTTTATCATTAACCCAAAATGTCAAAGATTTCATTTCTTCACTCCATCTCAACCAGTTAAAATTTAGCTCTCTCAACAGCGCTGTCCAGGACTTTCTGAAGCAGCACCGGGAGCAGTTTATGGCGGTATTCTTTTGTCGCTCTGTGAGCGCTGGTCCTCAAGCTGACTTCTTCAGCCAGGATCCGGCAAGCTTCCTGGTAAGACCCCTCATCCCAGGATTTTCCTTTGATAAACCCTTCAGTTTTCTGCGCTCGAAAAGGTTTTGGTCCTGCCGGACCACAGGCCAGGCGGACATCTTCAATGTCCCCGTTTTCAGCCAATTTCACCCACCCGGCCATGTTCAGGATCGCGATTGCTACTCCCTGAGGGCGCATCACCCGATCAAAGGCAGACCCTTCCCGGGGTCCCTTGGCAGGGAACCGGAATCCAACAATCAGTTCCTGGTTTCGATCAAAGGTTACCTTTCCAGGACCAGCAAATATTTCTCTAAGCGGCTGGCATCTGACTCCATCCCTTGATGCGATGCGGACTTCTGTATCCAGCGCCAACAATGAAATGGTTCCATCTCCTGCCGGCAAGGCATGGGAAACATTTCCTCCAATTGTAGCAACATTTCTAACCTGGGGTCCTCCGATCAATCCGCAGCCCTCCACGACACATTGAGCATGATCACCCAGCAGCGGGTTGCTGATGATCTGTTTGTGAGTAACTCCGGCGCCCAGATAAATAAAATTTTCCTCAAGGGCAACTTCCTGCATTTCAGAGATACCAGAAATATCCACCACTCGATCCACTGCCTGATGTCGACCCTGCCGAATATCAAGCAGCAAATCTGTCCCACCGGCAATCACTGCGACAGATCCTGGCGCATTGGTAAGATTTTCTACAGCCTCTTCAATCGTCTCGGGTTGTATATACTCCTGAAATAAACTCATAATTAACCTCGTAATATAAAAATATTCTTTCCTGCAGCTTAACCAGTAATGATAATACTAATCTGCTTCGTTTGTTGTTTCTTCAAGGTTTTGTTTTATAATCCTCCGAGATAGTTATTATCATCAATAAAGTCCATCATTAAAGAGCGCAAACTATTATACCTGAGAGAAAGAAATTATCATCAAAAAAAACTATGTCTACTGGTAAACGAAATTCTGTTTTTCCTGGTTTCCATTTACCCTGCACTTCAGTTCACACAAGCGCAGACCTGCGGTAAAATCATCCTAGTGAAAAAAATGAATAGAGGAATCTTTTTGGAGGTTTTACCCCATGACAGAACATAGAAATGCGGCTTTAAAGTATTTCCAGGACCACCGCCAGGAAACTCTGGCAAAAATGAAAGAGCTCATCGCCATTCCATCAGTATCTACAGATCCTGAACATAAAGAAGATATCCAGAACGCTGCCAAGTGGCTGGAGAAGGAACTGCAAGATCTGGGCATGACCCGGGTCGAAATTTTTCCTACACCCCGCCATCCCATTGTGTATGGTGAAAATCTTAACGCAGGTGAGGATAAGCCTACTGCATTAATCTACGGCCATTATGATGTTCAGCCGGAAGATCCGATCCAGGAATGGAAAACAGATCCATTTACCCCGACTGAAGTAGGAGAAGACCTTTTCGCCCGCGGCTCTTCGGACATGAAGGGTCAAGTCATTGCCTGTATCAGCGCAGTGGATGCCATCATGAAAACTGGAGCCCTGCCGATAAATATTAAGTTTCTCATTGAAGGAGAAGAGGAAATTGGCGGATCCTATCTAGAAGGATTCATCAAAGAAAATACCGATCTGCTGTCCTGCGACTTTTTCCTGAACCCCGATACCGGAATGCTGGGGGCTGATATTCCCACCATCACCTACGCCCTGCGTGGAATCGCATACTTTGAACTCCGGGTCCAGGGTCCCAAACAGGATCTGCACTCGGGGACATTTGGAGGAGTTATCCATAATCCCGCCCAGGTGATGACCGACCTTTTGTCTGGTTTACATGACGATCAGGGGCGCATTACATTAAAGGGCTTTTACGATAAAGTTCTTCCGCTTGAAGCAGAGGAACGGGACGAGCTCAGCCGCCTGCCCATGGGGAATGAGTTCTATTCTAATCAGGCAGGAGTTTCCAAGTTATGGGGAGAGGAAGGATACACCGCTGTGGAAAGGGCAGGTGCCAGGCCAACTCTGGAAATTAATGGGCTGTATTCTGGTTTCATTGGAGAAGGGCAAAAGACTGTTTTACCTGCCTACGCAATGGCTAAAGTTTCAACCCGACTAGTGGCCGACCAGGATCCTGCTGAAGTCTACGAGCAGTTTAAAACCTACCTGGCAGAAAATGCACCGGATACTATCACCTGGCAGCTCGATAAATTAGCTGGAGATTTTCCATCCCAGAGCGACCGGAAATCAAAATGGATTGAAGCCTATGTAAATGGTGCTGAAGCGGCCTGGGGTGTACGACCCATGTTTAAACGGACTGGCGGAAGTGTCCCAGTTGTAGTTCATATCCAGCAAGCCCTGGGAGTGGATTCGGTAAATATCGGTTTCGGTCTTCCCAGTGATAATATTCATGGACCCAATGAAAAAGTCCACTTACCTACTCTTTATAAGGGAATTGAGGCCCTGGTTCACTTCTTCTTCAATTTATAAGTTATGGCTAACCAAAAAGAACATACAACCAAACTGCCTAATTATGGTGGTCAGGCAGTTATTGAAGGCGTGATGATGCGGGGCAAAAAAGCAGCGGCTATCGCCATGCGAGCCCCAGATGGGGAAATCATCATTCATCAGGAAGAATTAAACAAAATCTATCAAAGCCGCATCATGCAAATACCTTTCTTGCGCGGTTTGATCGGCCTTTATGACGCGCTTATTCTGGGCATGAAAGCGCTAACAATCTCTGCAAATATCCAAACTGGCGAAGAAGAAAAGATTGAAGGTCCAGCGTTATTTTTTACCTTTGCTCTCTCTATGTCAATCGCGGTGGTGATCTTCTTTTTAATCCCAGCAGGTCTGGGACAAGCTGTCGAGCGTTTTTGGGAGTGGAATGCCTGGCTGGGGAACCTGCTGGAAGGTTTAGTCCGTCTGGCCTTCTTAATCTTATATATGTGGGGGATCGGTCAGATGAAGGATATCAAACGGGTGTTTTCTTATCACGGCGCGGAACATAAAGTGATCAACTCATTCGAGGCTGGCGTTGAGCTGGTCCCGGAGAAAGTGAAATCTTTCAGTCTGGAACATCCCCGCTGCGGGACAGCTTTTCTGCTGATTGTGGTCCTTTTTTCCGTTCTTCTGTTTACTGCCCTGGGACCAATGACCCTATTCTGGCGTCTGGTCAGCCGGGTTCTGCTGCTGCCAGCCCTTGCCGGCGTAGCCTACGAATACCTGCGGTGGACCGCCGAAAACCAGCATCACCCCGTCATCAAGTGGTTGATAAAACCCAATCTCGCTTTGCAGCGACTGACTACCAACGAACCTTCAGTGGAAATCATCGAGGTCAGCATTGCGGCATTTAATGCGATGAGGGAAGCGGAGGAAGCTTAGCTGATTAATTAAAGAACCCGGAGTTAAAAAGTAAGATCCTGGAGTTTCTAAAACTCCGGGATCTTTGTGTTTAAACGAAGGAACCGGGATCCTGAAAGGATGCCGGTTCCACCTATTATTCGATTAAGATTCTTCTTCTAAAAACTCAACCACTTCCATGGCTGCGGCAGCTCCCATCCCGGCAGAAATTACTACCTGCCGAAAATGAGGGTCGCCAACTTCTCCGGCAGCAAATACGCCGGGCAGACTGGTATGCATCTGGTTATCTATCACCAGGTACTTATTTTCATCCATTTCCAGCTGATCCTTAAACAGATCTGTGTTTGGAATATGACCGATGAAAATAAACACACCATCTGTTGATCTGACTTCTTCCTCGCCAGTTTTTTTATTTTCTAACCGGACAGAATTAACCGTTCCATCCCCAATGATTTCTGTCACAATGGTGTCCCAGACAAAGTTGATCTTTGGATTCTCTTTGGCTTTATTTGTCAGGTAAACTCCTCCGCGGAGTTCGTCCCTCCGGTGAATAATTGTCACCGATTTCGCAAACCGGGTGAGGAAGATGCCTTCCTTTAATGCGCTGTCTCCCCCGCCTACCACAATAAGGTCTTTTTCCTGGAAGAAATGACCATCACAGGTAGCGCAGTAGGAAACACCCCGTCCTGTAAATTCAGTCTCTCCCGGAACATCGAGTTCCCGGACTGAAGCGCCGGTGGTGACGATCAGGGATTCTGCCAAATACTCTCCACCGTAAGTCGTGACCTTAAACGGCCGCTCCGAGAGGTCTACCTCGGTAACAGAGTCAAATACGATTTCAGCACCAAAGCGCTCCGCTTGCTTTTGAAACAAGGAAACTAATTCCGGTCCATCAATTCCTTCCGGAAAACCAGGATAATTATCTACCGCGTCAGTTTTTGATACTTGTCCTCCCAAATCCATACCGGAAAGGACTACCGGACTCAAGTTTGCCCTGGCAGCGTACAACGCTGCGGATAAACCAGCCGGACCGGAGCCGATAATTAGGCATTGAAGGACATTCTGTGAAGATTCAGTCATTTAATGATCTACTTTAAGACTGCCAGAACTTCCTCGAATTTCATGATTATATATTCTTGATTTCCCATTTTGATTTCTGTACCAGAGTACTTTGGGAAAAGGACTTTCTCGCCAACTTTGACAGTGATGGGTGTCTCTTCATTGCCTTCACCCACGGCAACGATAATACCTGTTTGCGGTTTTTCTTTTGCGGTATCCGGGATATATAACCCACTGTCAGTTCTGCTTTCTTCCTCGACGGGCTGAATCACAACTCGTACACCCAAAGGTTTAATTCCCAATTCTTTCTTGCTCATACTCTCATCTCCTTATTCTCAAAGTAATAGACTAACAATTACACTCACCAATTTTACCAAATTTAAAACAAAATATGCGGTTCAAAAAAGCAAAGCGGCTCTTTTTAATAAATATATTACACAAAGTCATTATCTCAGCACTCATTCCTGCTTTGAATATCTATAATTTATTACCGAGGGCCAGCAAACCCATATTTATGGTTAAAGAGAAGAATTCATTTCACCGAACATCAAAAAAGATCCGGCGGAATTACCGCCGGATCTTTCTATTTCAGCCAATTTTTCAGTTTACTTCTTTCGGTCTGCCTGTTGAGCTTCTTCCAGTGACCAGCCTTCCAGAACAGCCTGCCTGGAAAGGCGGATTTTGCCGTCCTTGCTGATGTCTGTCACCATCACAGTGATTTCATCACCAAATGCAACCACATCCTCGACATTCTTTACGTGATTGGAATCCAGCTGGGAGATATGCACCAACCCATCAATGCCAGGCAGGATTTCAACAAAAGCGCCAAAAGTCTTGATGCCGACTACCCGACCGGTATAAATACGGCCGATTTCCGGGGTCGCAGTAAGACCTTCAATGCGTTCTTTTGCCATCCGGGCGCTTTCACCATCATCGGAGGAGATAAAAACAATTCCTTCATCATTGATATCAATCCTGGCACCTGTCGTTTCCTGAATATCACGGATGGTTTTTCCGCCTGGACCTATGATCACTCCAATTTTATCCACAGGAACCCGGATCGCCTGGATGCGGGGAACATGGGGTTTCAGATCAGATCTGGTTTCAGAAATAGTCTTAAGCATCTCGCTCATAATGAATGACCGGGCTACCTTTGCCTGTGTCATAGCTTCTGACATCACCTGGGAGGATATTCCTTTCAGTTTAATGTCCATTTGCAGCGCAGTAATACCTGCTTCAGTCCCAGCAACTTTGAAGTCCATATTTCCAATATGATCTTCCAATCCCTGAATATCTGTCAGAATGGCATAGCGGTCGCCTTCCATAACCAGACCCATCGCCACACCAGCTACGGGTGCTTTGATCGGCACTCCGGTATCCATCAAGGACAATGTTGATCCGCAGACAGAAGCCATAGACGAGGAACCATTAGAGGACAGCACCTCGGAAACCAGCCGCAGTGTGTAGGGGAAATCTTCCTCAGAAGGAATTACAGGCAGTAGCGCCCGTTCAGCCAGGGCACCATGCCCAACTTCGCGGCGTGAGGTACCTCTCAAGAAACGGACTTCTCCCACAGAGAAGGGAGGGAAGTTGTAATGATGCATATATCGTTTGGAGTCCTGGGGAGAAAGATTATCAATCATCTGGGCATCTCTTGGAGTACCGAGAGTGGTCAAAGTCATCACCTGGGTTTGACCCCGGGTGAACAGACCGGAACCGTGCGCCCGGGGGCTGGTATCAACATCACACCAGATATCCCGGACCTTTGTCAGATCCCTGCCATCAGACCGTTTTCCTGTGTCCAAGATGCGGGTCCTGATTGCTTCTTTTAAAGTATCTTCAAAAGCTTCTTTCACATCTCCTGGCAGAGCTGCTTCATCTGCAGTTAATTCTGCCAGAATATTCTCACGCACTACATCCAATGCCTGCCTGAACTCCACTTTTCCATATTCTTTTGCCAGAATGTCATTGATCGGGTCATATGCTTTGGAGCGGACATCTGCCTTCAAATCATCACTGATCTTAAAGGATTGGTATTCTTTTTTAGTTTTACCAAGTTCCTTAATCATTTTTTCCTGGGCATCAATCAGCGGTTGAATGGCTTTCTGTCCCCATTCCAGGGCTGCCAGAATGACCTCTTCTGATACTTCTTTCGAATTGCTTTCAACAGTCAGGATTGCATCCCGGCTGCCTGCCATGATCAGATCCAGATCAGATTTTTTACTCTCTTCATAGGTCGGATAGGCGATGAATTCTCCATCGATCCTTCCCACCCGGATTGCTCCGATCGGTCCCTCCCAAGGGATATCGGAAATGACCAATGACGCTGATGCTGCGATCAAACCAATGATATCCATGGGTTGTTTGCCATCCGCTGAGAGGGCATACAAGATTAATTGAACCGAGTTCCGCAAATCCTTGGGAAAAAGGGGTCGAAGAGGACGGTCAATCAAGCGGGCTGTCAGGGTTGCATCTTCTCCGGGGCGTCCTTCCCGCCGGAAAAAGCCGCCAGGAATGTTGCCGCTGGCATACATCCGCTCTTCATAGTTCACCGTCAGCGGGAAAAAATCCGCCCCTTCCCGGGCATCGTCACCCATAGTGGCGGTCCCGAGCATGACAGAATCTCCTAAGCGGACAGTCACTGCTCCGCCTGCCTGTTCTGCCAGAGTTCCGGTTTCAATAATAATCTCTTTGTCCTGCACTAATACTGTATATTTCTTTGATTCTGGTTTCATTTTTATCTCCTGCCGGGCATCCAAATGGTCAGGGATTGGGAGCTAGGGACAAGTGTTTGACCATACCTCCCAATACCCAACCTGACTAGAATGCACGGACTTAGTACATTTCTACGATTGAATAAGTAGTTACTAGTTCTTCAAATTTAGTATTCAGTTATTTTCCCTGGTGAGAAAGTGTTCCACCGCTCTGGTTCGGTCCCCCTCGATATCCATCATGGCCGCACCGACAACCGCACTTCCCCGTAATACTCAAACGCACAATACCTGCAAAAAGAAACCGAGGGGGCAGCAGTATTGCTTAAACCCACTCGGCCTGGAAATTTATTTTCTCCGTAAGCCTAAACTGTCGCTGATCGCGACATATCTCTGGTAGTCTTCCCGCCGCAAATAAGCTAATAATCTCCGGCGTTGTCCTACTAATTTCAACAATCCTCTCCGGGATGATTCATCGTGGGTATGTTCCTTGAGATGATCGGTGAGTTCTAAAATTCTGGTGGTTGTGAGAGCAATCTGGACTTCAGGGGATCCGGTATCTTTCTGATGTCGTCCAAACTCTTTGATAATCTCTTCTTTTTGTGTTTTGGCAAGGCTCATGACGTCTGCTATCTCCTACTATATTTTTTTTAATAATCGCTTTCTAGCAGGTCTCCGAATCCGCAGCGAATGCCGCAAATTGGTCTAGTCAGCAGGGAAATTATACCAAAGACATCCTGATTGGCAAGGATGATCATTCTTCCCCTAAAATATGAAGAGCTTGATCAATATCAGTCTTAATTTGGGCTTGCAAGGCGCTAATCTGGTCAAATTTCATCTCATCCCTCAAGCGTTCAACAAATCGTAAGCTCAATTCTTCGCCGTAAAGATTCCCGGAAAACCCCATTAAATGAGCTTCTATCCGGGGAGAAAGAATTCCTTCTTCAAAAGTCGGCCGAAACCCGATATTTGTGACCGCTTTCCAGGTCTGCCCAGCAACATCAGTCAGGCAGGCGTATACTCCGGGTTTAATATCAACCATCTCCTGCGGCACATCAAGGTTTGAGGTAGCAAATCCAAGGCTTTTACCCCGATTTGCACCGATGACCACCGTGCCAGTGACTTCAAAGGATCTCCCCAGGAAAGCAGCTGCTTCTCGTACTTTTCCTTCACGAATGCTTTTCCGGATCCGACTGGATGAAACCAATTCTCCGTCTATTGAGTAAGGCAGAATCTCTTTGAGAGTATATCCAAATTTCTGACTGAGGTTCTTCAGGTAGGCGGGGTCACCTTCCCGGTTCCTGCCCAGCGCAAAATCATATCCAACCCAAAGCCGGGAGAATTGAAGACGCTGGTGCAATAAAGCAATAAACTCCTCGGCTCTCATTTGTGAAGTTTCTCTTGTAAAAGGGTAAGTCAGGATAATATCTACGCCAAGATCACCCAGTAATTGAGCCCGTTTGTCGGGGAGCGTAAGGTAATAAGGACGACCCTCTTTTTTTATGATCAATTGAGGATGGGGGTGAAAGGTAACCACAACTGCAGGCTGCCCATTATCATGAGCACCCTTAACAAGATCATGAATAATCTGCTGGTGACCTAAATGAACCCCATCAAAACTGCCGATTGTCAACCAGGATTGTTCCAGTTGAATTTCTTCTATGTTGTGGAAATGCTGCATGCTGTTTCCTGCTATATATCGCGGTGTTAGCTGGTGATAAAAACTTTCCTGGGCTGCCAGGCTTGTTCCCCTTCTGCTACTTCCAGGAGGGCAATCAAATCTCCTTGTTCACTTAATCCCCGTGCCCAACCAGTATCACCGGGTAAAGCGGGAATCCGAACACCGTGTTTAATTTTTTCTGTATCGTCTGCTGATAGTTCAAGCGTATGCCAATCTGCCAGTGTCTCCGCAGCAGGAATGAGGTGTTTATACCAATCCCCGGCTTCAAAAGAATCTTTAAGTTCCTGCAGGCGAACTGCATCCCGGAGAGTGAACTGGCCATTTTTTGTTCTTCTCAAACCGGTTAAATGTGCGCCTACCTCAAGGTCTTTGCCTAAATCGTTGGCCAGAGAACGTACATACGTTCCAGAGGATGCATAGACGTCTATCACTGCCTCCGGCGGCGCCCACTCGAGAAGTTCCAGGTTATAGACATCAATCATCCTGGGTGCCAGCTCTATTTCCTCTCCTTTTCGGGCTAATTCGTAAGCTTTTTTTCCATTCACCTTTACTGCGGAATGGGCCGGAGGGACCTGGGCAATTTTTCCTTCATATTCCTTCAGCAGCTGCTGGAAATCAAGCTCAGTGATATGATCCACTGCTTTGGTTTCTCCAACCTGTTTCCCTTCTGTATCATAGGTATCGGTTGCCACTCCGAACTTGAGAATTGCCTGGTAGCGTTTGTCAGAGGCTGACAGAAATTCACTTAATCGGACAGCCGGTCCTATTAAGACCACCAGCACACCTGATGCCCTGGGATCGAGGGTTCCGGTATGACCGGCTCTGCGAATTCCAGTACCTTGACGAACCACTTTTACCACATCATGGGAAGTCATTCCGACCGGTTTGTCTACGACCAGAGCCCCGGTAATAAAATCTTTCAAATCATCTTGATTCATCTTTTTTATCTCCCCGACTTTTTTTCCAGACGCTTGTGGATTAACCGCTTCCGTTTAAGGCCTGTCTGGTTGCCTTTACTACATCTTCTTGCACTTGTTCCAGGCTTCCCTTGATCTCTGCCCCGGCAGCGGGTTTGTGTCCACCGCCGCCAAACTCGAGTGCTGTTTTGGAGACATCAAAACCGGGACGCGCTCGCCAGCTGACCTTCACGGTCCCATTTTTCTGTTCAACAAAAACGAGACTGATATCTGTTTCCTTAATTGATGCCAGCAGGTTAATTAAATCTGCATCATCCCGCCCGCTATAATCAGCCTTTTTCCTGTCATCCAGGCTGAGTGAGGTCCAGACTAGGCGGTCTTCCAAATTAATTTTTGCTAAGCCCAAACCCCAGTATTTGACTGCCTCCAATGACTTCTCACCCATTGCTTTCCGGTAGAGAAAAGGAAGGTTAGCGCCCAATTCCTGCAGTTCAGCGGCAATTCGTAATGCTTTTGGCGAAGTATTAGAGGTTTTAAAGCCCAGGCTGTCAGTGAGTAAACCAGTCAGGAGAACTTCAGAGATTGCTTGGTTTAAAGGCAGTGAAAGAGCGACAGCCAGGTCATAGATGATTTCTACGGTCGCGACTGCATTTTCCTCAACCAGATTCAAACCGGCGAAAAAGGTGTTGGTAGGATGATGATCAATATTCACATCCGGTTCACCGTAGTCATCGAGAACATTCCCGATGCGATCAATGTCGGAACAATCCACAACAACGATCAGGTCATAAACACCGGCAGCTTCCCGGAATACTCTATCGTAAGCAGGAAGATGATGAAATACTATCGGGACTCCATCCTCCAGAACCATATTTACTTCTTTCCCCAACTCTTCAAAAATCAGCCCTAATCCAATCAGGGATCCAACTGCATCGCCATCCGGACGGGTATGGGAAATGATTAAAATGCGATTTGCCCGCTCGACCAGGTCACCAAACGCCTGAATATTCTCTTTATTCATCTGAATTAATAATCCCTTCTTCCTCATCCAGCTCGGCTAGAATTTGATCGATCCGATCCACCCGCGCAGGAATGGGATCCCAAAAAAAACGGATTTGAGGGAATGTCCGGAGGTGAGAAATACTGTGAGCCAGTTCAGACCGGATAAATCCCCCTGCCCTTTGTAAGGCAGCCATGATCTCCGTTTTTCTTTCATCCCCGTCTATTGCTGAAATATAAATATCTGCATACGACACTTCGCGATCAACCTCTACGCTGGTGACATTAATGCCAGCAAGTCGGGGGTCACTAATCTCCTGCAAAAAAAGCAGGGCGATATCCCGTTTAATCATATCGGCTATTCGCGCTGATCGTGATTCTGATACCATTTTTCTCCTAAAACTCTGAGACGAGTTCAATCACATAACTTTCCAGGATGTCGCCTTCTTCAAAATTGGAAAATCCCTTCAAACCGATTCCACATTCAAATCCTGTGCGGACCTCATTTACATCCTCTTTATGCCGTTTGAGGGAAGCAATATCCCCTTCAAAAGCCACTTTGCCATCCCGGATTACACGGACTTTGCCGTTCCGGTGGAATTCTCCCTTATCTACCCGGCAGCCTGCTACCTGGTTGTGCCTTCCAGACGGGAAAACTGCCAGCACCTCTGCTTTGCCTACCAGAATTTTCTTCTCAATCGGTTCAAGCATACCCTTAAGGGCTTTTTCAATATCTTCAATCAGGTGGTAAATGATCTTGTATTTGCGGATGGAGATTCCTTCCGAATCGGCCAGCCTTTTGGCAGCGCTATCCGGACCAACATTGAATCCGAGGATAATCGCGTTGGTGGCTGAGGCCAGCATGATATCATTTTCACCTATATTACCTGTGCCTGAATGGATCACTTTTACACCAATCTCCTGCTGCTCCCCGCCGCTTTTAAGATCCTGGACAGAGGAGACAATGGGTTCTAGAGAACCCTGGACATCAGCTTTAATAATCAGCCTCAATTCATCTTCTTCACCGGCCTGCACCCGTTCAAAGAGCTGCTCCAAATTGGCGACCGGATCCAATTCCTCTTCCTGTCTTTCTATCCGAAGCTGCTGCTTTTCCATCTGTTCCCGAGCAGTTTTTTCATTCTTTACTACATTAAAAAGCTCTCCAGCAATGGGAACATCACCTAGCCCCATCACTGAAACCGGAACGGAAGGCCCTGCTTCACTTATTTTATTTCCAGTGTAATCAAACATGGCTTTGATCCTGCCATAGGAAGTGCCGGCAAGGACAGTATCACCCACTTTTAATGTGCCGTTTTGGACCAACAGGGTTGCCATTACGCCCCGCCCCTTGGTCAGTTCAGCTTCAATGATGGTGCCAAATACATCACCCTGCGGATTGGCATATATTTCCAAATCATCAGCGACCAGCAAAATGGCTTCCATCAGATCTTCCAATCCCGTTTTTTCAATTGCGGAAATTGGAACAATGATAGTATCGCCTTCCCAATCATCAGGCACGATTCCCATATCAGATAACTGCTGTTTTACCTGTTCAGGCGCAGCATTATCCCTGTCCATTTTATTCAAAGCAACGATCATCGATACCTGGGCAGCCCGGGTATGGGCAATAGCCTCTTCAGTTTGGGGCATCACACCATCATCAGCAGCCACTACCAGAATTACAATATCAGCTCCCTGAGCACCGCGGGCCCGCATCGCCGTGAAGGCAGCATGTCCCGGTGTATCAAGAAAAGTGATCTGTCTCCCGTCGTGATCAATCTGGTAAGAGCCAATATGCTGGGTAATTCCACCAGCTTCTCCGGCAGCAACAGATGTGTTCCGGATCGCATCCAGTAAAGTCGTTTTTCCATGATCAACATGACCCAAAATTGCGACAACCGGGGGCCGTAATTCCAGCTGCTCCTCATCCTCTTCTTCCAATTTTTTCCGCCAGAGAGGAATTTCTACAACTTCCAGATCCTCTTCTTCAACCTGGCGGGAGATGGCTTCAAAGCCCATTTCCTCGGAAACGATGGCTGCAGTATCAAAATCAATTTCCTGATTGATATTGGCCATCATGCCATTTGCCATTAATGTCTTGATAATCTCGATCGGACTGGCATCCAATGCTTGGGCCAGTTCCCGGACAGTTATACTGACTGGCAATTCTATTTGTTTGATCTCTTCCCCGTTTTCGCTCATGTATTACCTCGTTGGTCCTGGTTTACTTGCCTATTTCATTACTGGGACACTTACTCCTGATCAGTCTCCGTCATGGTTTGTCCCGACAGGATATCCTGGTATTGAAGTAGTCTCTCCCGGTCCTGCTCTGTAAAACTGGTTTTCAAAGCCCTTTCAAGGGATTTCTTTAATCCAATTTCCCAACAGGAAGGATCCGCATGCAGATAAGCTCCCCTGCCAGACAGTTTGCCAGTTTCATCTATATAAACCCCTTCTGGGGTCCGGACAATCCGGACCAGGGATTTTTTATCCTGGCTTTGCCGGCAGGCAACACACATCCTTTGCGGTTTGTGTTTTTGTCGTGCCATCAAATCTTTCCCAATTACTCCTCGTCCTGAGTTTCAGTTTCTGCCTCATTACTCTCGGCATCATTACTCTCGGCATCATTACTCTCGGCATCGTCCTTCTCTGCAGCGGTCTCTGTTGCGTCGGTCTCATCAATTTCTTCCGCCTCAACACCAGAATCTTCATCCTCTGCCTCGTCAGTCTCGAGATCAGGATCGGCTTCATCCGCGTCAGTCTCTGCCGGTTCATCCGCGTCGGTGTCGGCTTCATCAATTTCTACTGTTTCTTCAGCGTCGGATTTGGTCTCTTCCTCTGCATCGGCAGCTTCAGTCTCGTCAGCGTCAGCAGCGGGGCTGTCATCTTCCAGTTCTACTTCTTCCGGAACCGCTAATTCCTCCGGGAGTGGTTGGTAACCAATCATTACTTCCAGTGCGCCCTCGATCTGTTTGATGTAGGAAGGACCGATGCCATCAATATCGTTTATGGAATCCGGGGTCATTAGCAGCCGGTAGGCCAGCTCGCCAACATTAGAATATCCGGCTTCTCCTAACAGGTTTTCCACCTTGGTGGGCAGGCCCAGGGTCATAATCGGCAGATCATAAGCATCATTAGGTACAGCTTTTTTGGCTGCTTCGATCCTGGCTTTCTGCTGTTTGGTAACCTGCTGCCGTTCTTTGATCAGACCGGATTCTATACGGCTGTTAAAATTATGCAGTTCCCGGTACTCTTCCGGAGAAATCGGCCTTCCTTCTGCTTTTTTACCCATAATAGACTCAATCCTGGGGATCGCAGCCGCTTCCAGATCCTGGTAATGAGTGTATTTGGGATCATCCTGAATCTTAAAGAGTGTTTCGGATGTCGCTTCGAAAAGACCCTTAATATCTATCCGCCAGCCGGACAATTTAGCTGCCAGCCTGGCATTCTGTCCGTTGCGTCCGATCGCCAAACTGAGCTGATCCTCGGGAACAACCACTGTTGCAGTCGGCATGCCGTCGGTTTCTTTATTAAGGAAAACGCTTAATACCCGGGCAGGACTTAACGCCTTGGCGATAAATTCTTCCGTTTTCGGATTCCATTCGATAACGTCAATTTTCTCATCACTTAATTCCCGGACAATAGCCTGAATCCTGACTCCGCGGATGCCTACACAGGCACCAACTGGATCCACCCCGGGTTTGAGAGCAGTTACCGCAACCTTGGAACGGTACCCGGCTTCGCGGGCAATTGACCGGATTTCCACCAAACCCTGATAAATTTCAGGGACTTCATTTTCCAGCAGCCGGCGCAGAAAATCCCGATGACCACGGGAAAGGATAATCCGAGGTTCACGGGTGGTCTCTTCTACATCCAGCAATAACGCTCGAATCCTGTCATGCACCCGGTAATATTCTTTAGCTATTTGCTGATTGCGGGGCATTTTACCCTCTGCATTGATATTTAAACCAATGGTCAGTTCATGTCGGTGAACCGCCTGAATCACACCGGTTACTATCTCGCCGATCTTGCCGTTGTAATATTCATATTGAGCGAGGCGCTCAGCCTGGCGGATGCGCTGTTGAATAACCTGACGGGCAGTCTGGGCAGCCACGCGGCCAAAGTCCTCAGGTGTACTTTCCACCATTTCCAGATCGCCATACTCCGTATCTTTGTTAACTTTTCTGGCTTCTGCAATGAGGACCTCAGTCCGATCATCCATGACATCATCGACGACTTCCTTTTCAACAAAAATGGTTACTTCCCCGGTTTCGAGATCAATTTCAGCCTCAACCTTTTGAGCACTGGAAGCGTTTACAGACCGCCTGTAGGCAGAAACCATGGCGTCTTGTAATGCTTCAATGATTATTTCCTCAGGAAGGTTTTTGTCGTTAATGACCTGTTTAAAAGCCAAAGCAAATTCTGTTTTCATTTCTTTTTCTCCAACTACACTTGATGGGGAGTGATTAATCTTCCCAGCACTGGCAATAAAAAAAGTGGGGTTGACCCACTTTACGTCGCCGCCAGTATTGCTGCCTCCCTCTGAAAGATCATTTTATCATGAATAAAAACCACTGGCAAGGCATCCCCGGAATAAAGAATTCCAGGAAAAAATGTGGGTCAAGATCTTATCCCCTTATCCCCGCCTCCCCCGCGGGGGATTATTGTTCAGCTAATTTCGTGATCATCCCCGGCTAAAAGACTTTTCAAGAGGGCTTTTTCATCTTTTTTAGTGGCAATTTCTCCATCCAGCCAGGCATTTCTAACCCTGGACAAGATTTCCGCATACCTTGGTCCGGGATCCAACCCTGCCTTCTTTAAATCAAGTCCGGTGATATTCGATTCCACATGCTGCCAGGAAGAAAGGTAGCGGGACAATATCCCCTTATATTTTGGTTCCTTTACCTCCAGATACACTGCGTAGATAGCCAGATTCGATACCCGGTCCAGCTTAACCGTTACCTGGCTGGGGGGCAGCTTAGAGAGACCTTCTAACTCTCCCCGCAGTTTGGATGCTTCCCGGATTACCTCAGAAATAAAGCTGACCAGCTTCAATCGTTTTATTATTCCGCTGTTTAGAGGAGATCGCATCAGCCAGACGGTATACATAATCGCCCGGTTGATCGGCATCCCGCCGCCATCCTGTTCAATCTTCCATTCCTGGGGGATTTCTTTTTCCGGCAGTGATTTAACCAGCTTCAACAGGGATTTATCCCAATCCAAATCTGGATGAATTGCATCCAGAATAGTTAGCTGGTGGAGCCGGTCCATCATCTGAGCTGCATTTTTTTCGTCAAATATCCGGTCCAGCTCATGGCGAATTCGGTCACCGGAGACTCGCTTTAATAATCCCTTGGCTTCGAGTAATAAATCCTGGGTTCGTTGATCAAGCTGAAAACCATAACGCTGCTCATAGCGGACCGCCCGCAATATTCTGGTAGGATCATCCACAAATGAGAGGGAATGCAGCACCTTTACTAATTTGCCCTTCAAATCGGCAAGCCCGCCCCAATAATCGTACAGCTCTCCTTTGTGATGCCCATCCAACCGTAAAGCCAGGGTATTGATCGTGAAATCTCTCCGATGCAAATCCAGCTTGATACTTCCCCGCTCCACCGTAGGCAGCGCTGTGGGATGAGTATAAAATTCTTTTCTGGCGCTGATAAAATCCAGTGTCTCCGGCAGCGTTTCACGCAGTTCTTTAGTCGACCCCATGATTGTCAGCCGATGCTTGTCGATAAACCATTTTGCAGTGCCAAAACGGCTGTGGCTGGTCACCCGTCCTCCAAATATATCCCGAACACTCTCGGCCAGTTTAATCGCGTCACCTTCCACAACCAGGTCAAAATCCAGACTGGGATAGTCAAGTAGCAGGTCCCTCACAAAACCGCCAACAATGTAGAGGGCTGACTTCTCTTCAGCAGCAATCTCCGCTATCAGGTTCAGCAGCTCCATCCGAACTTCGGGCAAAGTTGCTTCCAGGCGGGGAGAGAGATTCTGGCGTCCCGGCATCGGACGGCTTGGGGCAAGAATCTTAATCAAATCTGTCCGGGTGACAATGCCCACAATCTTTTTTGATCGGGAACTGACAACAGGGATTTGACCCCAGCCCGATTCTGTCATCACGTACTGAATCTGTTCAATGGAATCGGAGGTGAATACCCGGATATTCCCGGCTTCCATTAAACTGGCAGCTGTCAATTTAAGTTCATGGGCCAACGCCCGATCTACCGCCCGCCGGGTGAGCAAACCGACAATCTCGCCATCCTCCACAATTGGATAACCCTCATATCCAAACCTGATCATCATCTCAGCTGCTTCTTTAACAGGAGTATCTGGTGAGAGCGTTTGGGGATCGCGGGACATGATGTCCTTCGCCCGGACAGCCGGTTTAACATATTGAGGCAGAATCTTAACCAGATTCTGATGAATATCATCGATTGAGGCATTGTTAATCAAGGCAGCCGCAGCCCGGGGATGACCGCCTCCACCTTCAAAGGCAGATAAAATCTCACTGACATCAATATGATCATCCGTGGATCTGGCTATTACCTGCACACCACTAGATGTGGTTAACAGGATGAAAAGCGCATCCGGATCGAGCAAATCACGCAACTTGTGAGCCAGGCTGGAGAGTTCTTCATCGAGATCAGTGGCATCTGCCTGGGCAATGACCAGGTTATGGCCATGAATGATCAGGCTCTCTGCACATGCTCTGAGATCTTCATAAATTTTTTGCTGTTCCAGAGAGAGAGGATGATTAATATAGTCGGTAACGATGGATAAAATTGCTCCCTTCTCAACCAGGATTCCTGCGGCGAAGATATCCTCTGCAGTGGTTCGGGTATAGGTCAGTGATCCCGTGTCTTCGTAAATGCCAAGCAGCAGCAGTGTTGCCTGGATGGGTGTCAGGGGGATGTCCCTCTCTTGGATCGCACTGACAAAAATGGTAGTTGTGGCTCCGATTTCCCGGATGATTGTCTCCCAATCCTCCGGCACATCATTCCGCAGCGGGTGATGATCAATAATTCTTACCTTCAGATCGGAAACCATTCCCTTGAGGCTGGTCATGGACTGGGTATCTACCAGGCAAACCGACTCAATGGGCTCGCCAGTTAGATCTCTCGGGTCCAGAAACGGCAGCTCTACCCCATAAAGAGTAATAAAAGCCTCTACATTGCGGTTCAGCTGGCGGGGTAAAACCGGTGTGAGATGCTGCTCGAGCAGATAGGCTCCCAACAGGGATGCCAGGCCGTCAAAATCTGTCCGCTCATGAGTTAATATGATATCCATAAAAAAATCCCCACAGGTATGGGACCGTCAAAGGTATTGTAACATTATATAGGACTTGGTTTCCTTTCTCCATTGCTCGAGGGAGAGAGATACGGGTGACGGGGTCCTTCGATACGCGCTACTCAGGACAGGTGACGGGGTGACTGAGTGACTGGGTGACTGGGGAAGAAATTAGCCCAATTTATTGGGCGTTGTTTTTAGCCCGGTCATTCATGACCGGGTAAGAGAGGGAATGGTTTCCTTTCTCCATCGCTCGAGGGAGGGAGGCTGTCCTGAGTGAAATCGAAGATAACATAATCCCGTTAGCCCGGCAGTTCAAACTGCGGGCTAGTAATTAGCAAACCGCCCTGAAAGGCGGTTCCTTTTTTTTATTTGAATGGCATCCATTTATATATAAGAAGTCCTACTTTAGTGGGACTTAAATCAGCCAGGCCGCAAATTTATTTACCGACCGATCATGGAGATTCCGGTGACATGGTGACTGGGTGAACGCCCCCAACCCGAGGGATAAATCCCCCGGCTAAAAACTGCGCCCATTGGGCTTTGAAACAGATGCTGAGTAATGGTGTAGCCCAATTTATTGGGCGTCGTTATTAGCCCGGTCATTCATGACCGGGTTTAAAAAGACAGATTCCCCTTTCCTTGAGGAAAGGGGCGAGGGGATAGGTCCCAGCTGGAATTGCACCTACCCCCCAACCCCCTTCCAACTGGAAGGGGGAGTCCTTCGACTTCACTACGTTCCGCTCAGGACAGGCTTGTCGAAGGGACAGCTCTCCCGGGTATCTTAACCGCAGGAGCTGGTTCCTGTCCTGAGCACCTCGCTTCCCACCTCGCTACACTCGGTGACCACTCGGTACAGGCGGAGTTGAAGGGCTCCTGCTTGAGCTATGTAAAAAAGCAGGAAACGGATTCCTCTGAGGAAACCGTTTCTTTGAATAGTTTATAATTGAACCATGAAAACAATAACAGTATTCGGCGGATCAAAACCCCTGGCTGGTTCTACTGCTTATCAAGATGCCCAACGATTGGGATCCCTGCTGGCCTCCGGGGGATACGCAGTCCAGACCGGCGGATATATCGGAACCATGGAAGCTATCTCCCGCGGCGCTGCAGAAGTTGGGGGTCAGGTGATCGGCGTTACCTGCGATGAAATTGAAAGCTGGCGGCCGGTTAAACCCAATCAGTGGGTTATGGAAGAAAAACGCAGCCCCACACTCAGGGAGCGTTTGTTTGTTCTGATTGACAGTTGCGATGGGGCTATCGCCCTGCCAGGCGGAATCGGCACTCTGGCGGAAATTATGTTAATGTGGGCCCAGCTCCAAATTAAGCCGGAACAACCCAAACCGTTGATCGTAATTGGACCCGGGTGGGATGAAACCATCAATGGTTTTTTGTCTCAGTTGGGTGAGTATGTGCCCCCTGCGGATCAGGCCAGGATAACCACTGTTCCGGATGTGGAATCTGCTTTCTCTGCTCTCCAAAAAGTTCTCCCCTTATGACTGCCATCAACCCTGCCAGATTAAAGATCCAATGCGTGGAACTGAGTGAAAGTTACTCGGATCCTGGTAAATTTATCCAGGATCTGAACGAACTATTTGATTTTTATGCCGTTCGAGTGCGCAAGAACGAGGTTACCCGAACATCACTGCTGCTTCAGTCCTACCAGGTCTCTCCTCCAGTGATGCGGGCGTTGGAACAGGAATTAATTGAGCCCTTGAATACTCAGCCATCCCAGGGATTAATTTTGATTGATGCCCTCTGGGAGCAAGAGTGGGTTGAAACCCGAGCCCTGGCAGTATCCCTGCTGGGATCAATTCCGCCCATCAATCCGGCATCAATTTTTAAACGAATCGAATCCTGGATTTCTTCCTGCAATTCAAATGCGATCCGGTCTACCCTGACAACCCGGGGGGTCAGCCGCCTGTCCACAGAAAATCCAGAGCTGGTGCTGAACTTTTTTCACGAGCTGTTGTCCGCACCCAGCAAGGGAAACTGTCAGGCTGTTTTGTTTGGATTGGTTCCCTTTGCTTCGAATCATGATTTTGATAACCTTCCCAGGCTGTATAAATTATTGGACAGCATCCTGTTGGTCAATGAAAAAGGATTGGTTAAAGAGATCCTGGTTATCCTCAAAACCCTGATTAAGCGGTCTGAGGAGGAGAGCTTATATTTCCTGGAACGGCAGCTATCCACCGCTTCCAAACCAAGAATATTGCGGGTTACTCGCCAAATCCTGCCCAGCTTTTCAGTCCACAATCAGGCGGCGTTGAAAGAGGCTCTGAAAAGCTATATGTAGGAGAAAACTTCCTTGAGGGGTGAGGAAACGGGATCCTTAAAAGGATGCCGTTTCCAATTACCTTGACATACAGCAGGGCATTCCTTATACTGTCCTTAGATTACTAAATAAGCACGGGGAGCCGAAGTTGAGGCTGAGAGGAAAACAACCGTTTTCGACCCGCGAACCTGATCCGGATCATGCCGGCGGAGGAATGCAAAAACCAAATCCTCCAACCGGAGGATTTTTTCGTAT
>JBARSJ010000146.1:0-26812 GCA_049644685.1 Anaerolineales bacterium
CCCGGATATAAGCTATAATGAGCTTTATGGAATACAACCTTGACCAAAAACGTTTGGTAGAGCTTCAGCAGCTGCTTAGGTCACACAATCACCGCTATTATGTTCTTAATGATCCAGAAATAAGTGATCATGAATTTGACAGATATTACAGAGAACTTCTGGAGCTGGAAGATAAGTATCCTGCATTTAAAACTCCCGATTCTCCTACCCAGCGGGCAGGCACTCCTCCTTCTGATGCCTTCACTCGCCTGGAGCATCCAGCGCCGATTTTAAGTCTCGATAATGCCTTTTCTGCTGATGAGTTGAGGGCCTGGCAGCAGCGGATATCCAGACTGGATGACCGTGCAGCAGGGGCTGAGTTTATGATGGAGCCGAAACTTGATGGGCTAACAGTCGTGCTTCATTATGAAAATGGTTTGTTTGTCAGGGGAGCAACCAGGGGAAATAGCGTATTCGGTGAGGAAATTACGGAGAATCTGAGAACGATCAGAACGCTGCCACTTCGGATTCCACCTGACCCTGAGAACCCGGAGCCCCCGCAAAAACTTGTAGTCAGAGGGGAGGCGTTTATCCGGATATCTGACTTTGAGAAACTGAATAAAAACCTCGAAGAAGCAGGGGAAAGAACCTATGTAAATCCCCGAAATACAGCGGCAGGATCATTGCGCCAGTTGGATTCTTCATTAACTGCAAAACGCCCTCTGACACTGCTTGTGTATCAAATTGTAGCCAGTTCCGATCCTTTGCCAAAAACGCAAAAAGAAACCCTTTCTTGCCTGGGACAGCTGGGTTTTCCAACCCCGGATTTTGATTTTTGCCCTGATCTGGATACAGTGATCAATTCCCTGGAGGACTGGGATTCCCGCCGCCGGAAATTGGATTATGAGATTGACGGTGTCGTCATCAAAATCAATGATCTGGATTTAGCTGATAACCTGGGTATAGTTGGAAAAGCTCCCCGGGGGGCAATCGCCTTTAAATTTCCTGCCCAGGTTGTAAATACTACGCTTGAGGATATCAGAGTAAATGTTGGTAGAACAGGAGTGTTAACACCCTATGCAGTTCTTGAGCCGGTGGAAATTGGAGGTGTGACTGTAAAACAAGCCACGCTTCACAACTTTGATTTCATCAGAGATAAGGACATTAGGATAGGGGACAGGGTGATGGTGAAACGAGCGGGAGAGGTTATCCCTTATGTTATGGGGCCGGTGAAGGATCTCCGGACGGGAGCAGAAAGAGTTTATTCACCTCCTGAAATTTGTCCCGTATGCCAGGAACCGGTTGAACATCTTGAAGGGGAAGTCGCCTGGTATTGTGTCAATTCCAGCTGTAAAGCGCAGTTGATCAGGAACATTGAACACTTTGTCTCCAGACCGGCTATGGATATCATTGGTTTGGGGATCAGGATTGTTGAACAGCTGGCCAATGAAGATCTGATAACCAATGTAGGGGATTTATACAATCTGCAAAAAGCCGATCTGTTGAAGTTAGAAGGGTTTGCTGAGAAAAAAGCAGACAATCTTCTGGAAGCAATTGCCCAATCTAAAAACCAGCCCCTGGACAGATTAATCACAGCTCTGGGGATCAGGGGTGTCGGCGAGGTGGTCTCCGGGACATTAGCCGAACATTACAGAGACTTGGATGCCCTAAACCAGGCTTCCCTGGGAGATCTGGAAAGTATCCCGGGAATTGGACCGAATATAGCTCAGGCAATCATAGATTGGTTCAATCGTTCTTCTAACCAGCAAGTTCTACAGAAAATAAAAGATAGTGGAGTTTGGCCTTCTGTTGAGATGAAAACAGAAGCAGACCTTGAGGAACTGCAGTTAGCTGGGCTGGTTTTTGTCCTCACCGGAAAATTAATTGGTTACACCAGGGGGGAAATAAAAGAGATAATTCAGTCATCCGGCGGCAAGGTGACTGGGTCGGTCAGCTCCAATACAGATTACGTTCTGGTTGGAGAGGATCCGGGATCAAAGCTTGATAAAGCGCAAGAACTTGGAATTAGCATTATCTCTGAGGACGAGTTCAGCGAGATGATTAAGGATTTTAACAATTAGGAAGAGGATTACAACTGGCAGAAGATAAACGGCTGATCTTAAAAAAGGGGCGGGAAAAACCAATTCTCCACCGGCATCCCTGGATTTTTTCCGGGGCTGTCGATCGGGTAGAAGGGGATCCTTTAGCGGGGGAAACAATTCAGATTCTTGATGCGGAAGGGGCTTTTTTAGCCTGGGGATCTTACAGTCCATCATCACAAATCAGAGCGAGAATTTGGAGCTGGATTTCGGAAGAGCATATCTCCCGGGACTTTTTACAGGCCAGAATTAAACGCAGCTTGGATTATCGGGACCTGATTGGTTTGAACTCTCAGATGAAACGACTGGTATATGCGGAATCGGATGGACTCCCGGGATTGATTGTCGATAAATATGCAGAAACCCTTGTTGTGCAGTTTCTCTGCGCCGGAAGCGAGTATTGGAAGGACGAGATTGTCGAAATTCTGACAGATTTAACCGGCGCCACAACTATTTATGAACGATCCGATGTTCAGGTAAGGAAATTGGAAGGACTGCCCCTGCAGAGGGGAACGCTATTTGGACCGGATCCGGATTCTCTACTGAAAATTAGGGAAAAAGACCTGGATTACTGGATTGATGTTCGTAATGGTCACAAAACTGGCTTTTATCTTGATCAACGTGAAAATCGGAATCTAGTGGGGAAGATGTGCAAAGGGAAATCAGTACTGGATTGTTTTTGTTATTCAGGCGGGTTTTCGGCACACGCGCTTAAAAACGGGGCTGAATCAGTTACCCTGGTGGACGAGTCCAAGGAGGCGTTAGGCCTGGCTGAAAAGAATGCCGCAGAAAACAAACTGAGAGGGGAAAAGATAGAGTTTCTCCGGGGAGATGTCTTTCAGGTGCTGCGGAAATTCCGGGACCAGGCAAGGAAATTTGATGTCATCATTCTTGATCCCCCCAAATTCGCTCCCACGGCTTCCTTCGCGGATAAAGCTGCTCGGGGCTATAAAGATATCAATTTATTAGCCTTTAAATTACTCAATCCCGGAGGGATGCTAGCCACGTTCTCTTGTTCCGCTGGAATCAGCCGGGACTTCTTCCTTAGAGTTTTGTCAGGTGCTGCCCAGGATGCAGAAATTAATGCTAGAATACAAGTACATATGGGACAAAGTGCGGACCACTCAGCCAACTTGAGTTTCCCGGAAGGGATTTACCTCAAGGGTTTTGTCATTCGTTTAGGGTAAAGAGGAGGTTTGAGATGTTTACAGAATCTGGTCAGGGATTGGTTGAATATGCCCTGATTCTTGTTTTTGTAGCGATAGTATTAGTAGTCGTCTTGTCGCTCTTTGGCGCTGGGTTGGCTGATGCATATAGCAATATCATTGATAATATTCCCTAATAAAATTTGAAGAGATCAACTTTTATTAATGTGAAATTTATACTAATTAATTTGATCATATATAAAAAGCGAGGATTTTTCCTCGCTTTTTATTTTTATTCCTTTTCCTGAAATCCGGATGGTCAGGATTTGCCCTCAGCTAGCGATCTGATTCAGAAAGAGGTGTTTTCCCAGAAGGATCGTAAACGTAAACGTGATCCCCGACACTGGCCCAATTAAATAACCAGTGAGAATCACCGACAGACATATTTACACACCCATGCGATTGCGGGTATCCCAGATTTGCCCGCCAATAGGCACCATGAAAAGCCCGGCTCTCATCAAAGTACATGGTCCAGGGAACATCCTCAAGATTGTAGGCATCTTCCGGATCAGTCAGCCACCGCATCCGGGTTAGATCTTCTTTTTCCTCGATTGTAAAAATACCGGGATACGTATAGTAGGGACCAATCCCGGTGGCAATCAGGGATGAAAATACCAATTCGCTGTTTTCGTATACGGCAATAGTTTGTTCATACAGGTTGACTTCAATCCAACGATCCCAGGTCATCCCCTCAGGAGGTCCCGAACGAGGTGATACTTTTGCGACCGCGGTCTGGATTACCCACTCATCTGGACCAACCAGATACCAGTCCCATTTCCCGACCGTTTGTACGTCATAAATTTGCACCAATTGCTGATGATCCAGATCTCGGCCGGTATAATCATCTTCGTTATAACCAGGGGTTCGTTTGGTTTCAGCTTTTCCGCCGGCTGCAAACATAGATAGAATCCAACCAAAATCTTGTTTCGGCGTTTCTGTAAATTCCACACCTTGAAAGAGGGGAACGTCGGTAAGTGCCAAGTCTGATCCGAACATCCAGCCTACGTCTGTATAGTGATAGTATTTCCCCTGACGGTATACAGTCTGAGAAATGGAAACATAATTAAAACCAGGTTTTATCCGGCGGACGATTTTACCTTTATTGTTGTTGATTACATCATCGAGGGTGGGGAAAATTGGCGCATTTTCAGAAACCACATAAGCGTATTTATATTCCAAATCTGCCAAGGATGGGTCTGGATTCTGGATCGGTAGGGGAGTTTCCGGGAATGTTATCCCTATCTCAGCCATGTCCAAAAGATAAGCTGTGGGACCTAGCGGCATACAATCCTGAGTGGAAAAGTAAAAGATGTCAGGTGGGCAAAGGGGGATGGATCCTTCTTCGATTCCTTCAGCAAGGGCTGCGGAAGGGATCAAAGCCAGAAATAATCCGGTCAGGAGGGCAATTAAAAGACGTCTACTCATAAAAGTCCACGTTGAAATGGTTGTCGATAGACAATCATTGTCTAATTTAGTTTTTTAGTTCAGCTGGCAGATGCTGAACGTCAATGGTTGCTTCATCACAGAAGATCATTGCTCTTTCTATGACGTTCCTTAGCTCCCGAATATTACCTGGCCATTGGTATTTCTTTAACAAAGCCAGCGCAGCTGGGGTCATATTCTCTATATTTAAACCCATTTTTGGATTATTCTTTTTGATGAAATGCCCTGCTAGCCCCGGGATATCTTCCGGATGCTCCCTCAAGGGAGGGATTTCCAGATTGATTACCTTTAACCGGTAATATAAGTCTTCCCGGAATGCTCCTGTTTCAATCAGCGCTGGCAGCACCCGATTGGAGGCAGCCAAAATCTGGACATCCACCTGGATTGAGGTTGTGCTGCCGACCCGACGGAAAGACCGCTCTTCCAAGGCCCGGAGCACTTTTGCCTGCATATCGGCGGACATGCAGGATATTTCATCCAGGAATAATATTCCTTCGTCAGCTACTTCCATTAATCCGCGCTTCCTCTTTTGCGCCCCTGTAAACGCGCCTGCTTCATACCCGAACAGTTCAGATTCCAGCATCGTGTTCTGAACTGCAGCACAATTGATATCAATAAATGGTTTATCACTTCGTGGACCCATTTGGTGGATCGCACGGGCCAAGACTTCTTTTCCCGTGCCTGTTTCTCCGGCGATTAAGATAGATGTTGATCTTTTGGCTGCCCGTTGAGCTTGGGCAAAAACGTCGCGCATGATATCGGAATTGATCACAATCGAATCCAGCGAATCACGCTGGGTTTTCCGAAAATGATTTAATTCTTCTCTCATTTCCACGATATCCTGAGCCCGTTTAATGGACTGTTCCAGCCGGTCGAACTTGATGGGCTTTTGAATAAAATCATGGGCGCCGTTTTTCATGGCTTCAACAGCCATATCAATTTTTCCATGGGCGGTGATCATAATAATCGGCGGACGGTTCGCCAGCTGGGAAGTCTCCGCCAATAAATCCGGGCCATAACCGTCCGGAAGCTGGACATCCAGGAGGACGATATCCGCTTCCTGGGCCGAGAGATGTTTCCGGGCGGTTTTCAAATCTGCCGCCAGAAGAACTTCATACCCCTCAGATTCCAAATAACTGCCGATATTATTCCTGGCGTTCTTTTCATCATCTACAAGCAAGATGGTTGCTGTCATTACCTGAGTTCCTCCTCATTGGCTCCAGGAAGGATAATTTGAAAAGAGGTGCCTTCCGGGAGGGGGACTAGTGCGATTGTCCCTTCATGCATGGTAATAATCTGTTTAGTGATAGATAAGCCGAGTCCAGTTCCATCCGATTTTGTAGTAAAAAATGGTTCAAATATGTGATCCTGGACTTCCAGGGGGATGCCCGGACCGGTATCGAGGACATCAATCTGTATTCCGGTTGCTCCAGTGGTTTTTTGGATCGACTGTAACCTGACAGATAAAACACCGCCGTTGGTTTCTTCCATTGCCCTTACAGCATTGCTGATCAGGTTATTGAATACCTGGCCAAGAGCCCGGTCGTCCCCAAGAACATGAGGGAGATCAGGTTCGACTTTAAGGACGTGGGTGACTGAAGTTCTCTTCATCCGCGGCACCCACCGGTTTAAAATCTGACCGATCAGGGCTGGAAGGTCTATTGGATTCTTGTGATAACTCTGGGATTTTGAAAAAGTGAGCACAGTATCTACAATGTGAGTGAGGCGGTCACAATCATCATTTATCCCTTTAAGAACATCCCGTTGTTGAAAAGTTTCCGGTAGAATTTTATCCAGCAGCTGAATTCCTGAAGAGATATTGTTGATGGGATTTCGGATCTCGTGAGCAAATATCGCATTCATTTGACCAACCAATGCCCGGCGCTCAAGCTGTTGAGTTTGAATGCGGACTTTTTCCTCTTTGCTGATATCCTGGACAAAAATTAAAATGCCCTGAATTTCCTCGGAATCCGGTTTTGTCACAGGAAATGTTTTAACAAGCGCTGGAAATTCGCTGCCATCCCGATGGTGGATTTTGAGTTGCCCCAGGTCATGAGTAGGTATGTTGGCCAAAGCTTCTTGGAGCGCAGGAGTTAAACGGTCTGTGCCAATAATGACATCATCAATATGGCGGTTAATGATTTCCTGTTCAGCATAACCCAAAATTTGCTCCGCTGAGGGATTTACTTGTTGAATCAGAAGCTCCGGATTCAGATAGAGGATCCCTTCAGGTGTATATTTGTTGATTGTATCCCCAATGGCTTTTTTAAGAGCTGTCTTGGTTAATCTGTCGCCCAAATTAGATTTGAGAATGAAGTTATTAAAGACCCCTTCTGTAGCTGCTACCAGCAAGTTCATTGCTGCCAGAGAGGCTTGTTTCTCCGGAGGAAATGAATCACTCGGGCCCATGGCGACTATCAGGCCGCTAATTGAATTCGCATCATCTAGCGGTGATGAAATAACAAATGAAGAGCCCATCTGGGCGGCGCGTTCCATCAGAGGGGAGAGCGGCGGTTTATATGGAGGAGAAAATTGACTTTCCTTGTAATGAGAGAAAAAATCCGTAGTAGAGATAGTTGGGGGTAAAAAATTAGATGGATTATCAAGGATTACAGCTTTCAGCTGAGGATGATTCGAGTCAATTTTGTATATGCCCAAAGATTCTGCAGTGAGCATATTCTTGCCAACCTGAATAATGATTTCCAGCGCCTGATCCAGGCTGGTCTGATAAAAGATCCGGGACAAGGCCAGAATACCATCCAGCTGGGCAGATTCCAGTGCTGTAGAATTATTTCGCCTATTTGTTTTTCCCAGAATATTCAGCCGGAAAACTGTGAAACGTTTGGATTTGCCCAAGGTGTTAGCCTGGACTAGTGTGGTGATTTTTTGTTTTCGGCGGGTGATGAGATCAAGTTCCCGCCCCTGGATACTGTGAAGTTCAAGATTTAAAGCTGGATCCTGGGTGATTGATAGTAATTTTGGAAGAAGGGTATCAAGATGGAGAGATAATAATTCTTTTCGTGTATAGCCTGTTAGTTCAGCCATCGAGGCATTTGCTGCCAGTATATCAAAATCTGTATTGGATACCAGAATAGAAGGATCCGGAGAGATATCTAACAGGTGGCTTACCTCATCGGGGATCAACTCTATCTCGTCCGAAGACCTTGAAGGATTAGAAATCAACGATACCATAGACCTTTAAACTTTCTGGCGGAGGCGGGAGGATAATATGCCCTCCATTGCCCGATATTTAGCAACTGTTCTCCGGGCAATATTATACCCGGCCAGGGATAATTCCTCGACCAGCTCAATATCAGTGAGAGGGGTATCCTCATTCTCGACTAACCGGAGGAGAGTGGTTCGGACTGGCAAGCTGCGGTCAAAAAACCGTTTGAGGGGAATGATCTTTCTATTGGGGAGTTGAACAGATTTGTCGGAAACTGCCCGGGATACGGTGGATTCGTGAACTCCCAAGTGCACTGACATTTCAGCTTGAGTTTGAGGTTCCATTGACGCTGGATCGCCGCTGAGAATGTAACTGCGCTGTTCGGTAACAAGCTTGGTCATCAGCTGTTCCATGGTGTGATTGCGCTGCTGAAGGCATTTGATAAGCAGCCCGGCATTTTCTATGTCTTTTGCCCAAGCCTCGCTTTTTTCATCCGGAGCTTGTTTTTGCGCTTGCCGGAAGAGAGGATTTATGCGCAGGGTTCCCCGGTAAGGGCTGATTATTTCAACGATAAGTCTCCGGGTGGGCGAATTTTCAACCTCTTTAAGGATAATGTCAGGTTGATGGTAAGCCTGGGTTTGAGCATTACTGGGTTGGCGAAAGTCACCCCAGAAAGCCCGCCCTGGATAAGGATTGAGGTTTGCCCGGATAAACTCAGCAATTTCCTGGGCATGTTCATATGAAGTATTCAGCTCTTTAGCCAGTTTCCTATAGCTGTGTTTGCTGAGATCCTTCATACCTCTTTGAATCGCCTCTTCAGCGAGCCGAGGTACGTTGGTATCTTCTTTTAATAAGCTCAATTGGATTAATAGTGCTTCCGTTGGCGAGGAGGCGCCTACACCTGCCGGCTCGGCATGTTTGATGATGTCTGCTACCCGGGACACCCTGGCGAGTGGAACATGGTAATACTGGCTGATTTCCTCCAGAGGAATGGTTAATAACCCATCTTCATTAAGGTTATTGAGAATATGAGCCGCAATGAGTCTCTCGTCTTCCTGGATTTCCGGGGAGATTTGGCGGAGAACATAGGATGGCAAATCCTCAACCTGAGGGGTAAGATTATCATAAGAAACTTCGTTTGACCCTCTCTGTCCACCATTTTTCGTAAATGACCCCGGGAAATCTTCCGGAGATGAAATAAAGACAATCGGTTCATCCAGCTGGTTATCATAGGGTTGACTGCAAACCGGGCAAGGTCCTGGGGATGACATAATCCGTCCACAGCTGGGGCAGCGCCGATCTTCAACGATTTCCAAAGCTGGGTTATTAGCCAATTCGGTCCGAATTTTCTGTCGGATTTCCGTAGCTGGCATCTGCAGCAGGGACATAGTTTGGGCGAGGTGAGCGGTAACTTGCGGCCGCAGCTCATGATTTTGAATTTGGAACATAGGGTCCTCCCTCTAAAGTATAGCGTTATACCTCAAATGTTGCAAGATGTATGCCAAACAAGTAGCAATATTTATACCGGATTGCTGAAGAGGAAAAAATTTATGAGAGCAGGGTGGAGGTAGAAGCTGGGGTGGTAGAATTAAGAAACGCCATATCAGAGAGAAGTGGATATAAAAAAAGCAAGAGATTGCGCATAGGCATTATGAGAAACAACCCATCTTTAACTGTACAAATTCTGTTTTTGGGTTTAATTCTATTAATTATGATTACTTTTTCAGCTGGATGCAGATTGATGAATCGGACTGAAAAAACGTTTCCTGTTTTTGATGGCGAACGGGCATACAAGGATGTCAAGCATCAGGTTTCTCTCGGTCCAAGAATCCCTGGTACATTGGGACAAGACAAGTTTATTATCTGGCTCAGTGAAGAGTTAGCCTACATCGGGTGGGATGTAGAATTACAAGTTCATGAAATAAAAGGCAAGACTATTACAAATTTGGTTGCCAGCAGAGGTGAGGGTGATAAATATATCTTGCTTGGATCTCATTATGACACCCGGATTTATGCCGATCACGACCCGGATCCCGGACTAAGAAATTTGCCAGTGCCGGGCGCTAACGATGGAGGATCCGGTGTAGCTGTACTGCTTGAAATGGCACGAATCCTGCCTGATGATTTACCCCTGCCCGTTCAGATAGTGTTTTTTGATGCAGAAGATAATGGAGGAATAGAGGGTTGGGATTGGATTCTTGGTTCCCGTGCATTTGTTCAACAAATAGAAGTTCCCCCGGAAGCTGCAATTATAGTTGATATGGTCGGAGATGCTGATTTAAAGCTTTATAAGGAGCATAACTCTAATGTTGAATTGATGGAGCAGATCTGGGAACAGGCAAGATTGCTGGGATACGGGGAGGTATTCTTACCAGAATATAAGTTTTCAGTTTTGGATGATCACATCCCGTTTATCGAAGCGGGAATCCCCGCTGTGGATATAATTGATCTGGATTATCCTTATTGGCACACAACCGCAGATACTGCGGACAAGGTATCCGTTAAGAGCCTGCAAATTGTAGGTGATACTTTATTGGCCTGGATTTTGTCCTTAGAGTAATTCTTAAACTGATAAATACAAAAAGAGAGTTTTATGAAACAGAGTAAACAACCGCAAGGGTTAAAAGTCGATCGAGCTTTGTTAGTTGGCGTGGAAATATTTAATGACAAGAAGGTCCTGTCCTTGGAAAATTCCCTCGCTGAACTCCGTCGATTAGCAGACACTGCAGGGTTTGAAGTAGTTGGTGAAGTGACCCAAAAAATGAGTCACCCCAATCCAAAAACGTTTATTGGAACCGGCAAGGTGAAAGAGGTGAAATCCATCGCGGATGAACTGCTGGCAGATGTGATTTTATTTGATGATGAACTATCCCCTCGGCATCAACGGGAACTTGAGGAATTAATGCGGCAGGATACCCGCATTATTGATCGGACAGCCTTGATCCTGGATATTTTTGCACAGCATGCCAATACAAGGGAAGGCTCTCTGCAAGTCGAGCTTGCTCAGTATGAATATCGTCTTCCACGGTTGACCAGAGCCTGGACTCACCTGGTACGACAAGCCGGAGGAGGCGGCGGTCGAACGGGAGGAACTGCCGGTGTTGGGCTCAGGGGACCCGGAGAGACCCAATTGGAGGTCGATAGGAGGGATATTCGGCGCCGGATTAGCTATTTAAAAGAAGAACTTGAAAAAGTGCGAGCGCACAGGCAGCGTCACCGGTCGCGGAGAAAAGAATCCAGTATCCCGATAGTCTCGCTGGTTGGGTACACCAACGCTGGAAAGTCAACCTTGTTAAACCAGATTTCTGATGCTGATGTGTACGTGGCAAATAAATTATTCGCCACCCTCGATCCAACTACCAGGCGGGTGGAATTAGAGGACGGGCAGCAAATTCTAGTCACTGATACGGTAGGGTTTATCCAGAACCTGCCCACAACCCTGGTAGCGGCTTTCCGGGCAACTCTGGAGGAAATCGCGGAAGCAGATTTGTTATTACACGTTGTTGATGTGACCCATCCGCACGCGATGTCCCAGGCAGAAGCAGTTCATAAAACCTTAGAAATTATCGAGGCTCAAGATATCCCCAGTATTCCGGTGCTGAATAAAATTGACCGGTTGAGTGATCCGGAAGGAGCTCAGCTTGCTCTGAATTCGTTTCCGAACGCGGTAGCTATTTCAGCCCTAAAAGGGGATGGGATTGATGAGCTGCTCCAAACAATAAAAATCAGGCTGTACGAATCCTATGAAACTGTTCAGGTTGAAATTCCCTACAATTTGGGAGGGTTGATCTCGTTGTTTCATGAAGAAGGTCAGGTGGACCAGGTTGAAAATCGGTATGAGGGGGTTTTGATTCAGGGTCGACTACCCGTCAGACATCTAACCAAGTATAAGCCTTATCTTGTGGAAGATTTTATCCCGAGTTAACTCCGCCAATCCTTTGATTTTCGAAGGGATAATCAGCTTTTGGGTTATTATTCTTGATCCTTCACAGGCTGCTGAGTAGGTCCGGCAAGCAGTACCTCTTCCGGAGTAGAGTCTTTGTATTTCTGAATATTAGTATTGAACTGCTCAACGAGTTTGTAGATACTTCTATCGTAGGCTTTTTTGTCGAGCCACATGGCAGATGGATTTAGGATCTCATCGGGAACATTGGGACAGCTTTGGGGAACCTCAAACCCAAACCAGGGATCAACATGAAAAGATACCTGGTCCAGGTCACCATTCAGCACCGCTGATAATAAAGCACGGGTATGGTGAATGCTGATCCGGTTTCCGATTCCAGCTGGACCCCCAACCAATCCAGTATTGATCAACCAGGTTTTTACATCATATTTCATCAGGTTCTTTTTCAGTAAATCTGCATAATAAGCCGGGTGGAAAACCATAAACGGCGCTCCGAAACAGGCGCTGAAAGTCAGTTCAGGCGCTTCACCCACACCCGCTTCAGTTCCACCCACTTTGGAAGTATATCCGGATATGAAATGGTACAGAGCTTGGTTATGGGTTAACTTGGAGATAGGCGGCATGACCCCGTTGGCATCAAAGGTAAGAAAAATAATATTCTCAGGGTGGTTCCCCCGTTTAGATGGTAAGGAATAAGGTATGTATTTGAGCGGATAAGATGCCCGGGTATTTTTAGTAATCGAATCATCATAAAGATCCAGCTCCCCGGTGTCTGGATCCATAATTACATTTTCAAGGATTGTGCCGTAGGTTTGGGTGCAGGCATAGATATCCGGTTCAGCTTTTTGGGACAGATCAATAACTTTGGCGTAGGAGCCATCTTCAAAGTTGAAAATACCCTCTTCGTCCCAGCCGTGTTCATCATCTCCAATTAATTTTCTCTCCGGATCAGCAGAAAGTGTGGTTTTTCCCGTTCCGGATAGTCCAAAAAAAAGCGCAGAGTCACCGCGGGGGCCAACATTTGCTGAGCAGTGCATGGTAAGTACTTTTTTCTTAGGCAGATAGTAATTTAAAGCGGTGAAAATGGATTTTTTTACTTCGCCGCCATACCCTGAATTACCAATTAGAACCAGACGCTTTTTGAAGTTTAACAGGATTAAAGTAGGGCTGTTCAGATGATCCTTAGCAGGATCTCCAGAAAAATCTGGTAGAGAAATGACAGTAAATTCTGGTTGATGGGTTTTCCACTCTTGGGGTTCATCCGGTGAGATAAACATGTTCTTTGTAAATAATCCTAACCAAGCCCAGGTAGAAATAACCCTGACCGGAATCTGGTGCTGGGGACTTGCTCCAGCTATACCGTCCTGGATGAAGATATCTTTCCCAACCAGGAACTGCCGCATCTTGTTAAAAATGCGGTCAAAATCAGCCTCACTAAATGGCGTATTGTATTCCCCCCAGGAGATATCGTCAGCTGAACTGTCTTCCTTAACGATAAATTTATCATTTGCAGACCGGGCAGTCCGTTCGCCCGAACGGACAATGAGCGCTCCCTGAGGGGTTTGAATTCCTTCTCCCCGAAAAAGAGCTTCCTGGTAATACCCATCGGTTGATAAATTCCAGTAAGCTTTTCTATATTCGAATAAGTCGAGATATTCCAGCCCAAAATCACTCTTACGATCTTCAGCTTGATATTCAAATGGTGTTTTTTGATTTTTGCTCATACTTCTTTTTTTCTCTCCCAATCACATACACAAGCTTCCTCCCCAATCATGATTTCTCGGGGAGCATCCGGATCAATAGCCCAGCGGATTCTCGTCGCGCTCTCAGCTGTTTGTTCTGTTGAACATGTATAACTCAATCGCAGAAAACCTTCCTGGCCAAAAGCAACCCCCGGCACAGTGGCGACATAAGCTTTTTCCAGCAGAAGGGCAGCCAGCTGCTGCGAATCTGAATGGAATGCCCGGAAATCCGGGAAACAATAAAAGGTACCGCCCGGATCTGCTAAGTTTATACCTTTGATCTTTTTTAATTCCCCTGTCATAATATCCTTATTGGTCTTGATGAATGTCTTAAGATCTGAGATAGTCTGCTCGCCATCCTTCATTGCACCCAGGGCTGCTTCCTGGAGTAGAACAGAAGCTCCAGAAGTAGTATGTCCCTGTACTTTTTCCATGGCTTTGATTACTGATTCAGATGCAATTGCCCATCCTATTCGAAATCCGGTCATCCCATAGGTTTTGGATATACCATTGATTATGATCAAATGAGATTTGTTGATGGGTTTAGAAGTAAAAACATAACCTGGCACCCATTGGGCGGGATCAAATACCAACTGGTGATAAATATCATCCATAATCAGGAATATTCTTTTTGATTCACAATAATCCACCAGAGCAGCGATCAACTCCGGAGGATAAACAGCACCCGTGGGATTGTTGGGGGTGTTGAGGATGATCGCCTTGGTATTTGCTGTCACAGCGGCCAGAATGACATCAATCTCGGGAATAAAGCGTTCACTGGTTGGTATAAAAACTGGTTTACCGCGAGCGAGTTTAACCATTTCTGGATAACTGACCCAGTAGGGGGTGATGAGAATAACTTCCTCTCCGGGATTAAGCAGGACACACAGCAAATTAAATAATGCCTGTTTGGCGCCAACCGTAACTGTAATATTATTCAAGGTTGGGGTTCGTCCGTAATGCTTTTTTGTATAATCCTGGATGGCAACTTTAAGCGTTTTTTGACCCCCAATGGGACCGTATTTTATCTGGCGGGTCTCTAATTTTTCACGCGCAAATAATAGCGCGCTTTCCGGGAAATTGTTCAGAGGTTCACCGATTCCCAAATTAATTATATTGGCTCCTTTTTCGCGCAGTTGGCGGGCTTTTTCATTCAAGGAGAGAGTGGGTGAGCTCTGGATATTAGAGATCTGATCGCTGAGATTCTGCATGGGTATGGGCAACCTTCCCTGGGGTAATCTAAGGAGATTTGGAGGTACATATAGGTGATTAATTGGTCCTGGTAACTTTTGTTAAACCGCGCGGGGCATCAGGATCGATACGTTTGACAAGCGTCAGATGGTAGCTGAACAATTGAGCTGGAAGGATTCCAACAATTGGTGTCAGCCATTCGGGAATTCCTCCGGGTAATGGTAGAGGGCAATCTGCTAGTTCAAGGACTGCCTGATTATCGGAAATGATGAACAAATCAGCCTGGTGATCTTGTTTTAATCGTTTGAGCAGCTTAGCCATATCAGCAAATACCTCACCCTGGGGTGCGATGGCAAAAACTGGGAAACCATTGGAGACTAAAGCAATCGGTCCATGCTGGAAATCAGCTGATGAATATGGTTGGGCAACAACATATGTGAGTTCCTTTAATTTCAGAGACCATTCATAAGCTGTAGCATAGTTATACCCTCTGCCAAGCACGACACATTGATCCATATACCTGTACCGGGGAGCAAAGGTTTTTATTTGTGATTCAACCTCGAGGGCTTGACTCATCAGCTTTGGAACCCTCTTAATCTCTTTCCATTGATCCTCGTGATTGTTCCAGGTTGCAGAAAGCATTGCTATCGTCCCCAATTGGGCAGAGTAGGATTTCGTTGCAGCTACTGAAAGCTCTGAGCCAGCCTGAATGTCTATCAAAAAAGTAGACTTATTTGCCAGTGGAGAGTCTTTTTGATTGGTAATTGCCAGTGTTGCACAACCCTGGCGATTGGCTTCTTCCACAACTGCCAATAAATCTGGGGATTCACCCGACTGGCTGATTCCTACCACCAGCAAATCTGACAAGTCGGGCGGTTTGTTGTAAATGCTGAACAATGAAGGAGTGGCCAAGGTTACCGGGATCCGATTGTAAGATCCCCAAACGTATTTAGCATACCTGGCGGCGTTGTCAGAAGTTCCCCGGGCAGCGATGAAAATGCCCCTTGGTTTACCAACGGACTTTACTATTCCTTCGATGTTTTCCTGTTGGGAATGGAGCAATCCTGCGAGGACATCCGGTTGCTCCATTATCTCATCATAAAGCGGCATGGGTTATCTTTCCCTGGTGATGTTAGCTCCCAATGAGCGAAGCTTTTCATCTATACGTTCGTAACCGCGGTCAATTTGGCCGACATTGCGGATGACCGATTCTCCTTTTGCGGCCAGGGCTGCCAGGACTAATGCTAATCCTGCTCTGATATCAGGGCTGTCAACATTGCCTGAGAACAATTCCGAAGGACCATTTACAATGCAGCGGTGGGGATCGCAGAGAACAATTTGTGCTCCCATGCTGGTTAGTTTATCTGTAAAGTACATTCGGCCTTCATACATCCAGTCATGGAAGAGAATATTTCCGCTGGATTGAGTGGCCACTACGATTGCTACGCTCATTAGATCTGAGGGGAATGCCGGCCAGGGCATGACACTGATTTCAGGAATTGCTCCCCTGAAATCAGGTTTGATCAATTGGGATTGATTGGCTGGAACAAAGATATCCCCTCCTTGAACTTCCCATTCAACACCTAACCTCAAGAAAACCTGTTCGATCATGGATAGGTATTCCGGGCCAGCGCTGCGGATCGTAACTTCACCGCCTGTCACAACGGCCGCGCCAACATAACTGATGACCTCCATGTAATCCGGACCGACAGTAAACTCTCCTCCTCTCAACTTTTTTACACCTTCGATGTGCAGAGTGTTGGATCCAATTTGGCTGATATTTGCCCCCAACGAGTTAAGAAACAGACATACATCCTGAACATGTGGTTCTGAGGCGGCATTGCGAATGATAGTTTCGCCTTCCGCGGTTACAGCAGCCATCACTGCATTTTCAGTTGCGGTAACGCTCGCTTCGTCCAGAAGAATGTCAGCTCCTTTCATTTTCCCAGCTGTAAACTGGAACAATTTTTGTTCTTTGTCGTAGGTAGTTTTGATACCCAGCGCTTTCAGGGCCAGGATGTGAGTGTCGAGACGGCGGCGCCCAATGACATCACCGCCTGGAGGAGGTAATTTTAACTGCCCGGTCCTGGCTGTTACTGGACCTGCGAGTAAAATGGAAGCCCGAATTTCTCTGCAAAACTCAGGATCGAGGTTGGTGCATTCTATATCCTTTGCATGCACTTCCCAGGAATGTTTCCCCAGGTGAGTCATTTTAACACCAATGCTTATTAATAAATCACGCATTGTCTTTACGTCATTGATGTCCGGAATGTTGTGGAGTACAACGGGTTCTTCAGTGAGAATGCAGGCTGCCAGCAAGGGGAGAGCGGCATTTTTATTTCCTGAGGGGGTAACTTGCCCTTTAAGTGGTATTCCACCTTGAATGATAAATTTATCCATGAGATTTCCTTTCTGCATTCATCAAAATATTTAATAAACTGATCAATCAACAATTGACCTTAGTTTTACCATAACTAGTGCTGGGTGCATAAATTTTCCTGGATTTTCACCACCGGAGGAGTACGGCATCACCCCTTTTTAGACCCAGGAGATTTTCTGCAGACCCCCGATTGCAGGTTATTTCCAGTAATCCTGTGCTGCCAATAAGGCCAGCACAGCTCCCTTTTGGAATCGCAGCAAATGTTTTTACCAGCGGTAAAGTTTTATCCTTCACGAGGATCTCAAGATAAGAACGATCCTTGATTTTACATTTGGTTTGATCTATCCAGGATCCAAGAATCAAATCCCAGGAATCGTTTGATTGAAAGCGGCCCAGGGATGTGAACAGATTTCCAAACCTGTCCGTGGAGAGTATTTCACCGGAGAGAGATGTTCCTTTAAGTTCCAGTCTGGGTTCTGGTAAACGCTGGATGGATTTTACAGCGTTTCCGAACTTATCTCCCGATATTCCATTCGCCGCATAAGCGGCTGCGGGAGCAAATATATCTCTGCCATGAAAAGTGGTCCCAGGAGTGGACAATTGATAGGCTGGATTCGATAATTCCCAGGCATGATACTCCTTCCCGTGCAGAAGGTAACTAAACAGCCCGTTGTCTGGACCGATAAATCGCTGCCCACCACAATCGAGGCAGATTGCCTTTCTTTCAGTACCAACTCCAGGATCAACCACTGCTAAAAATATTGTTCCTAAAGGAAGATCCAGGGATGACTGCCAGAGTGCGAACGCACCCCGCTGAATATCTCCCGGAGGGATGTGATGGGTGAGGTCAACGAGCCTTGATTCTGGAGAGATCCCGCCAAGGATCCCTTTCATGATGCCCACATAAGGGTCTGAAGTACCAAAGTCTGTCAGGAGAGTGATGAGTGGTGGTTTCATAGAGATTACCAAATTCCGATATTTCTTGCTCAATAAATTATAATACGAGCATGATAACTTTTCTGATTAACCTGACACTGGGATGGATTGGAGCTATTCTGGTAAATTACCTGGCAGATGTTCTACCAAATGAACGAAAAATAACTGCACCGAAGTGCAATCGCTGTGGAGAACACCTTTCCTGGAAATATTATATCCTGCAGAATTCCTGTAGGCATTGTGGAATAAAACCCTCCCTGCGGCATAAGGCAGTCTTGATTCTGGGACTGGTATTCAGTGGGTTGCTGGTGCAATTCCCTGTGGAGAGTTTAGGTAATTACGGCGCCATACTGTGGCTGGTTTATTTCAGCGTGGTGATTGTTATTGACCTGGAACACCGTTTAATAATGCATGCAGTCAGTATAACTGGCGCTGGATTAGGATTGATATTTGGCAGTGTGAACCATGAAGTTCTTAACACAATAATAGGCGGCGCCGCTGGGTTTGGTATAATGCTGATCTTCTATTTTCTGGGGGAATTATTTGTGCGGGTCTTATCTAAATCCAGGGGTGAGGAGATAGAAGAAATTGCTTTGGGTTTTGGAGATGTTAATCTGGCGGGAGTGATAGGTTTACTGCTTGGTTGGCCAGGCATAATTGCGGGGATCATTTTGGCTATCCTCATTGGGGGAGTTGTAAGCGGAGGTTTCCTGGTATTGCAGGTTCTGAGAAAAAAATATCAGGCTTATCAAGCCCTGCCTTACGGTCCATTTCTGGTATTGAGTGCTGTTGTGCTGTTATATATTTCCCGTCTAATTTGATAAATAAGGCCTAAATAACTATCTTACCTAACATTTCTGTTAGGTTTTTTGTCATTAACTCACAAAGTTCCTCCATTATTGTAAGGTCCTATTGTCACAGGGTAAATATCTTCTAGACTCTAAATAGAAACAATTCATTTCATTATTATTTAGAAATTATCAGCAAGAGGCATACCAGTGAAAAAGATCTTGGATAGATTTGCTAGTAAGGGGCAAGGGATGGTGGAATTTGCTATTGTTTTCCCCTTGCTAATAGTTCTAATATTTGGAATATTTGAATTTGGCAGATTGATGTTTACCCACTCGGCAGCAATTGCAGCCTCAAGAGAAGCTGCCAGATATGGGGCTGCTATTCAGGACATCGGAGGGGGTATACCTCAATTTGAGGACTGCCAAGGAATCCGTGATGCTGCCAAGCGAATAGGTAAGTATGCTGGAATTGATGATGGAGATATCACTATCCAGTACAGTGATGAATCTGGGGTATATTCTACTTCCTGTCCCCCAGGACAAGAAGTAGGGGTGACAGATTCAATTTCTGTAACGGTGAATACATCAATTACTCCAATTACTCCATTTGGAAATTTTAGTTCGATTCCTATTACATCTAGCTCCAGCAGGACTATTCTCAGGAAAATTAAACTTGGTGAAAGCGGCACCGGCACAGGATCCTTATCCGGCGCGATCACTGATGTCAACTTTAAGACAACTGCCCAAACTGCAGAAGAAACAAAAGGGATCATTGCTGCTATTTTGGAGTTAAATCAGATTGCCACAGACCTGGTAACCATCCCCTTCTCAGTGACAGGCACAGCCGTTCAAGGTGTTGATTATTTAATCACATCCAGCCCGGTAACGATAAATCCTGGAGGAAAAACGGTTCCAATATTTATAACCCTGATTAACGACGCTATTGTTGAGGGTGACGAAACTTTATTTATCGGGATTGATCCTCCGACCAATGCTACTAAGGGACCACAGAGTATTCACATGGTGACAATCCTTGATCCTCCTTATGTCACCTTCACAACCATTAGCAGTGTAATATCCGAATCAACTTCAACAACGGCATTGATGATCGAATTGTCAAAGGGTAGCTCGCAGGACGTCACGGTTCCCATCGTTAGCGCTGGGACAGCTACCTGGGGAGGATTTGGTGATTATCAGACCAACCCTAATCCGGTAGTTATTGATTCTGGTTCATTAACAAGTTTGTTGACAATAACCATTCATAATGACCTCATTGATGAAGATGATGAATTTGCAGTCCTCGGCCTTGGGTCACCAACAAACGCCCTTCTGGGGGCTATTCCAATTCATACGATGACTATTGTTGATGATGATGATCCTCCAGATGTTTCCTTTTTCACTTCAGGGCAGGTGGTGTCTGAGGAAATTGGTACATTTACCACAAGTCTGACCTTGGCTGAAGAATCAGCCAAAACAATATCTGTACCATATACAATTTCCGGGACGACCATTCCAGCAGATTATGTGATTCACAACCCTTCTCCATTAATCTTCCCCCCAGGTATAAAAACGGTGGAAATTAATATGAGTATTCTGGAAGGTGACGGATGGGAAGTGGATGAAACCTTAATCATTACCCTTCAAACACCAACTAATGCTGTGGTTGGTTCTCCTGGAGCGCAAACAATAATAATTACTGAATCATCTGCAGCGCCAACTGTCTACTATGCATCATCCAGCCAGAGCACTGTGGAAGGAGATAAGACCCTTGATGTTATGGTCCAGATGAGCAATGCCTGGAGTGAAGATGTCATTGTCCCCTATACCATCACGGGGACCGCCACCGCCGGGGCAGGGGATGATTACCTGGTTTCCACCAGTCCGCTGGTAATACCTGTGGGCTACACCCAGGGGAGCATCCAGGTTCAGATAAATGAAGATGGATTAGACGAAGATGATGAGCTAATTGTTATCACGATGGGAGATGTCGTTGAAGGTATTAAAAGCACACCAAACGTCCACACTATCCAGATAGTGGATAATGATTCCCCTCCGGAGGTAAACTTCAACGGATTACATGTGGATGGCACAGAAAACGGTGCGCCGATTTCTATCTCGGTTAATCTAAGTCTGACATCCGTTCATGATATTAGCATCCCGTTGGTACTTTCCGGTTCTGCTTCTCTTGGCGCTGATTATTCAATTTCCACTTCCACCTTGATGATACCAGCAGGGAATAGCGGCGGCTCAATTTTGATCACATTTATTGATGACTCTCTTTACGATCCAGATGAAAATATTATTATTGATCTGGGAGCACCGACAAATGCCACTCTGGGTTCTGCGACACAGTTTACTGTGGATGTTGAAGATGATGAAATTCCACTTTGCGAAGTTGGTACTCATTTGCTGACTGTAGGAACAGATTCTCTTGTCTGGTCAATTACCAATGAAGGGGAGGCATTAACCTTTACTGGTGGATCGATCACCTGGCCGGCAAACATCCCCAATCAACCCCGCCTGTTAGAGATCCAGTTTTCTGGATCGACGGTATTCAGCGGAAGTGAGAAACCACTCTCTTATTCCTATTTCGCCTGGGAAGGATTTTCCAGTTTGGATACCACAACTGTAGCATTCCTTTTTGACGGTACAACTGGTAGTGGAGATCATGTGTTGGTAGGAAATTTCCAAAATGCAGGAGATGGCACAACCTGTAATTTAATCGAAACTTATAACAAGCCCTAAATATGAAATACAATAAATCGATCCCAGGTATCGAAAAATCAGAAAGAGGACAAAGCTTAACCGAATTTGCTCTTGTCCTGGTGTTCTTGCTCTCCTTGCTAGCCGGTGTGTTTGATCTCGGACGGGCATTTTTTGCCTACATCATCATCCGTGATGCAGCCCAGGAAGGAGCTGTTTTTGGAGCAATTGCTCCAAAAGATGACTTAAATGCTTTTTCGCTCGCAGTGGCTGACAGGGTGGTAGCTGCCTACGTAGATCCATCCAATCCCTCAGAAGTTCCTCTAGATGTTAATGTTATGAATGTCCAGGTGGATATTATTGGTTCCGCGTGTGCTGGTCCGGGAAATGGAGTTCGGGTAACAGTTGATTATTCACTACCCGTTACCATGCCATTCTTGGGTGCAATAATTGGTTCCCAGGATGTCCAACTTTCCACCAGTGTAGAAGACACGATTTTGTCTCCAAGCTGTCCCTAGCATATTATTAGTTAGTTATCCAGGATAGTTAGATATATGAAGAATTCAAATCAAATCACAAAACACCGAGGGGAAGAGGGTCAAGTACTGGCTTTTTTGGCAATTGTTCTGGTTGTATTGTTAGGTTTTGCTGCCTTGGCACTTGATGGCGGCATGTTATTTTCTGACCGAAGAGATGCTCAAAACGCTGCCGATTCAGCATCCCTGGCAGGGGGAAGTGCGGCAGCATATTATATGAGGACTAATAATATTAATTACAATGCCTTTATTTGTGGAACCAGTGGGACGTTATCTACCGAGGCATCAGCTGAAATTGAGGCTATTAATCGGGCAGCATCTAATGATTATGTTATCGATAATGATCTAAGCGATAAGCATGGGGTTAGCGTAAACTGTGAAATTGTCGATATGGGCAGCTACCTGGATAAACATTTTGACATCAACACCAAAATCACCAGAGATACTACTACTAACTTTGCCCAATTGATATATGATGGTCCATTAAGAAATGAGGTTGAAGCAGTTACCCGGGTTTATCCTCCAGCACCAATAGCGTTCGGAAAAGCTATCATTGCTCTCAATGAAAGCGCTTGCTCTGGAAACAGTAACGGAGTTATTTTTTCAGGCACCAGTACAACTACTGTGACAGGAGGCGGCGTATGGTCCAACGGTTGTTTAACCGGGAATGGAACAAGTTTTAATGTCACAGTTAATTATGGGGGAGTGGGTTTTGCAGGTTCTTCAACAGGTACCTTGACTAACATAAATCCTGCCCCGGAGTATATTCCCAGTAAATTACCAGACCACTCTTTAATTGTAGCCGAACCGGATTGTTCCGGGCTGCCAAATAGGACAGTGCCGAACAGCGGTGATGCAACCCTTGAACCCGGGATATATAGCAATATTAGTTGGACCGGGGGTGCTTTAACTTTGAATCCTGGGTTGTATTGTATAACCGCTTCTCAAGGTATTAATATGAACGGGGGAGGGGTTCAAGGGGACGGTGTTACAATTTTCCTCTTAGATGGTGGAGTAACAATCAACGGAAACGTCTCCCCGGTTGATCTCCGAGCTCCCGAGGAAAGCCCGGATCCTTCTCCCGCGGTGCCTGGAATTCTCTTCTACCTGGCCAACGGCAATTCAAACACGATTAGCATAACCGGGAACAGCACATCTTTTTACCTGGGTACAGTGTACGCACCTGACGGCGACTTATTTTTCTCGGGAACTTCTGGAACCAATCCAACATTTAACACACAATTGATCGGAAATAACGTTGAGGTGAGTGGGGGTGCGACTATTGATATTAACTTCAACGATGATGAGAATTTTGAACAACCACCGTATCTGGATATGCAGAAATAGGCAATGATATCAATAGAAAAAAAAGTCCTTGCCTGATTTTTATCAGGCAAGGACTTTTATGTTTTTTGGTACCATGGAAAGCTTACGCTGGAGTCCTTTTAAACCAGGACTTCCACTCTTTATTCTCCCATACTACCAAGATCGGCGCTGCATTGAAGATGGAAGAATAAGTCCCGGAAAAGACTCCAATCAGCAAGATTACAACAAAATGACGGATTGTGCTTCCTCCAAATAATACCAGGGCAAGCAGAGTAAGCATCACGGTTAATTGGGTGTTGATCGAACGATCCAGAGTCTGGACGATAGAGTGATTAACAAGTGTTTCATAGTCCAATTGGCGGTGGAGCCGTTCATTTTCCCGGATACGGTCAAAAACAACAATAGAATCGTGAACTGAAAACCCAATCACCGTCAGCAGCGCGGTCAAGAATAGCGCATCTGCTTCCCAGCCCAGAAAATGACCCAGAATGGACTCCACTCCCAATACCAGGATCACGTCATGGAGCATAGCCATGATGGCGGCCGCTCCGTAGCGGAAGGCATGATCCACTCCTCTGAAGGCATAAGTGATATAAGCCAGAATTCCCAGGGCAGCTAAACCGACTGCTCCGGCGGCCCGTTGAGCAACCTCTTTCCCAATTGAGGGACCAACACTCTCAAATCGATCCAGAACAACATTTGTATTAAAACGGGATTCAATTTCTGCTAAGATTGATACCTCAGCGCCCTCGCTCATTGATTTTGTTCTAATGATTAACTTATCATCACCAGCTGTCTGAATTTTGGCGTCAGGAAAACCAAACTCGGTTAAGATTTCAAGCACATTCTCCGAAGAGGGCAGGGCGCTTTCAAACTTAATTTCTAGCATACTCCCTCCCGAGAAATCAATTCCGGTTGGCAAACCCCAAACTAGCAGCGCTGCAATGCCCGGGAGGATGACGATCAGGGAAATGAAAAAATAAAGATAACGGTGTTTTACAATATTTAACATGGGTTCCTTATTACACTCCAAACAGTTCTGGTCGATCCGCAGCTTTGATTTTATCCAACATAAGGTGCAGGAATGTCCGTGTTGCAGTAACAGCTGTAAACAAGCTGACCAAAACACCGATTGCCAATGTCAGTGAAAATCCTTTTACGATGCTGGCGCCGAAAGTGCTGCCGAACCAGAACAGGATCGCCGAAGTAATTAACGTTGACAAATTGGAATCCCTGATCGAGGGCCAGGCTCGGTCCCAACCGAGAGATATTGCCTGTTGGATGGTCCGGCCTCTGCGTAATTCTTCTTTCATCCTTTCGAAAATCAACACATTTGCGTCAACTGCAACCCCGAGACTGAGAATAAATCCTGCGATGCCGGGGAGAGTTAGGGTTACTGGAATCCAGCGGTAGACAGCGAAGGTTACCAGGGCGTACATCAATAAGGCAAGATCAGCAATGAGCCCCGGAAGACGGTAGTAGAGAGCCATAAATACCATCACTACAACCATACCAATGATCCCTGCGATTAGACTTTTATCCAGCGAGTCTTCTCCCAACGTTGGTCCAATTGTTTGTGTTTGAACCACTTTTAATGGAATCGGCAGGGATCCGTATCGCAGCTGAATCGCTAAATTATTAGCAGTCTCAATTGTAAAGTTTCCACTGATTGATCCTTGTCCGCCGGTAATTGCTTCATTTATTACGGGGGAAGAAATCACTTCTTTATCCAATACAATCGCCAACATTTTTCCGACGTTGGCAGCAGTAAATTCGCTGAAGATTATTGATCCTTCCGGGGTCAATTCAAAAAGGACCTGGGGATTGCCAAGCGCATCGGTTGTGACACCTACTTGTTTGATCGACGCGCCAGTAATCACGGTGTGAAACACAGGATCGGTTGGACTGTCTGGAGAGAGGTCTTCAGCATCATTTGAAGTTTGATAATCTGTTTTTATTTTGGTGGTGTAGAGAAGGGATACATCCTGAGCTGAAACATCCCCAAAATCAACAAATTCCAGGAGAGCTGTTTCCTTGATTGTTGATAGTGCTTGTTCAGGATCCTGCTCCCCTGGCAGCTCAACCAGGATACGGCGGTCTCCAGCGATTTGCACGACGGCTTCACTGACTCCCAAACCGTTAACCCGGTCTTCAATTATCCCCCGGGCTGTTTGCATGTTTTCTTGGGAGATCTCAACATCTGCGGGTAAATCAGCCTCAAGTAACGCTTGCACACCGCCTACTAGATCCAACCCCAATCTAGTTTTTATCTCTTTGTTGAAATTACCAAGGTGAATCCCAGGGTGATTGGGGAGGTTGATATAAATAGATATGGCAAGAAGGATGAGGATTGGAATAATCCAGCGTTGATTGCTTTTCATAGGTTTGGGACTTCCTCATGTTCCTACAGTGGATGGTTGAACCTGACAAAATAATATCAGCTACGGTTTCCGCTAGCTGACTGTGAAATTATACTCCCGATTGGATGAATTGTCCAATTATTATTTTCCCCCCCTATCGGAAATGATAGTTGGAGAATAGGCTAAACTAGGGGCAAAAGAGTATAATTTAGACAATAATTACCCTTTAGAATGAGGGTAAATAGAGGTTTAAATGCCCCGAGAATATATAAAGATTTGTATTTTAATTATTTGTTATTTCATATCCTCCTGCAGTTTAATTAATGATCAGGTTACAGATCAACTGGTGTCTAGTGAAACACCGCCAGTGCCTACCGCAACAGCCACTGAAACTCCTGAGCCTACAGCGACTATCCCCCCAACAATCACATTTACGCCAACACTTACGCCAATTGTGATATTAGACCCTTCACCCCTGGAGATAGAATTTACTGCTGATGACGGGCAGGTACTTTCGGGTATTTATTATCCTGCAGATTCCAATCCGGCACCCTTGATGATATTAATGCACTGGATGAGGGGAGACCAGGAGGAATGGACTGAGATAGCTTTATGGCTTCAAAATAGGTCCGAATTGGTCCGGACATCGGATTACAATAAATCCTGGAAATCTTCCGTTTGGTATCCTGAAAACACCTCTGGCATATCTATAGGTGTATTCACCTTTACCTTTCGTGAATGTACTGGCGGATGCCAACATTACTTGCCGACAGAATGGCTGCTGGATATTAAGGCAGCGATAACGACAGCTGCTGGGTTAACAGGAGTTGACCCCAGCTTAATCATGACAGCCGGAGCATCGATCGGAGGGGATGGAGCAATCAATGGATGTGCCTGGCTGAATCAAAGCGGATTGGGTAAATGCCGGGGAGGATTTGCATTATCGCCAGGTTCTTTATTGTTGGTGCCTTTTGAAAATGCTGCTTTTGAATTACTGCATAATGAACCACCCGTTCCAGTCTACTGCTTGTATGGATTAAGAGATGATGCA
>JBARSJ010000147.1:0-7434 GCA_049644685.1 Anaerolineales bacterium
GCATCGCGCCAGATAACTGCTTCCACGCTGACCATGGTGATCTCCTCTTCACTCACACCTAATTTTACAGCCAGGTGCGCTATGACCTTGGCGATCATTTCTGCTTCCCCTACTCCTATACCGACTAGTGGGGTTTTCGAAGACAACTGTGGATCAGTCGCTGCAGGTTTCTCCGTGGATATAACGATTGTCTCTGTAGGTACAGTTGTCTCCGTTTCCTGCGGGGATTCGGTTGCCGTTTTTTCACTGGTCAGTTTGTTCTTTACTGCTGTATCAAGTGATGTCAAGGTAGGTGAAGGTGTATCGGCAAATTGTTCCGCACAACTGGCAACCAACAAGGTCAAAACACAAAATAAGATTACGAATCTTATCGTTACCATAGGTTTCTCAGTCATCTATTATTTCCATTTTCTGTAAGTTTCGATTATGTTAATGACGTAACAATGACCTATTTTGTTCCTTGTTCCAAGTTAACCATAAAAACTTATATTCCTTCCTCCCGTACATATCATATGAGGCTGCTATAAACAGCTTCACCCCCCTGCCCTAAATTTTCTAAGTCCAGCCAGCTCAAAATATCAAAACCCCCGGACGTATATCTATCCGAGGGTTTTGGTTTTGAATATCACTAAAAATATTCCGGATTAGATTGGAAAAGGAGAATAACTATATCCTTACCCCATCCGGCCAGTTATGTAAGCTTCAGTTAACTCATGATCAGGGTTGGTAAACAATTTTTCTGTAGGATTAAACTCAACTAATTCACCCAGCCAAAACAATCCTGTTTGATCTGAGACACGAGCTGCTTGCTGCATATTATGAGTGACGATCACAATCGTATATTGTTCTCGTAACTCCCGGATTAAATCTTCTACTTTCCGGGTATCAATAGGATCCAGCGCTGAACAGGGTTCATCCATCAAGATCACTTCTGCTTCTACTGCCAGGACTCTTGCAATACAAAGCCGCTGCTGCTGACCTAAAGATAAACTAAAGGCATCCTCATTTAAACTATCTTTTACGGTCTCCCACAGGGCAGCTCTCCTTAAACTTTTCTCCACAATTTCCGTCAGGTCGCTCTTTTTTCTTGAATACCCAAGTACTCTAGGTCCATAAGCAACATTGTCAAATACAGATTTTGGGAAAGGGTTTGGTTTTTGAAATACCATCCCTACTTTTTGCCTGAGTTGAGCCAGGTCCATTTCCTCGGCATAGATGTCTTGTCCTTCCAGAATAACCTGCCCCTCAAGCCTGGTGCCGGAAATTGTGTCGTTCATTCGATTTAAGCAGCGCAAGAATGTTGATTTGCCGCAGCCCGAAGGACCAATTAGCGCAGTTACCTGACAAGGATCTATATCCATGTTTATTTGACTCAAGGCCCGGGAAGATCCATAATAAAAATTGAGATCCCTGATAGTGAAGGTATTATTCTTGGCAGCCATATCGAAAATTATATACTATTTACCAATCGGAAACAAAATTTTATATCTAAGATAAAGTAAGCTCCACCTTTCCATCTACTATAAAAAACAATTAAGCCAAAAAACAGCCGCAGTATTAAATCCAATTTGAAATCTCGCCAGCGGCTGTTGTTACTTGTTGCCCCTCCTTTTTCAGAATATAATCGAAGAAATGAAGTCTTCCGGTGTTATCCTCCTGGTTTTTTCTATTCTCTTTTTGTTTACACCAGGCTGTTCTCTTCTCCCAGGGTCCCCAGCAAATACGGCTGCCCAATTCACGACCATAGAAAACAAGGGATCAGATACCATCGTCAATCTTGCCCTCGCCTGGGCGGAAGAATACCAAAAAATAAATCCCGACGTGAGACTCTCGGTCACAGGTGGTGGTTCTGGCACAGGGATTGCCGCCCTAATTAACGGGACAGTAGATATCGCCAATGCCTCACGACGAATGAAAATCGAAGAGAAAGAAAGCGCCATAGCCAACGGATCAGATCCGGTGGAATTTGTCATAGCCAGAGATGCTATCGCCATTATTGTTCACCTGGAAAATCCGGTTAACAACTTGACTTTGCAGCAGCTCTCAGACATCTACAGTGGAAAAATTAATAACTGGCAGGAGCTTGGTGGAGAAAATCGGCCAATTGTCTGCCTTTCAAGAGAAACAAATTCCGGAACCCATGTCTATTTTTTAGAAGAAGTAGTCAGGTTGGGCGATAAAGATAATAAAACGCTTTTTTCCCCTGATACATTACTCCTGCCTTCCTCTGAGGGAATCGGAGCTGAAATCAGGCAAAATCCAAACGCAATCGGGTACGATGGACTTGGATATGTAACGGATGAGATGAAAGTCATCGGGGTGTCCGCGGTTGATAGCAAGGAATATATCCTGCCCTCTTCAGACACAGTAAATAGTGGAAAATATCCGATCGCCAGAGATTTATATATGTATACCAACGGTACACCTGCTGGCGCTATCGCAGACTATCTGGATTGGATACTCTCAGAACAAGCTCAAAGAATTGTCACCGAACTCGGTTTTGTGCCAATCTTAGATTAGTTGGCTAAGAATGACCAAAAAACAAGTAGCAATTTGTAGTGTTTTCAATAGATATGGATAAAAGTAAATCAAGGCGTGAAGCATTTATCACTGTTTTTATCAAGGGTACAGGGTACTCAGCGATTGTATTTGTGGGAATGATATTCATCTTCTTGCTCCTGGAAGGTTTGCCTGCTATCCAAAAAGTAAGTCTGACAACTTTGTTTTCTTCCCGCTGGTACCCGATAGAGGATTATTTTGGTCTTCTTCCGTTAATTGGAGGATCCATCATTATCACTCTGGGAGCAATTTTAATAGCCGTTCCTTTCGGAATTGGCACAGCAGTTTATTTATCTGAAATTGCACCGCGCTGGATCCGGGAATTGATGAAACCCTTCATTGAAATTCTCGGCGGACTTCCCTCAGTTGTTTTGGGTTTTTTAGGTATGCTGATCTTATCTCCATTTCTACGGAAATTATTGGAACTTCCCACCGGATTGACAGCACTTACCGGATCAATCCTGCTGGGAGGTATCGCCATCCCCACTGTGGTTTCTGTTGCTGAAGATGCCCTCGACGCTGTCCCCAAATCATTCCGGGATGCTTCGCTTGCTATCGGCGCTACAGAATGGCAGACAATTTGGAGAGTTACCCTGCCTGCTGCCCGTTCAGGCGTTCTTACCGCCATTATGCTGGGGGTTGGCCGGGCTATTGGGGAAACCATGACGGTTATGATGGTTACCGGTAATGCCCCTATCTTACCGAAGGGAATCAGTGATCTATTCTCACCAGTCAGAACTATGACAGCAACAATAGCTGCTGAAATGGGTGAAGTTGCCAGCGGCAGCGTACATTATCATGTGTTGTTCCTCATCGGTATTGTTCTGTTCCTGATCTCGCTGGTCGTAAATATCACAGCTTCGGCAGTAGTGTTTCGTCAAAAGAAACGGCAAGAAAGGATTCTCTCCTAACTTATGAAATCTTCTTCTAACCTCAGATACAGACAGCAGCGGTTTGGTTTCAGCCTGCTGACAATCATGACTTTTTTGACAATCATTCCCATTGCCGGAGTGGTGATATATATTCTTGTTTTGGGCGCACCAGCAATTAACTGGGAATTTATATCCGGAATTCCCCGCGGAGGTATGCGGGAAGGAGGCATTTGGCCAGCAATTGTAGGCACGTTTTACCTGACCCTGGGGACAGCTGCTTTCGCGGTTCCCATAGGAATAGGAGCGGCGATTTACCTTTCAGAATATGCTCCTGATAACAAAGCAACTCGATTAATTCGGATTGCTATTATCAACCTGGCGGGGATCCCCTCGGTTGTCTACGGTTTATTTGGATTGGGGTTGTTTGTCCTTTTCCTGCAATTTGGAACAAGTATATTAGCTGGATCTCTCACACTTTCCATCATGACTTTGCCAGTTATTATCAGCACTACAGAAGAGGCATTAAAATCAGTCCCGCAGGCATTCCGCACTGTAAGCATCTCTGTTGGGGCAACGAAATGGCAGACAATCCGAAAAATAATCTTGCCCCAAGCTCTACCCGGAATTTTAACCGGTGTCATACTGGGGCTGGAACGGGCAGCTGGTGAAACCGCACCTATCCTTTTTACTGTTGCTGCCTTTTTCCTTCCCCGCTTGCCATCCTCTCCCTTAGACGCAACAATGGCACTTCCCTACCATCTTTTTGTGATTTCAACTCAAGTTCCAGGTATGCCGATAAAAATTCAATATGGGACCGCCCTGGTGCTTCTGGTATTTGTACTCAGCATGAATATAATCGCCACTACAATACGGTCAAGGGCACGAGCCCGACGGCAGTGGTAACTGCAGAAATATGAACAAAATATCGATTCAAAATTTTTCCCTTCAATATTCTGACGGAACGGAGTCATTACGAAATATCTCTCTGGACATCCCCGCCAATCAAATCACTGTCATTTTCGGTCCCGCCGGGGGAGGAAAATCCAGTTTACTAAGAGTTCTCAATCGATTAAATGATTTAGCTGATGTAATCCAGCAGGAAGGCAAAGTCCTTCTGGATGAGGAAGACATTCTGAGTCCAAAAACTGACGTGATTGCTTTAAGACGAAAAGTGGGGATGGTCTTTGCCCGACCGGTAGTCCTTCCTTTTTCCATCCGGGAAAACTTGACCTACGGGCTGGAAGTTGCCGGGGAAAAGGACAACGCCCGGATTAAGGGCTTAGTTGAGAACAGCTTACAACAAGCAGCTCTTTGGGATGAGGTGAAAGATCGCCTGGATGAACCGGCAATTGCCCTTTCAGGAGGTCAACAGCAGCGTCTGTGCCTGGCTCGGGTTCTCGCCCTGGAACCTGAGGTGATTTTGCTCGATGAACCGACCTCTGGGTTGGATCCCATTTCTACGGGAAAAGTTGAAGAATCTCTCCAGGGCCTGAAACAAGACTATACAATAATACTTGTTCCCCATTCAGTCCAGCAGGCAGCCAGGACAGCAGATTTAGCAGCTTTCCTGCTGCAAGGGGCCCTGGTTGAGGTTGCATCAGGAGATAAAATGTTCACCAATCCCCAGGATCAACGGACCCAGGATTATATTCAGGGGAGATTTGGATAACGTTATCCTATTGATTTGTTTATTAGGTCTCACTTTGTTTACACACCTGGAAACAGGGTAAAGAGGTTTATTATGCCAAGAGAAATCAGAGAAACTTTAGACAGGAAAATCGAGGACCACTTCGCAGTAATTACAGAACTGGGTGGTATTGTAGAACAAGCTATCCTGGGCTCAGTTGCTGCTCTCCAACAGCGTGATTTGGAATTAGCTCGAAAAATATATAACAATGATCAGGTCATTAACAAAAAAAGATACGAACTTGAAGCAAGTGCCTTGATCACAGTGGCAACCCAACAGCCAATGGCGATTGACCTCCGAATTCTTGCCTCAATCCTTGACATCGCAGGAGAACTAGAGCGCATAGGAGATTACGCAAAGGGGATTGCCCGCATTGCCATGCGCCTGGGAGATCAAAAACCGCTTCAGCAATTGGTTCATCTCTCCAAAATGGCTGAGCTGACTGCGGATATGCTGGGTCGGGCAATAGGGGCTTTTGTAGAACTGGACGAGAAAACTGCTTTGTCCATCCCCAAAGAAGACGATCAAGTTGATATTCTCTATAACAAGGTGTATCAGGAACTGCTGGATTTAATGATCAACGATCAGGACATTATCGACCGGGCAACTTTCCACCTCTGGGTCGCTCACAACCTTGAGCGAGGAGCTGATCGGGTGACCAATATCTGTGAAAGAACTGTGTTTACCACCTCCGGAGAATTGATTGAATTTGACCGATCAGATGATGAGGCAGAAGCATTTTAAGAGGGACTGGATTCCTCGGGTTAAGAGGATACGGTTTCCTTGAAGGAAACCGTATCCTATGTTATTTACTATGAAATTCTTTGACGGACATAACGATATTCTAAATAAAATTAACAAAACCGGAGATCACCTGAACTCCCGGGCATTCCTTGATCGGGGAGAAGGGCACCTGGATTATCCCCGTGCCCATCAAGCTGGATTTATGGGAGGATTTTTTGCAGTCTATACTTCCAATCCTCCCTCAGTGCCTACAGCAAAAGAACGGACTATCTTGACCGACGATGGGTATTCTGTCTCATTCCCGCCACCTCTCGAGTATGAATATGCTCATCAATCAGCCCTGGATATGATCAGTCTGCTGGATAAGATCGAAAATGACTCTGAAGGAAAATTCAAGATTGTAACCAGCAGCCAGGATCTGGAGTATTGCCTGGAACATGAAATTATGGCAGCTGTGCTCCACCTGGAAGGCGCAGAACCGATCCTGCCTTCTCTTGAGAACCTTTCCTTGTTTTATGAAAAAGGGATGCGTTCGCTAGGCATCACCTGGAGCCGCCAGAATAAATTTGGTTTTGGTGTTCCTTTTCAATATCCCGGGTCTCCCGATACAGGGCCAGGGTTAACAGAGGAAGGAAAAAATCTGGTTAGAGCCTGCAATGAGCTGGGCATTCTAATAGACCTGGCCCACTTGAATGAAAAAGGGTTCTGGGATACTGCCTCCCTTTCCACAGCCCCGCTTGTTTCCAGCCATACTGCTGCCCACGCCTTGATCCCCAAAGCCAGAAACCTGACTGATGAACAGCTGAAAGCAATCGCCGAAACAAATGGTGTGGTTGGGGTGATTTTTTCAGTCAACGACTTGGATGGTGAGAGCAGGCCAAAAGAAGATGCTCCGATCATATCGATTATCCATCATATTCGTTATATAGCAAATTTAATCGGTCCGGAACATGTAGCTTTTGGATCCGATCTGGATGGCACCTTGATCCCTTCAGAATTGGGTGATGTATCTGGATTTCCCGGGCTTATTCAGCTTCTAATTGAGGATGGTTTTTCACCCTCAGCACTGGAGCAAATCTGTTATCAGAACTGGCTCCGGGTCTTGAAGGAGACCTGGACATCCTAAAGGTTTTCTGAACTCTTTCCCTCCACAAACAAGGAAATTTTTTCGGAGATTCAGAATCTCCATACTAGGGAATAAATCCTGGTTTTACACACTCATACTGCGCTTTGCCGTTTTTATCGCTCCCAAGGCGTTATAACCACTCCTGAACGCTATTTAATGACAATTAATAATCTAATATTGCCCAAAAACACGGAAATTTAATCAAAAAACAAAGAGCTCTGCTGGAATTCAGCAGAGCTCTTTGTAAGGGTTATTAATCTCAGTCAATCAAGCTGCTCACTGTTAAACACAGAAACCGTTGTCAAATCAGCGGTCTCTGGAAAGTTGATATTTTAGCAGCTCAATCATCCTGGGAACTTCGATGATTAATTTATATCTCTCTTTGTACAGCAGCAGGTATCTCTAAAATCTCTACCTAGGGAGAAGGAGAAGGTGTCCAGGTCGGC
>JBARSJ010000148.1:0-1676 GCA_049644685.1 Anaerolineales bacterium
TCATCCTTTATCCTTTGAATCTTATTTTCAATTTGTTTGAGTTTCTTTGTTGACATATGGTATAGCATATATATGCTATACCATATGTCAACCCTTTTTTTAAGGAGGATAAAATGAAACTATGGGCCCATTGGTTCAATGCCGTCCTGATGCTGCGACCAACATGTGCACGGATGAGAACATTCCTTTGGTTTGTCACCTGTTTGGCAGGGATCACTATCAGGAGAGATTTCTTGGGAGTCACGAGCATTGTCCGAGCTCTCGGACTCAAGGGCATTTGTTATGACCGTATCTTAGATTTTTATCATGGGAGCGGTCTTAAACTGGATAAGCTTACACATACTTGGCTCCAAACCGTTCTTAAGATCTTCCCCAATATCCTACGGGTAAACGGTCGACTTCTTCTGGTGGGAGATGGCATCAAAATACCTAAGGAAGGCAAGAAAATGCCTGCTGTGAAAGGCCTTCATCAACAATCCGATTCTAACTCAAAATCCCCCTTTATTATGGGGCATTCCTTTCAAGCCATTGGCATCCTGGTCGGTGCCTTAAACAATGTGTTTGCCGTACCTCTTGTCAGCCGAATCCATGAAGGCCTGGTCTTTTCAAACCGGGACCAAAGAACCCTCCTGGACAAGATGGTATCCCTTATAGAATCCCTGAAAATTAGTGAACCGTTTTATTTTATCGCTGATGCCTATTACGCTACCGGCAAAATCATTAAAAAACTCCTCAAAAAAGGAAATCACTTGATTACGCGGGTGAGAAGTAATGCCGTGGCCTATTACCCCGCTTCCCCAAATTCCAATAATAAGAGGCGCGGACGACCTCGAATATATGGTAAAAAAGTAAAACTCAAAAGCTTGTTTGATGATCCTGATACTATGCAGACAGCTTCAAGTCCGGTTTACCGTGAAAAAAGAACGCAGATCCGATTCCGCTCCGTTGACCTTATCTGGCGACCGGTGGGCATTCTTGTTCGCTTTGTGGTGGTGATTCATCCCGTGCGGGGTAGATGCATTCTGATGTGTACGGATTTGGGGTTGCCAGCCTTGGAAATCATACGGCTATATGGCCTTAGGTTTAAAATCGAATTGTCTTTCAAACAAGCCATTCGAGTCCTCGGGACTTACGCATATCATTTCTGGATGAAAACAATGAAGCCAATCAAAAGATTTTCAGGAAATCAATATCTTCATAAAAAGCCAGAAGCATATCGGCAGGCCGTCAGAAGAAAAATAGATGCTTATCATAGATATGTTCAGACCGGTTTGATCGCACAGGGCCTTTTGCAATACCTCTCAGCGGCATTCCCCCAACTTGTTTTTTCTTCTTTCGGTTCCTGGTTCAGAACACTTCGATCAGACTTCTCGCCTTCAGAACAGGTAGTTGCTATCGCACTCCGAAATACGTTCCCCGAATTTCTCTCGGATTCCTCTAAAGACTCAATCTTTGAAAAATTCCTCCTTGAAAGAATAGATCTGGATAGAACGGAAGGTTTACGACTTGTAGCCTGATCAATTTTGGTATAGAATTCGGTACTCACGAGATCTTTACATTCAAGTTTTTTAATTTCCCCGACTGACATACTAACCCCAAGGTTTCTTGAAATCGAGCTCTTAAGGCTTAGTATATGTGATGTTCGATGCCTTACAAATAGAAGCCTCCTGCGGAGA
>JBARSJ010000149.1:0-2435 GCA_049644685.1 Anaerolineales bacterium
GTGATAAACATAAATAGAAGAGATCTGTTCAAGAAATCATTTTCGAAGGAAACACCGGAGATCACGGTTACTGGTAATCTCAAGAATGGACATATGTTCAAGGGAAGTCATTCATGGGAATCCGGCAGTGAATGATCCAGTAGCCCAGACCTGAACAAGCCATCAAGGCCGCACCTCTCCCTCCATCTTGATGATCCTTTACTTTCTAATTACTTTTTTCTGACACTCTGGGGACAACGCTCTTCTATTTTATAACCAGGATGAAGTCAATAGGATTATGAAGATTTCGAAACAGGTGCCAGTCCTAATTTCCGTGCTGTTTCTATTACTATTTCTGTTAATTTTAAGGAGGCTTAAATGAAGAGAGTCCTGTTTGCGGCCATGGTTTTGCTTTTGGTTTTTATCCCGATGAGAAGCCAAGAAATTGAGGAAGAAGCATTGGAGTTGAATGAGGTGGTTTTAGGTATTGTGCCAACTGATTCTCTGTCTACGCAAGCAGCGTCACATCCTTACGTTAAAGCACTTTGCATTGGATTGGCAAACTTCTTTCCAAGTCAATCCGACTGGGCAATCCTTGACTTCTGCACCCAATGGAGCAGTGCTCAAAAATGGGACATTGTTTTTTCGGCAGTAAACTACAGCTATAAAGATGTGCCCATAAAAGTAGAATTGGAATTGATGTATAAGAACGGTGGCACTCGATTCTATAAGAAATACAGTCGAACAATCCAGGCTGGATACATAATGCTTTATTCCCTGGATGTTACCGAGAAGATCAGGACAAAAGGATTGTTTACTGTTAGTGGCAGAATTTCTGGGACAGGACTCGGGAATTCTAATGAGGTGACAACTCAAGTCTATGTTTATTGACCACAGATATATCTGAGTGCGTATCGGGAGCTAATATGGGTTTGTTTTTTCGTGGAATTGTGCCCTTGGTGATCGGCGTTGCTGCTGCATTTATGTCATTTGGATGCTCAGGAGAAAAGCAGATCAAGGGAGAGATAGTCGCGGTTAAAGCCAGGGCGCCATTCAGCGAAATCGCTTCAGGCGACGAAATAACGAACATGGTATTTGGGGATAAACTGGTAATTTTGTTGTCTAGTGGTGAACGAGTCGAGGCATGGTGTGATTCAGGCCATTTGTCGGACATAAGGTGCTGCCCCAAATTCAGCCCAAGATTGAATCAGGGAGGTTTTGTGGCAAACATTGAAGTTAAAATTGATGAACATCAAGAGGTAATGCTTGTAAGAACCGAGTCAGGTGAATGGGCAGTTTCTGAAATCCTAAAGTAATCAGGCAATTCCGTTTTAGTTGTTTCGATTGACCCTGCTGTTAATGCATGGGTTGAAGTCTTGGCCGATCTGTTTCTTGTTAAACCAGGGATTTAGGCCTTGCTAATATCATAGGGAATGACTGTGAAATGAGAATCAAGGAGTGCGCGCAAGCCTTGATATTGTTTACTTTTTTCTGACACTCAAAGATACATAATTTTCTATGTTTAATATTACAGCTAAGATGAGTTGCTTTATGCGCAAGATTAAATCAGCGCCATTGGAACTAATATTGCTAGTGAGGAGGCAGTAATGAAGGGAATTACGAAAATCTATATTATGATATTTGTACTTAAACTATCAGTTATTAGCTTTATCTGTTGTGCAACCACCCCAATGGAGAACTTGTATGAGCCAGGGACAAACATTCCGCTTGTAACCATTGCGTATCAAAGCCAACAGAAAGTAGAAGTAACAAGGTCATATATGGGTTCAGTTAAACTCCAGTATAACATTAACAGGCCAATTGAAAGTTTTATTTCCAGTCTCCATCCAAGCGGTAAAATCGAATGTAATGTAAATATTGCGAATCTTCTGGGAAGTGGCGAGGGAGGGTTACATGATTATCCCCTATGGGGGGCTGCTCTGCAATTTGATCTAGAGGGGCTTGAGGAAACTGGCTTTATAGAGCCAACTCTTCGTCATAGTAAAAGGGATTTTAAAAGCCCAGTTCATGGTACTGTCAGGTACTACGTGATAGCAAAATATGTTGATCAGAATGGTCAGAAACATAAAGGGCGAATTTCAAATGACCTGGTGATTCCTGCAATTTTTTATGACCGAGACTAAGCAATTGAGCAATTTCTAGGACCTCTTCATGTTTGGTCTTGCTCAGATTGTCTGGGGGATTTATGAGATTAAGAAGTTCAAGTTTCATTTGATAAGGTAAAACTGAAAATCAATTTTAAGGGGGGAAGATGTTTAAGAAATCTTTGTTAGCATTAGTAATTCTCGGTTTTATCCTTTCGTCAGCAGACCTTGTTTCACAGACTTCGAATGGAAAGGCAAACGTGATTGAGCATCTTGTTTTTGCTCAAAGCTCAGTAAGACATGACCTCAGTAACTATCCGGCTTATCAATATTCACCAACCGATCCATATT
>JBARSJ010000150.1:0-21635 GCA_049644685.1 Anaerolineales bacterium
AGTGCTTTTGCCGACCAGTTGGTTGTGATTTGGCTGCCGTTAGTCTTAGGAGCAAGCCTGGAAGACTACACGGTATTCAAGTGGCGTTGGAAATGGATCACGATTGAAAAAATCCTTTTTGTTTGGACGATCGCTATTCTTGCTTTTACGCTTTCCCGAACGGGTTTAATTTTTGGAGTAGGGGTGATCGGATTTGGTTTTCTGCTGAAGATCTTTGGACCTCAACTTAAGACGCAGAAAGAGAATAAATCGGGTCAGGAAAAATTTCTTCTTGCCCAAACACTTCGTAAACACCGTCTGATTTTAATCCTCCTTAGTGTTGGAGGGTTTTTGGTTTTATTTTTTGTCCTGGGAACCCAGAGCAATTATATCTCCCGGATGTGGGAATATTTCACTATTACAGATGACTTTGACCTGCGGAAATATTTCAACTACATCGGATTTGGATCTCGGATGACATATTGGGAGACTGCGTGGCTGATCTTTTTAAGCCATCCGGTTTTTGGTGTCGGACTAGGGAATTTTACTCTATATTTTTCTAGATTTATTCCCTATCAGCAGCTGATAAGTACCCCCCAATTGCTTAGGCATATTGTCCCGATTCCTGGCAGAATCCGGGTAATATCTGTTAAGCAATTTTTGTTTAGGATCCTGGCAGAAACTGGTCTGGTCGGGGGAGTGATTTTTTTCGTATTTTTGTTGATTCTGACAGCAGGAGCGTTATATTTATGGTTGTCGAAAGATAAGGAAGAAAGGTTTTGGGGAATTGCATCAATCCTGGGTATTACGGCATTTTTAGGTGATACTTTTTCGTTTGATTCATTTGCTATCCCAAATCCCTGGATTGTGTTTGGTTTGATCACGGCTGCATTTGCAGTATTTACTAAATCTAAAAATCAATCCGAGGAGAGTCTATCCTGAACAAGAAACTACTACTTATTATTTTCATTGTTTTGGCTGTCATTGTTTTGTGCTTTTCCTGCCTGGCATGCGGTGTACTTGGATACGGAATCAATGCCTGGCTGCAGAAAGGTGAAATCAGTAATCCTGCACCTGTTGCCCAAATTCACCCAGTCCAATTCTCTCACACATTGGAGGCTTTGTTGAATACGGAGATCCCGATCAATGATCCAATCGATATCGCCTACCGGTTGGAGGGAAAAGAAAACATTCCCCTGACCCTGCCGGTGGAAGACCTGGATCGGCAAGTTGGCGAGAAGGAAACTTTTTGGGTGACTGATGTGGATACAGCCGAAAATTTCCAGGTTGAGACAACCCTGGCCGCTGTGACCGATCACCTGTATTTTTGGATTGAAGATGGCGTTGAATTTTCTGTAAAGGCGCTTGACGATTTAGCCGCAGAATTTGAGGATAATATTTATCCGACCAATCAGGAATTCTTTGGTTCAGAATGGACCCCGGGAGTTGATGAAGATCCCCATCTTTATGTGATTTACGCTAGAGGTTTGGGAGTCGGCATAGCTGGCTATTATGCCTCGATTAATGAATACCACCCGCTGGTACATGAGTACTCCAATGCCCATGAAACCTTTATGCTTAGTGCTGATATTGCGGGTTTAACTGAAGGATATACCTATGGTGTTTTGGCTCATGAGTTTCAACATATGATCCATTGGTATCGAGATAGAAATGAAACCTCATGGCTGAATGAGGGATTTTCCGAACTGGCTACACTTCTGACCGGTCTCCGGGATGGTCCGGCCCATGATTATTGGTATGCCCAGAATCCAGATTCTCAGCTGAATGATTGGCCGAATGATCCCAATGCGACCACTCCCCACTACGGTTCCAGTTTTCTTTTTGTAACCTACTTCCTGGACCGGTTCGGCAGTGAAGCAACCAAGGCATTGGTATCCGATGATTTGAATGGTCTGCAAAGTGTCGATAAAGTGCTGCGGGATCTTGAAATAGTTGACCCTGACACCGGTTCTCAAATAACCGCAGATGAATTTTTTCTTGATTGGGTGGTAACAAACTATATTAAAGATGACTATAACGTCACCGATAGATTTGACTATTCAAATTATCCGGATGCCCCGGTTTTTTATCCCACCGAGAGCATCAATCAATGCCCGACTGGAGTGGTTTATAGAGATGTCCACCAGTATGGGGTTGATTATATTGAATTAAACTGCCAGGGATCCTATAGGCTGCTATTTGAGGGTCAGCAGTCAGTCCAGCTCCTGCCTGAATATCCACATTCAGGATCATATGCTTTTTGGTCCAATAAAGGGGACCAATCGGATATGCGGTTAACCCGTGAATTTGATTTTAGTGAGGTGTCCGGCTCAATCACCATGGACTATTGGACCTGGTATGATCTTGAAGAGGATTATGATTATGTGTTCCTGGAAATTTCAACAAACGGCGGGGAATGGAGGATTATCAGAGCGCCGTCAACCATTTCAGAGGATCCTTCAGGCAACAGTTATGGGTGGGGATACAACGGATTGTCAGGAGGTGACGGCAGCTGGATATTGGAAAGTGTTGACCTGTCTGCTTACGCTGGAGAGATAATTCAAGTCCGTTTTGAATATATAACAGATGCTGCAGTTCACGGTGAAGGATTCTTGCTGGATGATATCTCGATCCCTGAAATCGGATACTCCGCAGACTTTGAAGAAGATAATGGAGGATGGGTCAATGAAGGTTTTGTCCGCATCGAAAATACCCTGCCCCAAACTTACCGATTGGCGCTAATTCACCTTGGTGCAGCTCCAAGAGTCGAATATTTATCACTGTCCGCGGAAAATCAAGTAGAGATACCAATTACGATTGGAGAGGGCGGCGTCCAGGAAGTAGTTCTGGTGGTTACAGGGACCACCAGATTTACCCGGCAAAAAGCTGATTATCAATTTGAGTTGATAGAAGAATAAATCAGAAACACTCCCATTCTAAGTGAACTGACCCCAAAAAAGTAGACACGAAAAGAAACACCCCCTGTGAGAGAATCAAAAACAGGAGGTGTTTTTTTATGGCAGGGAAAAAGGGAATGACACATTATCCCAAAGACTTGAAATTGAAGGCAATTGAGATGTTCTTTGAGGAGCGCAAGACATATACACAGATCACAGAAGAATTAGAGTTGCGAAGCGAGGATAGGGCAAAGGTTTGGGTTCGACAGTATCGACGAGAAGGTGTCGAAGCTTTCAACAAACCCAAAGGGCGCCCCCGGAAGAAAAAAGGGAAAGAGCAGTCCGAGATGGAGAGACTGCGGATGGAGAATGCCTTGCTAAAAAAATACCATACCGATATGTATCAATATATGCTCGCGAAGCGCAATATCGGGCCATCTATCACTACAGAGAAGAATTCCCAGTGAAATACATGTGTGGATTCTTCCAAATATCGCGAGCTGCATATTATGTCTGGAGGAAAAAACTGGATCAAAAGGATAAAGATGCTGAGCGAATGGAAATGATCAGGGAAGTTTGGGAAAAGTCTCGCAGAACATACGGTTATCGCAGAATTACTATCTGGATCCAGCAGAACACAAATACCAGGATCAATCACAAAGCCGTTTTACGCCTGATGAACAAGATGAATATCCACTCTATTGCCAGAAAACGTAAAGTTTTCAAGAGAATGAACAGATTAGATATTTATCATCGATATGAAAATATCCTCAATAGAGATTTCAAGGCAGACAGGCCCAACCAAAAATGGGTCACAGATATTACTTACATCTCTACTCAAGAAGGATGGTCGTACCTTTCCACCATCAAAGATTTGTTCGATGGCTTCATTGTTGCTCATCAGCTAGGACGCCAGCAGTCTGTTCGCCTGGTTACTGATACCCTCAAGCAGGCCAGACTTAAAGAAAAGGTCACTGATGGACTGATCCTCCACAGTGACCAAGGACTTCAATACGCTTCCCAAAGGTATTTTGTCCTTACTAAGGAGTATAACATTACTCCTTCAATGTCTCGGCGTGGAAATTGTTGGGACAATGCTCCTATGGAAAACTTCTTCGGACACCTCAAAGAGGAAGCGTTACAGCAGTTCAAGATCCTTTCTTTCAAGAAAACTAAGGAGGTTATTGATCAATATATTTACTTTTACAACTACGAGAGGATACAATTGAAAACAAGACAGACACCCTATCAAACTAGGTGTCTGTCCATGTGATATCTCCAGAGTGTTTCTTTTTGTGTCTTGTCTAATGGGTGCAGTTTAAAGAATATGGGAGTGTTTTATTTTAATTTCGTTGAAAAGAATTAGTTCAGAGGCGCAAATTCAGTTATTTAGCTGGTTCCCGGAATTATTCAGCTTCTTTTCGTTCGATTAAAACTTCCAGCTGTTTTTCAAGTTCAGCGCGCTTATTTTGGGCAGCTTCTTTGATTTCAATTTGGATGTCATCTACTTGTTGTTGAATTGTAGAGCGCAGTTCCTTCCCTGAATAGGGAGTCAGCAGCAGCGCTGCCAATCCCCCCAAGACCCCCCCGAGTACTGCTCCGAATGTGAATGCGATTGCCTTTCTCATTAAAAGATCTCCTTTAGCCAATCTTGCTTTTGTTTATTATAATTGGTCTTTAAGAAAAAAGAAACCGTCCTTCAGGATTACAGGAGAGAAAGACTATGATTGATGAAACACTTCCGCTGATTGATCTGCACCGCCATCTTGATGGAAGTATCCGCCTGGAGACGATTTTGGAATTGGGGAAGAAACACGGAATTCCACTTCCGGCTGATGATCTTGAAGGTTTGCGTCCCCATGTTCAGATCACAGATCCGCGTCCAGGGGTGATGGCTTTTATTGAGAAATTTAGATATATGATCGGTGTGCTGGCGGATTACGATGCCTGCAGGCGGGTTGCATACGAGGCCGTTGAGGATGCGTCTCTGGAAGGTATTGACTACATTGAGCTCCGCTTCAGCCCCCTGTTCATGGCTGAACCGCATGGTTTATCCCCGGAAGGGGTTGTAGAAGCCGTTTTAGAGGGTGTCAATCAAGGACAGAGTGAATTTGGCATCAAGGTTAACCTTATTGGAATTATCAGCCGTACCTATGGACCGGATTTGGGTTGGAAGGAGCTGGAAACCCTTTTGGCGTATAAAAACCAGATCGTTGCCTTGGACCTGGCAGGTGACGAAAAGAATTATCCTGGACAGTTGTTTGTTGACCATATTCAGGAAGGACGATCTGCAGGATGGAAAATCACAATCCATGCCGGGGAGGAAGCAGGTCCAGATAGTATCTGGCAGGCAGTAGAGGAGTTAAATGCAGACCGGATTGGTCATGGTGTCAGCGCTGCCAGGGATCCGGTATTGATGAGGTATCTGGCTGAAAATCAAATTGGACTGGAATCCAACCTGACCAGCAATATCCAGACCCGGGTTGTTGATAAGTATAGTTCGCACCCGCTGCGGTTTTTTTTAGAAGAGGGAATCCTGGCTACAATCAATACCGATGATCCTGGTATTAGTGGGATAAATCTTAGACATGAATATGAACAAGCGGCACCTGCAGCAGGATTAACAGCTGATCATATTCGTCAGGCTCAACGGAATTCACTGGAAATATCCTTTTTAGCCAATGACGAGAAACTAATACTCAGCCAAATTGCGGAAAATCGGAAGAAAAAACTAAATGAATAAACAAATGATCTTATCTGTTGGAATGCCCCGGGCTGGATCGGGTTGGTATTATAATCTCACCCAGGACCTGGTTGTTGCCAGCGGGGGGGTGAATGCAATAGAGATCAGAGCCAAATATCCCCTGAAAGGTCTTTTAACAGAGGTTAACTGCAATTTGGGAACCCTGAGTTTTTATCGTTTGATTCCTGTTATCCTGCCCTTAATTATTGAACGACCATACGTGATTAAGCTTCATGCAGAGAGACGGCCTATAGCAAATTTACTAATAACTCTGGGAGTGATTAAATCAACCTATATTTACCGGGATCCCAGGGATGCTCTTTTATCTGCTTATGAATATGGGCAGAGAATGTCTCAAAAGGGATTTGAGAATGCTTTTACTCCCCTGACAACTATTGAAAAATCAATTAATTTCATGGAGTCTTATGTTAAGATAGCCAGAGGCTGGCTTTCTTCTAAACATACCCTGGCTGTAAAGTATGAGGATTTAAAATCAAATTATGACTATGAGGTAAGTAAATTAATTACTTTCCTCGATATTGACCCAACTGAGAATAAAATAAAAGAGGTCGTAGATAGTTATCGCCCTGAACAAAAAGGTCAAAATCGGCAGGGATTACACTTTGTAAAGGGAATGGTTGGACGCTACAAGGATTCATTTACAAATTTTCAGCTGGACCAGTGCGCCAGGCTATTTGGTGATTTCCTGCAAGAATATGGGTATTCTGAGTGAGGTTTCGCGAATTGAAACAGGTTTTCAATCCTTGTTTATCTTTAGAATTTAAGAGATAATATGCGTATTGCCCGGATTTGACCCCAAACCGGGACATAAACAAAATATTGAATTAATACCATCTGGCCCCTACCAGTTAAGGAGGGTACCATGTCTGATTCCCCCAATACACAACGGAAAATATCGACCCATACTTTTCACCTGAAAAAACAGCGTGGTGAGCAGCTGACCATGCTGACTGCCTATGATTATCCAACAGCCAGGGCAGTTGATCTTGCAGGTATTGATTCCATTCTGGTAGGAGATTCCCTGGGAATGGTGGTTTTGGGATATGAAAACACATTGCCAGTGACTATGGAAGAAATGCTTCATCACTGTCGGGCAGTTTCCCGGGGTGCTTCCCGGGCACTATTGATTGGCGATATGCCTTTTATGTCCTATCAGGTTGGTGTAGAGGATGCGGTTCGCAATGCAGGACGGTTTCTTCAAGAATCGGGAATGAATGCTGTGAAATTAGAAGGAGGAAGGGAACGTCTGGATGCTGTCAGGGCAATCCTCGATGCGGGGATCCCTGTTTTAGCTCATCTGGGACTTACACCCCAAAGTATTCATAAATTTGGGGGATTTAGAGCACAAGGGAAATCAGCTGAAGCAGCCGGAGCTCTCCTTGAAGATGCACTATCTTTGGAGGATGCGGGTTGTTTTGGCCTGGTATTGGAATCAATCCCAGCCCGGGTTGCTGCTTACATTACCCAAAAGTTAAAGATACCAACGATAGGTATTGGCGCTGGCAGTGGATGTGATGGACAGGTCCTGGTCACTCATGATCTTCTGGGTTTGTATGATAAATTTACACCAAAATTTGTTAAGCAATATGCAGCGCTTCATGAGGAAATCGATTCAGCTATCCGGTCTTATCAAAATGATGTTCTGCAGGGAAATTTTCCTACTCAGGAGCATTCGTTTTCTATCTCTGACCAGGAGTGGGAATTGTTTTTGAGCAGTGTGGGAGAATCCTGATTCATGGCAGAAATCCTGATTGTAGGAACTGGCGCGATGGCTCTGCTGTTTGGAGGCCGTCTGGCTGCGTCTGGGGTTAAAGTAACTCTTTTGGGCACCTGGAATGAAGGAATCCAGGCTGTTAGGGAAAAAGGTATCCGGATAACAGGTGAAACAGGTGAGTTTGCTTATCCTGTCAAGGCAACATCTGATATCAGGGAAATAAAAAAAGTTCCTTTTGCGCTGGTATTGGTGAAATCCTGGCAGACTGAGCGAGCAGCTCAGCAGCTTAAAAAAGTGATGCAGCCCGATAGTGTGGCCCTAACCATGCAAAACGGGCTGGGAAACCTGGAAATCTTAAGCGACCTGTTGGGAGAAGACCGAGCTGCACTTGGTGTAACAACATATGGTGCCACTCTACTGGAGCCAGGATTGGTTCGTCATGGTGGTGAAGGGATTATCACGCTCGGGACTCATCCGCGTCTGGGGACATTGAAGGTTTATCTCCAGCAAGCCGATTTTTCGATTCAGGAAACAACGGATTTATCAAGCCTGGTGTGGAGCAAGCTGATTATCAATGCTGCCATCAATCCGCTCACTGCTCTTTTAGGCGTAAGGAACGGAGAGCTGCTTGAAAGCAGAGCTGCCAAAAGAGTGATGAGTATTGCAGCCAAAGAAGCTGCTTCTATTGCTTCAGCAAAAGGGATTAAATTAAATTTCAAAGATCCTGCCCGGGCAGCTGAAGAAGTTGCTGCCGCGACAGCAGGGAACATTTCTTCCATGCTCCAGGATATCAGACGGAAATCACCAACTGAAATTGATGCGATCTGCGGAGAGATTGTCCGAGAGGGAAAGAGGTTAAAAGTGTCTACACCCGTGAATAATCTCTTATTTCAATTGGTTCAGTCACAAGTGGATTTATCTAGAAAAAACTATGAAAACAGTTGAAACTTTTGATGCTTTGGGTGAAGGGTTGTTAAGGCTGAAACGGCCGCTGGGTTTTGTCCCCACTATGGGATATCTACATGAAGGACATCTCTCATTGGTAAAAAGAGCGAAACAGGAATGTGAAAGTGTTGTAGTGAGCATATTTGCAAATCCCGCCCAGTTTGCTCCCGATGAGGACCTGGATAATTACCCCCGAGATATCGACCGGGATCTGGGATTGTTAAGGGGCGTTGGAACAAATCTGGTTTGGATACCTTCTGTAAAAAGTATGTACCCGGATGATTTTCAGACCTGGATTAACGTTGAACAAGTAACCAAACCCCTGGAAGGACAGGTTCGAAACACGCATTTCCGGGGCGTAACAACTGTAGTGTCAAAGCTGTTTAATGCAGTCCAACCTGACAAAGCTTATTTTGGACAGAAAGATGCTCAACAGGCTGTTGTTATCAAACAGATGGTCCGCGATTTAAATTATCCGATTGAGATTGTAATTTGCCCAATCATCCGCGAGCCAGATGGGTTAGCGATGTCCAGCCGCAACAGTTATTTAAATGGTGAGGAACGACAAGCGGCACTTTGTCTTTTCCGGGGACTCAATACAGCGAGAGATGCTTTTCACAAAGGTGAAAAGAAAGCAGACAAAATCAGGGAGATTGTTGCCAGGGTGGTCAATGAAGAACAATTGGCTGAGCTTCAATATGTTTCTTGTGCTCACCAGGAAACCCTCGAAGAATTAGGAGGAGAAATTGAATCCTGCCTGTTATCCATGGCAGTATTTATCGGGAGAACTCGCCTGATTGATAATATCCTTTTACATTAACCGAAAACATGATTTCTTAATCCTGCTAATAAATTGGACACTTTCTTATCAGCAAACAGCAGACGAATTTACAAATCTGCCACTTAATAAGAAGAGAGACTAATGTACCGAAAACTACTGAAATCTAAAATACATCGAGCGGTTGTGACTGGAACAGAACTGGAGCATGAAGGGAGCATAACCATTGACAAAAGCTTGCTGAAACAAGCCGGAATCAAGGAATTTGAATATGTTCAGGTTGTAAATTTGGAAAATGGAGCCCGGTTCGAAACATATACACTGGTAGGTGAGCCGGACTCGGGCATTATTGAACTCAATGGCCCAGCTGCACGCCTCTGTCATCAGGGTGACCGGATAATTATTATGTCCCATATTCTGGTGTCTGAACCTCTACCGGAGAATTGGAACCCAAAAATTAGTCTGGTAAATGATCAAAACCAAGTGAGGGAAAAATAATGTTAATGACCATTGATATTGGAAACACAAATATTTCTATCGGCGTATATCAGGGAGATGTATTAGGACCCCGCTGGCGGGTTTCAACTGACCACAACCGCATGCCGGATGAATATGGTCTTCAGTTTGACGGTTTGCTGGCACACGAGAATTTATCGCCAGCTGATATCAGCGGTATTTGCCTTGCTTCCGTTGTGCCTCCACTTAACGGAATTTTTATCCAGGCTTGTCGGGAATACCTGAACCAGGATCCCCTTGTTGTGGATGCCGGTATAAAAACCGGTGTCCGCATCCTTTATGAAACGCCGCGTTCAGTGGGCGCAGATCGGATTGTTGATGCTGTTGCTGTTAAGCATCTTTACGGGGTTCCAGCTTGTGTGGTCGATTTTGGCACCGGGACCACCTTTGACGCTATTTCCCGGGATGGAGATTATCTCGGGGGAGCAATCGCGCCCGGAATTGGCATTGCTGCTGAAGCCTTGTTCCGGAGGGCAGCCAAACTGCCCCGGGTAGAGTTAAGCACACCTCCCTCTGTTATTGGACAGAATACACCCCATTCCATGCAGTCAGGTTTAATTTATGGATATGTAGGTTTGGTTGAAGGGATGGTCACTCGTTTTCGCGCTGAGCTGGGTCCTGATATGAAGGTTATCGCTACCGGTGGATTAACAGAGATTATTGCCCGGGAAACCCAGATGATAGATATCGTTGCCCCCTGGCTGACGCTGGATGGACTTCGAATCATTTGGGATATGAACCAATAAGGGAAGAAAAAAACTTTAGCCCCTTACCTGGGTTGAGCAACCAAAGGCGCTCATAGATATCGGGTATCCTCAGAAAGACAGCTGACTGTAAATCATTAACCTGAAGGTTTAAAAAGGAATCTAAGATGAAAGTATTTGAAGAAAAACGGATTGTACTGGGTGTTACCGGTTCTATTGCTGTTTATAAAATTGTAGACCTGGCATCAAAATTAACCCAATCGGGGGCGATGGTAGATGTTATTCTGACAGAATCTGCCGCCAAGCTGGTTTCTCCTCTCACTTTCTCGTCAGTAACAGGCCGCAAGGCTTACGTCGATCAAGATTTATGGCAGGTTGAAGATCACGTTCTCCACATTAAGTTAGGGGAAGAAAACCAGGCTTTTTTGATTGCCCCGGCAACTGCAAACACGATTGCAAAACTCGCTAATGGATTAGCGGATAATCTGCTTACCGTAAGCGCTCTGGCGTCCCGGACTGAAATACTGGTGGCACCGGCGATGGACGGGGGTATGTATTCCCATCCAGCGACCCAGGATAACCTTCAAATACTGGAAAAACGCGGAATTACATTATTAGGTCCCGCTGCAGGTCATCTGGCATCCGGAATGTCAGGGAAAGGACGGATGCTGGAATCTGACCAGCTCTTTGGCTATCTGCGAGTATTTTTAGGAAAGGATGGCGTTCTGAAAGGGAAAAAAGTGGTTGTTACCGCGGGCGGAACTCAGGAACCGATTGACCCGGTCCGGGTGTTATCCAACAAGTCATCAGGAAAGCAGGGATTCGCCCTGGCTCAAGCGGCGTTGGACCAGGGTGCTGAAGTGACCTTAATTTCAAGCCCTGTTTGTTTAACCCCCCCGGTTGGCGCTTCAAAGATTGATGTCACCACAGCTGAACAAATGACAGCTGTGGTATTGAAGGAAACTGAAAACGCTGATTTGTTGATCATGGCTGCAGCTGTTGCTGATTATAAACCGGCTCAAGAAATGAATCGGAAAGTAAAAAAAGACCAGGGTGTTTTGTCTGTGATTAACCTGGAAACCACGCCGGATATCCTTGGTGAACTGGCTCAGAGGAAAAAATCTGTTGGGATTGGACCGCGGTTAACAATAGGTTTTGCTGCTGAAACAGAGAACCTTGTGGAAAACGCATCATCAAAACTGAAAAAAAAGGAGCTTGACCTGATTGTTGCTAATGATGTCAGTCAGAAAGATTCTGGATTTGGATCTGATAAAAACCAGGTAACGTTGATTTGGAAGGATGGCCGTAAAAAAGAATTGCCATTAATGGAAAAAACAGCTGTGTCTGATGTTATCATTCAAGAAGCTGCCAAATTGATGGGATCAGCCTGAGTTGAAAATAGTTTATCCCCAAGAGAATTTTTATCACCACAGGGAGAGTTGGTTATGAACAAAGATGTCTACAAAAAACTAGCGCTAAAATTGGATGATCTGCCAAATCGGTTCATGGCAACAGAAAGCGGAATTGAATTGCGTCTGCTGGAAAAAATATTTACACCTGAAGAAGCAGAGCTGGCTGCCGAAATGTTTTTTGTAAAAGAATCAGCTTCAATCATTGCTTCCCGGGCAAATCTCCCCGAAAAACAAGCCCGGCAAATCCTAAAGAACATGGTTAGGAAGAGGGTAATTCTGTTCTCAAAAGGAGATCAGGAATTGGTATATGGGTTAATGCCTTTTGTGGTTGGATTTTATGAAGAATTGCTTCCCCGTCTGGATCAGGAGTTGGCAGAACTCTTTGAGCAGTATTTCCAGGAAACCAGGGGAGAAATAACGGGAAAGGGATTATCAGTTCATCGGGTAATTCCGGTTGAAGAATCAGTAGATTTTGAAATGGAAATATTCCCTTATGAAAAGGCATCTGACTTGCTGGAAAAGGCAAAATCCTGGGGTGTGCGAGATTGTATTTGCCGGGTACAAAAAAAACTGATCGGTGATCCATGCGATCATCCGCTAGAGAACTGCCTGGTATTCGCGCCAATCGAGGGCGCCTTCGATAAAAGTGACGTGGATCGGTCAATAACAAAAGAAGAAGCCTTGAAGATATTGTATGAAGCGGAAGAAGCTGGCCTGGTGCATACCACAGGGAATTACCAGGGACCAAATTACTACATATGCAACTGCTGTACCTGCAGCTGCGGTATCCTGCGGGCTGTGGTTGAATTTAACAAACCATCTGCAATCACAAAATCTGATTTTCTGGTTGTAATTGACGAGGATTTATGTGTCGCCTGTGGGGATTGTATTGAACGCTGTCAATTTGACGCTCTTGAACTGGGCGATTTGGTCTGCGAAGTTGATCCAGGAAGCTGTGTCGGCTGTGGATTATGTGTACCGGCTTGCCAGGATGAGGCTATGGTATTAATCCGCAGACCAGTGGGAGAGGTGCTTCCACCTCCTGAGAACATAAAAACCTGGGGAGAAGTCCGCTTCGAGGGATAAAAATTCGATCGAGACCAGGGGGATAATAATTTGCCTTGGGAATAATTTAATTTCCTCATACCGGAAAATCCAGTCGATTACCTTTTTTCACCTTGGCTGGAGCTGAAAAATTGTCAGGGTCCGGTTTACTCAATAGACCTCCAGTGGTAGAATTGGCGAGGTTTTTTAGAAGTACTTAACCTCAATTTGATGAGGAGACCCTTTCGGTAATTCCTGGACAATTGGAAACGATGAAAGCGGCGAAGATTACTGCCTTCAAGATGAAATGGTTGCTGAAAGTCTAATGCGCAGGATATGTACTTTCAACTGACGGATAGGGACAATTAAGCAAAGAATAGTCTTATTGTTTAAGAGTGGTTCAGACCGGTTAAATCAGGTTTAGAAAAAAAGGATTTCTGGATATGTATACATTCCAGCTTACACAGGAAAGTTTGTTAATTGCCCTATTTATTTTTTCGATCCGGGTGATCTCGACAAGTTTAGATACTTTGAGATTGATTTTCACCTTAAGGAGCAATAAGATTTGGGTCTGGCTGCTCGGTTTTGTCAATTCTTTGATCTGGTTGTTAACCATCGCCCTTGTCTTGTCAGACACAAAAAACCTGCTTAACGTGGTTGTATATGCGGCTGGTTTTGCGACTGGAAATGTCAGCGGGATGTGGTTGGAAAGCAAATTGGCTATAGGTTTTGCTGAGGTGCGGGTGATTAGTTCTCAGTGGGGAGCTGCTATCCTCGATGTACTAAGGGAAAACGACTATGCGGTTACTGAAATCCCTGCCAGGGGGAAGGACGGCATGGTGTCAGTGATTACTTGCAGTGTCAGGCGGAAGCAGATTCAGACAATTGAGAAGCTGGTCCGGGAAGTTGACGAAAAAGCCTTTATTACCACAGAGGATGTTGTGGCTGTCCGGCGGGGGATTTTAAGAGGGAAGTAATTTATTTATCAATCTGAACCATAAACCGGGAATTATCCCGGTTTATGGTTTAAGTATTCAGATCACCTCGGCAATCGGGATGGGTTGATCCTCCAGGGTGAACTGCCAGGCGCAGTAATAACTTTCCGGATGATCATCCGGGGGGCAGCAAATTACCGCAGTCCGGATCCGGTCATCGATGGTATGGGCAAAAAAAGCATATTCAGCTATCCCCACCGGTTTACAGGGAAAATCATCCAGCCCTCTCCTTTTTCGAGCAGACTGTACCCGGCAGTCGTTCATTTCAAACCGCAATGTCTGTGGGTCAATATCAATTAATGATTGTTCGTTAATTCGGGCATATAACCGGAACTGAAGAGCTTTTTTTAAGGCAGGAATCCCACTGCCGGGGGTAATATTGTGGCGGCGCATAATTCTTTTCGCTTCGATTTGAGTAAAGGAGATCCAAGCTTCCTTATCCAGTTCGATGGCTTTCTCCATACCATACTGTTTTTCTGCTGCTTGAAACCAGAGACCATCATGAGCAAGCCAATTTTTCGCTTGATCTTCCAACATATCGATCAAGGTTTCTTTGGAGAGGGATTGAAGTATTTCTCGGTCAGGCACGGTTACCTCACAGGTTTATCCGCTAAGGGCAATGAATAGTTTGTTGTGTGTCTCAGAAAAGAAACTCCCCGTCCCGGTATACCAGGTTGTTATCCACAGTGATGGTTGAATCGGACCGCATATCACAGATCATATCCCAATGCAGGGCGCTTTTGTTCTTACTGCCGGTTTCGGGATATCCGGCGCCGATCGCTATGTGGATTGTACCGCCAATCTTTTCGTCAAAGAGGATGTTGCCTGAAAATTGCTGGATATCCCGGTTCGTACCAACAGCAAATTCTCCGACATAGCGTGCTCCCGGGTCAGTATCCAACAATTTCAGCAAATAATCTTCCTTTTCCTCCGCGGTAGCTTGAATAACCTTGCCATCCTTAAAGGTTAATTCAATCCCTTTAACTTTGACTCCTTCATGAATCGCCGGGTAAGAGTATCGGACCCAGCCGTTGAGCGACTCTTCAACCGGACCGGTAAATATTTCACCATCTGGCATGTTGTGAGTCCCGAAGCAATTACTAAAAGTCCTGTCCTTGACTGATAACTCCAGGTCAATGTTTGGACCTTTGAGCTGGATCCGGTCATGGTCTTGAAAGAGAGCTAAGGCCGCTTTTTGATTTTCTTTTACCTGCTGCCAGAGGTCGATGGGGTTATCTCTATCAGCAAGGCAAGCCCCGTAAACAAAATCCTCAAAGGCTGTCAGGCTCATCCCTGCTTCCCCGGCATAAGCCGCTGTCGGGAAGAGCGTAGTCACCCATTTAAACTCATCCCGGGCTCCCCGGTCCATTTGAGCTGCGAGGATAGGCGATTGGGCTTGCTGGAATATGGCTTGTTTTTCAGGTGGAAAATTAACCAGTTGGTTTGGATTGGTAAGGGAATGGATTCTGATCCGGGACTCAAACTGGTTGTAAACCTGGCTTCTGAGTTGATCGACATGCGAGAGCTGATCATCATTTCCAAAGGAAAACAGCTCCCTGTCTTGTTCTGGAAACTTAAGCAGCGGATAAGGAAAACCGCCATGAGTTAATATTTCCTGGAATAGCGCTCTGACCAATGGCTCGGCAGCGGTGGTGGCCTCAATGGCAACCCGGTCTCCTGGCACTATTCTGGCTGAATGCTCCACTAAGATTTTTGCTAAGGTTTGTATTCTGGGATCCATTTCTGATCTCCTTGTGACCAATATTATTTACCACCTAATTCTAGCATGAGAAAAACAATTTTCGACAGTTCTCAAGAGGGGTTATTACTGATAAGTATCTAATAACTTAGAACTTAGTGACAATTTACCAGAAGGGAAGCTGACTTGGCAGTTCCTCCAAGCCCGATTATAATTTTGGAGTGGCAAATAACAAAGACCCCCGAGAATTATCTGTAAATGAATTACGCAGATTGCTGATAGAAAAACGGCGCTCCGGCCGTCATGAACGCATTGAACGCTATCGGGAAACGGGAAGAATTGTCCGTTTGGTCTCCGATGAGGAAGAAACCACCTGGGATGATATCCGGACAACATCCCCAGCAGGGGAAGGACCTCAAGACCCGGTTGATGAAACAAGGAAACGCGGGAAACGAGTGGTCGATGGTTTTCTCCTCACGGTAGAAATATTGGCCGTTTTGGGTTTGATTTTTGTCCTCTTTAATGGGCTGGACATCCTGCAGGAACTTAATCGGGAAGTCGCCCTGGCACTTGAACAACCGACGTTAACTCCAACACCGTTAATTGTGGCAGTTGTTTTGCCATCTGGTCATACTCCGCCGAATTCACCGGGAGGCAGTCAACCGAATATTGAGGAAATACCTGAGCACCTGCAGCCCGTGGTGCAATCTTATGGAGAAATTCCCATCCCAACTCAGGGTCCTCAACACGCAATTCGGCTTCAGATCCCGAAAATAAATCAGGATGTGCCGATTGTGGAAGGGGATGGCTTTGAGCAATTAAAAAAGGGTGTTGGACATCATATCAACTCTGCCAATCCGGGTGAATCTGGCAATGTGGTATTATCTGCGCACAATGATATTCATGGGGAAATTTTTAGGCACCTTGATCAATTGGAAGCTGGTGATTTAATAATTATTTTTTCCGAAAGGCAGAGTTATACCTATGTTGTGGAGGATGTGTTGTTCGTTGAACCCACCCAGGTAGAGTTTCTGGCATCAACTGGTGGACCAACGGCTACTCTCATATCCTGTTACCCTTACATGATAGATAATAAAAGGATTGTTGTCACTGCGAATCTAATTGACAGCTAAGGAGTTATAAGGTTTATGGCAAAGAAGAAAAGGGTGTTTAATCCTGATTACAGCTACGTAATTAAAGATTTAAAAAGAATCGGTATCATTGCGGGGTCATTGTTGGTGATCTTGATTGGGTTATCTTTTATCCTCTAGGAGAAAGAGCTTGGGTCGTCTGATCTTTGTGGAGAGAGAACCCGGAAATTTCACAGATGTGACCATTCTCTAAAATTATCAACCAGAGTGCAGACCACTAAGGAAAAGAAGGGAAGATTCCTAGCAGCAGGTTTTTCAAGATTATTTACAGATGGGTTAATTCAGCCAAGTGGTCTCAAATGGCACCTAAACGACATTATTCTTTCAATAAGACCAACCTGATACATCCCTTGACGGCTCCTTTCTTCGTCATGTGCGAACCCCTGGTTTCAGCCTGGGGAACTAATCGCTTAATTGTTTTATTTGCTCATCTTTATCCTGACAGTTCTGGCAACTTTAATCAGAACTTAATCAGGAAAAATCTTCAATATCTTGCCCGGGAATGTGATGTCCTTCCTCTCCGGGAGGCGATGAAAAGATTGGATAGAAACCAGGAGTTACCTCGAAGGGCTGTTGCCATCCTGGTTGATGATGCTACCAAGGCTTTTAAGCAGCAGGGGAGAAAGCTGATTAAAGAGGTAGAGCTTCCCTACACCTTAGCGCTGATTCCAGGTTTGATTCAAGATTCCGGGAGAGAAAATCTAATAGCCCGGCTAATGCGCCTGGCTGGCCATATATATTGGCTGCCCAACCAAGAGATGGTTCAGAAGGCACTGGATTGGTTTGGGTCCCCTGTCGATGAGGGAGCGGATTCTTTCGAGTGTTTATTTGAAAAAGCCAGGCAATTAGAGGAAGATAAGTTTGAGGATCTTTTGCTTCATATCCGAGCCCAGAACGATCATTTTATGTCATGGGAGGAACTTAAACAGCTCCAGGTAGAGGATCAAGTTGATTTTGCCAGTCATACAATGTCACACCCCCAATTAAAATTTGCGACCGGAACCTGGTTAGATTGGGAAATTGGCCGATCCAAGGAATTGATCCAATCCAATTTAGGGGTCGAGGTCGATAGTTTGGTGGCACCTTACGGGAATCCTAAACACTTTACCGCCGATTTGCAGGGTGCTCTTGTTAAACACGAATACAAATATGCCTTTTCAACGGAGAAAGGAACTATCGGATCCCAGACCTGGCGGTATCAGTTACCGCGCTTGAATCTGGAAGACGAGCATTGGCACTTGAAACTTCATACCTGTCCTGCGGTTTGTTCGTTTTTATATTCAAGGGACAGAGGGGATGAGCACTAGCCAGGATTGATTTCTGAACCAGCGCGTTCTCCTTCCAGGAAAACGACAAATGATTAGCCGTGAAGACCAGCTGGATGATAAAATAAGATAAGAAAAAATTTAGAGAGCTAATTGATATGGACTCACAAGAATCGATCAGGTCCCCATACTGGAATACCACCACGAAGTTAGTGTTTGGATTAACGATAGTGGCGATTTTGGCTGGAATCTTCATTTACTACCGGTCAGTTGTCTCGTTGTTAATACTCGCTTTCATCATCACCTATCTATTCCGTCCGGTTGTGATTTACCTTACTGATAGAACGAAAATGTCCTGGCGTCTCAGTTCAACGCTGCTTTTTGTGCTGTTAGTTATTGTTATGATTGCCCTTTTAACTGGTGCCGGTTTGGCAATCGCCCAACAGGTAACCAGTTTGGTTCGTATGCTGCAGGAATTTGTGGAAAACCTGCCTGAATTTGCGGATTATTTAACGGAGCACCTGGGGCAATTTAGCGCAGTAGGGGAATTAATTAATCTCACTGATCTAGCCAATCGGGCGCTGGAGATAGTTCAACCTTTTCTGGGACAAGCAGGAAGCATTGTGAGATCGATAGCAACGGGTGCGGCTGTCAGTATCGGCAGAATATTTTTTGTGTTATTTGTCGCTTACTTTATCTTGGCTGAATCTCAGCAGGTAGGAAAGACTTCTATCAATGAAATCCCGCAATATGACTACGATGTCCGGCGTATGTCCCGCCAATTAAGAATGGTTTGGGATTCCTTTTTTAGAGGACAGATCATCATTTTCATGATGATATTTGCAGTTTATCTAATAGTTTTATCTTCTCTTGGCGTCAGAAACCCAATAGCGCTGGCAGCGATGACAGGATTGGCTGTGTTTATTCCCTACGTGGGTATCTGGGTGACATCATCCGTTTTGTTTGTGGTTACCTTTTTACAACCAACCAATTATTTTGGTTTGCTCCCCTGGCAGTACGCAGCGTTGGTTCTGGCGGTAGCTCTGGTAATCAACTTTACCTTTGACAATTACATCACTCCGCGTTTTCTTGGCAGGACTCTGGATATACACCCCGCAGCAGTGCTGGTTGCCGCACTTGTTATGGCGAGTTTGTTGGGAATAGTAGGGATTTTCCTGGCAGCGCCTGTGGTTGCTACATTGAAACTGCTTGGAATTTATGTTTTCAATAAAATGTTTGATCTTGATCCCTGGCCGGATCCGGAAGTTGAACTCCACCCAGTTGAATATCCCTGGTATCGCTGGTTCAGGAGGCTGGTAGAATGGCTGAAAACGGTTTGGTCGAGGGTCCGAAAAAATAAAACAGACTAACAAAAAACTGCTGATTAGGGAGAACTAATGAGCAGTTTTCTATTTAACGATTAGATATCAGACAGTGATACTAACAGGGGAATATAGGGTTTCCTGTATGTTGACGATTTTCCGGCGGAGTTTTTTATCGGTTTCCAGGAGATCTGTAATTTTCTCATGGCCGTACATAACCGTTGTATGATCTCTCCCTCCTAACATTTCTCCAATTTTTGGCAGAGACAATTCACTTTCCTCCCGCAGCATGTACATTGCTATCTGACGTGGGAAGGAAAATCTTTGACTTCGACTCTGGCTGAGAAGTTCTTCTATTGAAACCCCGTATTCGTGAGCGATAATATTCAGGATTTGCTGTGGTTCAATTTCCTTTGACTCGGGCATTAAATCAGCCAGGGCATATTCAACCAGTTTTTCATCCAGTGCCATCCCTCGTAAATCTGAATAGGCCATGATGCGGGTCATTGCACCTTCGAGTTCCCTGATATTGGTTTGGAAGCGATGGGCGATATCCTCGAGGATGGTATCCGGAAGTGAATACCCCCTTCGATCAGCTTTTGACTGCAGAATTGCCACCCGCGTTTCAAAATCAGGAGGTTGAATATCTGCTGCCAATCCCCATTCGAACCTGGAGCGCAATCTTTCTTCAAGGGTGACCATAGCCTTGGGAGGACGGTCAGAAGTCATCACGATTTGTTTGTTCTGGCCGTGCAAGGTATTAAATGTGTGGAAGAATTCTTCCTGCGTGGATTCTTTTCCGGCAATAAACTGGATATCATCAATCAGCAGTACGTCAATCCTGCGGTATTTATCCCTGAAAGCCGGAGTTGTATGACTCCGGATTGCTGTGATCAGGTCATTGGTAAATTCTTCTGAGGAAACGTATAAAATCTCTAACCCCTGGATCTGACACATATTGCCAATTGCATGCAGCAGGTGGGTCTTTCCTAACCCCACACCGCCATAAAGGAAGAGAGGGTTATACGTCTGGGCAGGTTTCTCTGATACAGCCAGGGAAGCTGCGTGGGCCAGCCTGTTGCTGGGACCGACCACAAAGTTATTAAAGTTGTAGCGGTTGTTGATGCAGATCCGATGGGGGGGCGAGTTTTCTACCTGGGGAAGTGCTGACTCAGATTCTTCACTGAGTTCATTCCGTTTTTTCTTCGCATCCTGACCAGCTCCGTATTTCACCTCAAAGGAGATATCAACAGGACGGTTAAGTGTTCCGGCAAGCAACTTGGTGATAGTACTTTTAAGACGGCTGTCCAGCCAGTCACGGGCATAGGCGTTATGAACGCCGATTTGAAAAACATTATCCGAAACCGAGATCAATTCTGCATCCCGTACCCAAGTATCAAAAGCTGCTTTAGGCATTTCCATCTGTAATTGCCCAAGAGTAGCTTGCCAAGCTTGCTTTCCTTCCATGAACCCAGACCTCCTCACTTCTTCCTGAAAAGAAGAATACACTCCTGTTCGGAATAATCTCTCTTTCCGAAATATCAAAAACTTTAAGCCCAGGAGGGTTATCTTATTCTGTTTCTAAAAAAATCCCAAAATGGGGGAACGCTTCAAGGATGATTCTAACGGATGATGGCTGGTGTAGCAATCCCAAACCTCTAAAAAAAATCGATTTATTAAGGTTGGCAATCTTAAGGAAAACTTTGAAACTTGAACCAGGTTCAGGGATACCCTAGATTTGGGTTTTTTACATTCGATTTAGGGTTTCAGAACTTAAGACCCCCTACAGATAGGGGTAAGCAAAAGACCAAATATCCTTATCTTAAAACATTCAAGATATGAAATTTTCTAGATAAGTAGTATTTAACCCGTTTACTTGAATCTCACGGTTTAATTGCAGGTTTTCTGATTTCAATTTGCAGTTGAATTTAATTTAAGTGGCTTTTAAACGCGTGAAATGCCCTGCCAAGCTTACCAGTTTATCCCGGAATTATTAATTTGGACACACAGGTATCTCAGCTAGATAACTCTATGTTAGAATTTGAAGCATGGAAGAAACTCGTTCACCATCAGTCAGATCTTTCTTTCCCTTGATATTTTTTCTTGCTGTCCCGGGATGGATTTGGCTGATATATCTTATGACCCAGACACTTCCCACTCTGGGAAATCGGTGGATGTTCTTCGTGGCGGCAGTTTTTGCCGTGACCGGGACAGCAGTACCGTTGGTTGCCTACCTCAACCGCATTATCAAGCCATTTGGCCCGGCTACCTTTGAAATGATAGTGAGAGAATCTACCTTTATCGGAGTTTATGCAGGTATCTTAATCTGGCTCAATAAAGGACAGGTGCTCACCTATGGTCTGGCACTCATCCTGGGGATAGGTCTTTTTATTGTAGAGCTATTAATACGTCTTCGAACCCGCAGCGAATGGCATCCGGTAGAGTAATGG
>JBARSJ010000151.1:0-26117 GCA_049644685.1 Anaerolineales bacterium
AACACGACTCCAAAGCTGCTTCGAGTTGTTTTTCTATTTTATCGGTCAGCTCTTTTTCGGTCAGTAATGCCGTGGTCAGATCGGGATGACTTGATTCCATAAAACGAACCAGTTCATTTTCCCAGTCAGCCATCTTGTCCAAATTAATCTCATCTGCATATCCATGAGTGGTGGCATAGATCACAATAATTTGGTTAGCAATCGGCACTGGAGAAAATTGAGGTTGTTTTAAAATCTCTCTCAACCGGCGACCTCGATCCAATCTCGCCTGGGTGGCTTTATCCAGATCGGAGCCAAACTGAGCGAATGCTGCCAGCTCGCGGAAGGCAGCCATCTCCAGCCTCAGCTGACCAGCTACCTGTTTCATGGCTTTTAATTGAGCATCACCACCAACCCGGGATACCGATATTCCCGCATTAATTGCCGGTCGAATTCCGGAATAAAAAAGGTCGTTTTCCAGATAGATCTGACCATCTGTAATGGAGATTACATTGGTGGGAACATAAGCAGACACATCACCCAGCAGAGTCTCAATGATAGGGAGTGCAGTTAATGAACCTCCAGTACCTTTCACTTTTACTACTTTTGTTGAGGATCCTGATTCCAGATCCTTTTCTGCATCCACTTTAGCCAGCGGTCCGCTATAGATCTTTTCATTAACTGAGTCCTCTACAGCTGCCTGTTCACCCTTAAAATCACCGGGAACAATGACAAACTGATCCGCCATGCGTGCAGCTCTTTCCAGCAGTCTGGAGTGGAGATAAAACAAATCTCCCGGATAAGCTTCACGTCCGGGTGGACGCCTGAGCAGCAAGGAGATCTCACGATACGACCAGGCATGTTTGGATAGATCGTCATAAACGATCAGCGCGTCGCGGCCGTTTTCCATAAACTCCTCCCCCATTGCGCATCCGGCATAAGGGGCAATATATTGGAGGGCGCTGGGTTCTTCGGCAGATGCGGAAATAACGATGGTATGATCCATCGCCCCAAATTCTTCCAAGGTTGCCACGGTTCTGGCAGTACCGGCTTTTTTCTGACCTACTGAAACATAAATACAGATGACATCTTTGCCCTTTTGATTAATGATGGCATCCAGGGCAATGGCGGTTTTTCCCGTTTGCCGGTCGCCAATAATCAACTCACGTTGACCGCGGCCGATGGGGATCATTGAGTCAATCGCTTTAATCCCTGTCTGAAGTGGTTGGTCCACATCTTTTCTATCAATAACGCCGGGTGCAATTCGTTCGATAGGACGGTAGCCGGTATGGTGAATGGGGCCTTTACCATCAATTGGCTGTCCAATCGCGTTTACTACCCGTCCAATTAACCCATCACCGACAGGAACAGAAGTGATCCGGTTTGTGGAACGGACTTCCATACCCTCACCAATCTCATCATATTCCCCCATGATGATGACCCCAACGATATCTTTTTCAAGGTTAAACGCTGTTCCCAAGACACCATTTTCAAATTGGACCAGCTCCTGGGCCTGGACATCGGATAATCCGTTAACCCGGGCAATCCCATCTCCCGCTTCCAGTACTGTGCCTACACTTTGAACACCTGCCTGAGGTTCAAAGTCATCAATGAGTTTTTTAAATTCAGCTGCAATTTGATTTATAGACTCGGTCACGATACCTCCGCTATTGTTAATGATGCGAAAAAAATAACGATAATTGCTGCAACACTACAATCAGGGATGCTATTCCTACTGCCCGGATGATCCAGCCAGTAGGCTAAAACCCTGAGATCAAATCAGAAAATTTCTTCCGAAGGAATTGTTTTTTTCGATAAAAATTTCCCCTAATTCAACCCTAGAGATGATAACTGATAGTGGGTAGATTGTCTAGCAAATTTACCCATTAACTGAAATACCGCAAGGCGATAGTCAATCGAATTTCGAGATCTAGCGGCGCATCATCAGGTATGGTCTGCAAGGCTGCCTGGGCTTCTAAAACGCTGTACCCCAGAGTTGTTAATGCTTCACGAACTTCAGCGTTAATTCCTGCAGTTTCAGGCGAGAAAACAAAATCATCCTCTAGTGGAATCCGGTCTTCCAGCGCTAATAATATTTTTTGAGCGGTCTTTTTTCCAATACCTGATACCCGGGAGAAGATTTCTTCCTGTTTATTCAGAACAGCCCTCTTGATCACATCCGGTGTATGAGTGGAGAGTGTTTCCAGTGCCAATCTGGGACCTACCCCATTCACTTTGATCAACTGTTGAAATAGAAAAACCTGTTCCTGATCTTGAAAACCAAAGAGAGTTAACGAATCCTCCCTGACAACCAGGTGAGTGAGCAAGGATACTTTCTCACCCCGGCGCAAAGTAGCTGGGAGAATTTTAGGGACATAAACCAGATAACCAATTCCGCCTACATCAACAACCAGGTTATCTTCCCCTGACAAGAGTACTTTTCCTTGAATGCTTGCTATCATCTCTATTCTCAGACTAAAAATACAAAACCCAAACCAATTGTCAGCATGATAATCATAGCCGGCCATATATATCTGCGCAGTGATCGAGAGCCAAGTGAAAATACCAGGACTCCTTTGGCAGCTGTATTTGAAATTGCAGCCAAAATAATAGCTATTTTCCCGGTAGATAACGCTACGCCCTGCCCCGTTTTTGTCAGATCAGCAAGGGAGAGTGTGATTGCGTCTACATCCGCCAGTCCGGCTAAGAAACTGGTCAGATACAATCCTTCTTCACCAATATACACTTCAGCAGCTTTGGTTAACAAAAGGATCAGCGCATAAAGTAATCCAAATTTTATTGCCGGTCCAAGTTCAAACGGATTTGAAAGATTTAACTCTTCCTCGTCGATAGCAGTCTGTGAAAAGTAAAGATATAAAGCATAAATCAATCCTGAAAATCCCATCGCTGCCATGGCTGGCCAGATATAGGGAAGCAGACGATTATTCACAACTGCAACCTCAACAATCACCCGGAGAAACATAATAACCCACCCGGCGATGATTGCCACTGCAAAAGGCTTATCAAGCCCATCCTGAGTATGACTGCGCTGCGAAAAACTAAGTGTGGTTGCCGTGCTGGATGCCAGGCCTCCCAATAAGCCGCTGATACCAATTCCTTTTTTAGGGCCAATCACTTTAACCAGGATATATCCAAGGAAATTAATCCCTGAAATAAAAACCACCATTTTCCAGATCTGGTAGGGATTTAACACATCTAAAGGAAGTGGGCCAAATGTTCTATTAGGTAATACAGGCAGGACAATCGCGGTAATAACTGCAAATTGCAGCGTGGCAAAAACATCTTCTTGTGTTATCACTTTCACAAATTGGCGGAGTTCCCATTTCACAGCTAGAAGAACGGTTGTCACCACACCAAGCGCAGCGGCAACCTCTAAAGAATGCAAATAACAAAGTCCTCCAATCAGCATGGTGATCAGGGCTGCCACCTCGGTAGTCAATCCTATTTCATCTCGCTCCGTTGCTGAAATAAAATAGGCCACAATGATCATGACTCCAAGGAGAATAATCAGGCCAATGAACACCCAGGGAGTAAGAAAAAGATCAGAAAGGAGAGCCGCTAGTGCCCCAAACAAACTCATCAAGGCAAAAGTTCTTGCTCCGGCAAATAACCCCCCCTCTTTGTTTGAACTGTAGGCGTATTCCCGCTGCATACCAATCAGTACACCGATTAGTAAAGCCGCCCCAAAACGAAGAAAAAGATCTTGATTAATCATAATTTGATATTTGATTTCTTCTGGTTGAATGCAGGTGACAAATAGCTACCGCCAATGCATCAGCAGCATCATCTGGTTTAGGGATATCACTCAATCCCAGGAGTACTTTTACCATCTGCTGGACTTGTTGCTTATCAGCATTCCCGTATCCTACAACCGCCTGTTTAACCTCTAAAGGCGTATACTCACCAACCGGCAGCTCAGATGCGGCGGCAGCGATTAAAGCAGCGCCCCTTCCCTGCCCAACGCTGATGGCTGTTTTAACATTCTTCTGGAAAAACAACTTTTCTACTGCACAACAGTCAGGTTGATAGGTGTTTAGAATCTCGCTTAAGTTCTGGAAAAGATCGAGTAAACGCTTGGGTTCATCCCAGTCACTTGGTGTTGTTACCACGCCGTGCGCAATCCACTCCAACTCTCCATTCTCCTGCTCCCGAACAAGACCGTATCCGGTGATGGCGGTTCCGGGGTCGATTCCGATCACAACCCTTGATTTATTAATCAACTACTCAAGTCCTTCCAGGGCTTCATCGGAAATTTTCAGGTTTGTATAAACTTCCTGGATATCATCCAATTCTTCCAGAATATCAATTGTTTTCATAACCTGCAAGGTATCTTCCAGACTCAATTCTACTTCCTGATTTGGATCCAATCTTAAACCAGAGGCTTCTGGAGTAATAGCCTCTTCTTTCAAGCGATCATGAATCACTTTAAATATTTCTACAGGACCAATAATTTCAAAATATTCATCTTCTTCAATTACATCATCGGCCCCTGTCTCAATTGCTATTTCAAATAAATCGTCAGAGGTATGATTGCCGCAGGGGATATTAAAGTAGGATTTCCTCGTAAATTGCCAGGAAACAGAACCCTCTTGCCCCATGGTGCCTCCATGTTTTGATAGCACATGTCGGATATCTGCCACAGTTCGATTTCGGTTGTCAGTTATGCAATTCAGGATTACGGCAATGCCATGGGGCGCATAACCCTCATAGTGAATTTTTTCCATTCTGGCAGCATCGCGATCTTCCCCTGTTCCACGCTTTATCGCCCGGTCAATATTCGAACTAGGCATATTGGCGTCTTTCGCTCGGTCAATAGCCAAACGCAATCCAAAATTGACATCCGGGTCACCACCGCCTTCCCTGGCAGCGATTTGAATTTCCTTGGCAAGTTTTGTATAAACTGCTCCGCGACGGGCATCCGTCTGGGCTTTCTTATGTTTTATTGTTGACCATTTTGAATGCCCTGACATAGAGAACCTCCAAATACGGGGTTTTTTATCTTATAATAACCAGATTTTTGTTGGGATTATTCCTAAACCTTTTTAACTGGTCGTATTATAACATCAGGATGGATTTTGACTGATATTTAATCTGATACAGTCCATCCCCTCAACCGGTGGATAATGCGGATAGAATTTATCATTTATCCAACCGTTTTAAACCTAACATTAACGCCTCACTAACTACAGCCTGGTACTCGTCCGAAGTGATTCTGCGGTTTATTTCACTGTGTCTACCAGCTAAATAGGCCGGTCGGTATTGATCCATTATATTGAGGTAAGTGTTTTGCGAAATCTCGTTGGCAATGAACCTTAGAATAGTCTTAGATCCTGCCAGGTCGCCCGGTAATAACAGATGGCGGATAAGCAATCCCCGTTCAGCTATTCCCCGGGGAGAAAGTACCAGATCCCCTACCTGCCGGAACATCTCCTTAACCGCAAGTTGATTTAGAGAAGGATAATCAAATACACCGGACAATCTCTCACTTATTTCTGGCTCGCTGTATTTCATATCTGGCATGTAGATATCAATGATTCCCTCCAGCATCTTTAAGGTTTGAATGGAATCATAACCCCCGCTGTTATATACAATCGGAAGTTGTAATCCTCGTTGGGCTGCGATATAAATTGCCTTAGCTATCTGGGCAGTGACATGAGTGGGAGACACCAGATTGATATTATGGGCCCCTCTGTCCTCTAACTCCAGCATTATATCTGCTAGAACTTCAATAGAGGTTTCAGATCCGCTAACTTTTTGACTGATTTCAGCGTTCTGGCAATATAAACAATTTAGATTGCAACCGCTGAAAAATATTGTTCCGGATCCCTGCCAGCCCCGCAGGGGATCTTCTTCACCAAAATGAGGTCCATAGGAATTTACCCAGACCTGATTCCCCACACCACAAACACCAACTTCTCCCTCAATCCGATTCACGCCGCAATCCCTGGGACAGAGGTCACATGCTTTCAATCGGAGTTGAAAATCTGCGGCTCTCTTCTCAAGGTCTCCTGATAACAATAAATCCAGATAGGATGGCTGAAAGACCATAATCCCTCACGGTTCAATCCCTATTATACCGATTTCAACTCCACTTCAGGCAACCTCAGGCAATTCTTTCCCTTCCAATAAATTACCTATCTTGAATTAATCTGCTATCTTCGATAGAATTTTCTTTGGAGGCATTGATTTGACTATCATCACTCGAAGAAATTTTCTAAAGCTCTCCCTGCTGGGATTGCTCGGCGCAGGGTTTTCCCCTGGTTTCCAAACAAAACAAACCAGGCGGATTCAAGGGTTAATCGGCAGGATCGCTGCTGATGATAAAATCACTCCGGTTTACCGGGAACCCAGCTATGACAGCGAGGTCGTGCGCGAAACTGTCTTTGATGAATTGCTGCATCTCTATTTTGAGCAGGAGATAATACCTGAGGAATCTTCCCCTCAGCTGTGGTACCGGGTGTGGGGTGGATATCTACCCGGAGTTTACGTTCAACAAACAAGATACCGCTTGAATCAGCCAATTTTTTCCATACCAGAATGCGGCAGGCTGGCGGAGATTACCGTGCCGTACACAGAAGCATTTTCCTTCAGTGAATATGCTGGATGGAATAAGAAGTACAGGTTGTACTATGGAACCACACATTGGCTGACCGGGATTAATCAGGGACCTGACGGGAAAAAGTGGTATGAACTCACCTCGCAACTTTCTAGCTCTCTGGTCTACTACGTTCGAAGAGAACATCTCCGTCCCGTTCAGGATATTGAATATCTACCCACCAGCATCCACATTCCCCCGGAACAAAAACACATCAAAGTCTCTCTGAAAGATCAAACACTCTCCGCTTTTGAAGGTGAGAAACTTGTCTTTAACACAAAAATATCCTCTGGACTTGGGTATAAAGAAGTGTCTATAAAGAACCCTAACGCTACCGCGACTCCTCAAGGTACTTTTTTTGTCACCTCAAAATACCCCTCCAAGCATATGGGAAATGTAGTCGCTACCGGTGCCCCTGGAAGTTATACCCTTCCTGGAGTTCCCTGGACAACGTTTTTTATCTATGATACCGGCGTTGCTTTCCATGGCACCTATTGGCATAATAATTTCGGAAATAAAATGAGCCACGGCTGCATAAATATGAGAAATTGTGATGCAAAATGGGTTTTCCGCTGGGTAAATCCAGCCTATGATCCTCCTTATAAAAACCACTGTGATTGGCATAATACAGGAAACGGGACCAGGATAAAAATCGACTAAAAACTGAGTTGAAATCCATTCTGTGCTAAAATTCTACACATGAGCGGGAAGACATTTACGAAGAACAAAAAAGCATATTTTAATTTCCATATTCTGGATACCTACGAAGCCGGTATTGTTCTTCAAGGTTCAGAAATTAAGTCTATACGCAATCATCAGATCAGTATTGATCAGGCTTATGTTCAGGTAGATGGCGAAGAAGCCTGGCTGATTGATTCCTACATCCATCCCTATGAGCAGGCAAGTTTGTATAATCATAATCCCCAAAGGCGCCGGAAACTTCTCTTGCACAAAAAAGAAATCCTGGACCTTTGGGATAAAGTCAGAATTAAAGGCCATACAATCGTGCCGTTAAGGGTCTATCTGGTCCACGGAGTGGCGAAAGTAGAAATCGCTGTTGCCAGAGGTAAAAAGCTGAGGGATAAGCGGAAAAAGATTGCTGAGCGAGATGCAGAACGCGAGGCAGAACGCGATCTCAAACGGATTGGTTTCTAAACCAATTTTCAGTCCCCGTAATTGGAAAAAATAATGAGTTTTCCATCAACCATTGCCGGATTAAACCAGCTTCCAGCCGATAATAAAAGAGACATCTATCAAAATGTTGTCCCTCCGGAATTGCTGGAAATGTTTAATATCCGGAAAGATTTACGGGATTCCCAGGGCAGGGATCTTCTTAAGCATAACAGCCCTTCCGGCTCTACAGATGCAGAAATTGCTCTTTATCATTCTGTGGAGGCCCAAGATCCAATTCTGTTTGGCCATATCACAGACTCAATTCATGGGCAACTCCATATTCTTTTATACGGCATGAACGATATCAACTCAACCCGCTATGATGTGGACCGCCTTCCCGATGGATCGAAAACCTTTTTCGGTACTAACCAGCGAAATCTGATTGCAGAAGAAAAGGCATTTCTGGCAGGACTTGCCCCGGGGCAAATTTACCGGGGACCTCATTTATTTAAAGAGACTTTGCTGGCATTTGAATGTTTCGTTACCAGTATGGGACAGAAACTATTTTTTGTCGAACCGCTATATTATCATGTAGCGCTCATATTTGAGAAATATGGCTTTTTATACCAATCAGGTAAAAGATTTATGGCGAGGATTGAAAAAGGTTTTGCTCCAGATGGTGATCTTATCCCACTCCTGGATAACAGCACCGCCTTCCGGCATCCAGGTGCGGCGGGAAAAATTCGGCTTCGGTCCTGGGCAATTCATGACAATATTCTCGGTGAACCATTCACCAAGGTGACAATGTATAAATATATAGATAAAGACCCTGAACATGAATGTGAGATATCCATTCCCTGGTAAAAACACTTCCTAAGTAACCCTAATTTTGAGGTCATTTTTTATGATTATTATTGATGGAAAATCACTTTCAATTCAAGAGATAAGGCGGGTAGCGATAGAGGGTGAAAAAATATCTCTCTCCCAGGAAGCTGCGGATAAAATTCACCAATCCCGAAAATGGGTTGAAGACATCATCAACCGGGGAGATCCTGTTTATGGAATTAATACAGGTTTCGGTATCTTTGCAGACCGTCAGATTTCCAGCCATGAAACAAGGTTGCTAAACCGGAACTTGATCCTCAGTCACGCTGTAGGGACAGGAGACCCTTTACCTCGCGAGGTTGTGCGGGCAGCCATCCTGATCCGAACAAACACACTGGCGAAAGGATATTCCGGAGTGCGTCCACTACTGATTGAAACCCTGCTGGAGATGTTAAATCGCGGCATCCATCCGGTCATTCCTTCCCAAGGGTCACTCGGGTCATCAGGAGATCTTGCTCCCCTATCACACCTTGCACTGGTTCTATCAACTGATGATGAGGATTTAGATCAGCTGTCCGGTTTTGCTGAGTTCGAGGGAACGCTAACCAGCGGAAAAGAGGCGATGAATAAAGCCGGCATACCGCGAATTATTCTAGAGGCAAAAGAAGGAATCGCCTTAAACAATGGAGCAACTTTTTCTGCAGCCATTGCCGCCCTAGCCTGCAGCGATGCAGAAAATCTGCTCTCGGCTGCAGAAATCAGCCTATCTATGAGTCTGGAAGCGTTGCTGGGAATTTCCAGCGCTTTTGATCCCCGCATACACGAATCCCGCCAGCATCCGGGCCAAATAGCCGTTGCAGAAAGGGTCCGAGAGCTTACCAGGGGCAGCTCTCTAATGGATTCTACCAACAGAGTTCAGGATGCTTATTCGCTGCGCTGCAGCCCTCAGGTTCACGGTCCTGCGCGGGAAACATTGACCTTTGCCGCCGGAGTTATCACCCGTGAAATCAACGCAGCAACTGATAATCCCCTCTTGTTTGGCGAAGGAGAAGCGATTTCAGGAGGAAATTTCCATGGTGAACCTGTCGGGCTTGTAATGGATTATTTAGGAATAGCCATGACAGAAATAGCTGGTATTGCTGAACGCCGTGTTTTTCGCCTGACTGATGGCAGTTTAAATGAAAACCTCCCTTCAATGCTGGTTGACCAGCACCAGGACGCCGGCTTGAACTCTGGTATGATGATGCCCCAATATACTGCCGCTTCGCTGGTGCTGGAAAATCGATCCCTGGCAACACCAGATTCCACTTATTCTCTCCCTACATCAGCAGCTCAGGAAGATCATAATGCAAATTCTATGACTGCTGCCAGACACACGCGCCAGATTATTAACAACACAGCCCATGTTTTAGCAATTGAGCTCTATACAGCAGCCCGGGCTCTTGACCTCCGGATCCGCGAGATGCCTCAGGCCAAACTCGGAATTGGAACCAGTGCGGCTTTCCGATGTATCAGAGATGCCGTTCCTTATCAGGCAGGGGATGCATTGTGGGGTCCGGAGATTGATACAGTACGAGGGTTAATTATAACGAGAGATATTACATCCGCAGTTGAAAAAACCAAATAAAAACTGCAAATCAACCCTGTGTAATTGGATCTGATTTGATAAGTAATTGAACCAGCCCCGGATGAATAAGTAATGGAAAGGAAGGAGACCACGGTGGATAATTGCCCATTTTGTAAAATATTAACCGGTGAGCTGCCGGGCACAGTGGTATATAAGGATGAGATCTGCACAGGAATAATGGATATCCAGCCCTTTAACCCGGGTCATATGCTGGTTATCCCCAACGAGCATTATCAGGAATTCAACGATCTGCCAACCGAAACAGGAAAACATATCTTTGGCATTTCTCAAAAGTTAGCCCAAGCAGTTCGAAACAGCGGAATCCGCTGCGAAGGGATCAACTTATTTTTGGCAGATGGCAAAGTGGCAATGCAGGAAGTCCCCCATTTTCATTTGCATATTATTCCCCGTTATGAGGGAGATGGGTTTGGGTTTGAATTCAGCCCCCGGCACGCTGAACTGCCAACCCGGGATGAACTTAACAAAAATGCTGTCCATATCCAGCAAGCATTGAACAATATCAAACCCTAGTCTGATTGAACTGAAAACTATACCAGAAAAACTGTTGAAATCCCATGGTTAAAGAACAAAAACGTGATCTCTTAACAGCTGCAATCCTGGTATCCGTACTGTATGTTGCTGCTCAAATGATGTCCGATATTGCCAGTTTACGGATCGTGATGATTGCAGGTTATTCAATCGATGCCGGAACATTTATTTACCCGCTGACGTTTACGTTAAGGGACATGGTCCACAAAGTTGCTGGAATCAAAGCAGCTCGAATCCTAATTCTCACTGCAGCAGGGATCAATATCTTTATGGCCTTATTGTTCAAGGTTGTATCGCTGCTGCCTCCGGACTTAACTATTGGCCTTCAGGAAGAATTCGGGATGGTACTTTCTCCAATCTGGCGCATCGTCGTGGCGTCAATTATCGCTGAAGTGGTATCCGAGCTTATTGACACCGAAGGATATCGAATCTGGGTTGAAAAAGTAACCATAAAATACCAATGGGCCCGGGTCTTATTCAGCAATTTACTCAGTATTCCCATAGACAGTTTCTTATTCAGTTTTTTGGCATTTTGGAGATTATTTCCAACCTCTGTTGTGATCTCGATTTTTATCAGCAATATGATCATCAAGGGAATTACAACGATTGTCAGCATACCCGGCATCTATCTTGTTCCTGACCGGAATTCCTGAAAAAATTCGCTAGCAGATCTCTTGAATTACGAGGGGTTTTTTATCCTTGGAGTTTTTACCCGCGATTGTTCAACCTAAATCTCTGGATGTTTTTTCCTGAAAGTTTATAATAACCTTCTATTGCTAGGTCATCAAAAGCAGACTACAATAGAAAAATAGCCCCGACTCCCATTCTCAAGGGGCAAGATAACCTTATGGTTCAATCATCCACTGAGGGAGGTGCTATTTTGCGAATTAATAATAAAATCATCTTGATCTTCCTTCTCCTGCTTTCCCTGGTCATAAGTTCCTGCAATATGCCGCAGGACGGTTTATCTCCGGCAGAAAAAACGGCGATCATCAACACATCGGTAGCTGAAACAATTGCTGCTGGATTTGAAGTCTCACCTCAACCCAGCGGCACCTATTCTGTTGGTCCCACCGCCACCCCTGATCCCAATTCAGAGGTGACTAATACTCCAGAACCTTCGAATACGCCTGAACCGGATACCCCAACCCCTTCGGAGACACCGATTCCCTGCAATCTAGCGAAATTTATATCTGATGTAACTGTCCCAGATGGCACAACATTTGAACCCGGGGAGACATTCACAAAAACTTGGCGGTTAAAGAATGTTGGGTCTTGTGCCTGGACATCCGGGTATGATATTGTATTTTCGGGCGGTGACGCGATGGACGCCCCTGCTTCAGTTCAACTTACCGCAGGAACGGTTAATCCAGGTCAAAACGTAGATGTTTCAGTTGACATGACAGCTCCCGCTTCTGAAGGGACTTATCGTGGGAACTGGAAGTTAAGAGAGCCTGGTGATGAGCTTTTTGGCATTGAAAACAGCAGCAGTGGATTATTCTGGGTAGAGATCGAGGTTGAGGATCCTGCACCTACTGAAAAAACAGTAACTATACTCCTTGCCAGTCGGGGACAGGTTGAAGATGGACTTGATGTCCGCACCAATGCAAACAATGCCGGAGATACTTCTAATAGTGTTGGGCTGCAAGGTTTTGTAACTTTTAATGTAAGCGGCATCCCCAATGGTTCGACAATTATTTCTGCAAAACTGGCTCCAGTAAGTTTCGATACCTTGGGAGATCCTTTTGGCAGCCTGGGGTGTCTGCGGGCGTATGTTCATAACTACGATACCGTAGGTTTCGAAGACTTTAAACCGGTCGGCGTTACCGGTGCGATTGTTAAATTTTGCAGTGAAGCTGAATTGAATATCAGCAGCAAGCAAACTATGAACGCCATTGGAATAAGCGGCGTCCAGGATGCTCTGGTAAGTAATAAATTTCAAATACGGCTGCAGTATCCGGATATGCATAGTGACGGAAACATAATAGCCGATGTACTCAGACCCACACTAAAGATCATCGTTACCTACGAGGAGCCCTAAGCTGCTTTAGACAGGGGCTTTAGAATCACAAAACTACTCAGGATGTACTAAGCCATTGGACCAGGTTACAACAAAAAACACCTCCAGTTTAATTGATACTGGAGGTGTTTTTTAGTTTAGTATCGGGATCTGGAGACCCTACTGCTGTGAACCTGTAAACCTATTAGGAGAATAGATCCCCTTTGACCGTTATTTGTTCAAGATCCGGATAGGCTTGCATAAATTGATCTTCCGGTTTTATTCCCAGCAGCCATGAAATCCACTTGAAAAAAACCCTGGTCAAACCTTCACCGCCTTGACTGGCATGACAGGCTGCTGCAGCAGCTTTTTTATGTTTAACAGTTTTATAATTTATCCGAGCATGAACCGGAAAATCTTGCCCGGCTATTTGAGTCAAGTCAATATCCTTGTTCTTCCCATATTTACTGGGATCTTTGCCTAACAAGCGCAGAAGACGCACATTAAACCGAACAAAATGATGCGGGATGGTATGGTAATACAATTTTCCGGGTTTATACGGGGGATAAGAACTCTTAAAAGCAGGGTCATCAGCCAAATAAAAAGCTTTTGTCGCGGCTTGATGGATAAAAATATGGTCAGGGTGTCTATATCCCCCAATTGGATCAAAAGTCAAAATTACTTGCGGCTTAATTTGTCGGATATACTCTGCAATTTCCCTGGCGACTTGGTCTAGAGGTGCGTTAATCAATGCCTCAGGATTATTATTATCTGTGCTGCCAGACATACCAGAATCACGATAATCTAATAAGTGAACTTTCCTCAAACCAAGCTTCTCTACCGCGCAGCGTAATTCCACCTCTCTCAGCTGAGCAATAGACAACTGTCCGTCCAGGAATTCCGGATCCACTTCACCAGCTTCCCCGCGTGTAGCACATATAAGATGAACATCTGTCCCCTCTTCTGCATATTTCGCCAAGGTTCCTCCCATTCCGAAAGATTCATCATCCGGATGGGCCAAAACAGATAATAACGTTCGCATTTCTCTAATTGTCTCCATATAAAATCACAATCCTCATAATCCCCGGAAGCACGTGGAGGATTATATCATTCCCAAAAGTCGACAATATTCTGCATTACAATTTATTACAAAGTTCTTATTATTATCATGAATGCCCAAAACTCTGGACGGATAATTATCGTCAATCTCAAATATCCGGCAGTATAACCAGGATCGGAAGGTAAAAGATGGAAATCAAACCTGATACTCTGGAATGGCTGTTAGCGGGCGATCCCTGTGTTCGATGGCAGGTAATGCGCGACCTTGAGGATAAAGAACCTGCGGTCTATCAAAAAGAGAGAAACAAGATCCCCGAAGAAGGTTGGGGAAAAAGATTGTTATCTCACCAAAATCCTGCTGGAACATGGGGAGGAGGACTGTATTCACCCAAATGGATCTCGACCACCTATACACTCCTTGCCTTGAGACGCCTTGGATTGCCGCCTGAAACTCAAGAAGCTCATCAAGGCTGTGAACAGCTGATTGAAGGTGGATTTTATGAGCCAGATGGCGGGATAAATTTCTCTGCAAGCTATATATACAGTGAAACCTGTATCACAGGCATGATTCTTTCTATCCTCTCATACTATTCCTATCCAGATGAACGGGTTCACAGACTGGCTGAACACTTACTGGTCCAGCAAATGGCAGACGGGGGGTGGAACTGCAGATCCTATAAAGGAGCCACTCATAGTTCATTCCACACAACCATCTCTGCCCTGGAAGGCCTATTGGCATATCAAGTTACATATCCTAATCACGCCAGTGGCATCACGGAAGTCAGGGCCAAAGCCCACGAATTTCTCCTCCAGCACAAACTTTACAAATCTCACCGAACCGGGGAAATTGTTAAAGAGCAGATGACGCGGTTTCCTTTTCCTCCTCGCTGGTATTATGACTTCTTGCGGGCGCTGGATTATTTTCAAGCCGTGGAGGCAGATAGAGATGAGCGGTTTGAAGAATCTATACAACTCCTGTTGAGTAAACAGAAGAAAAACCAGCGCTGGTCAGCTTACCGGGGACCTGGCGGTAGAGTATTCTTTGATCTCGAACAGGCTGGAAAACCCAGCAAATTGAACACCTTGCGTGCATTACGTGTATTAAAGTGGTGGGAGAATTCTTCTTAACCTATAAAGGCTGGTGTCAAAACTTTGTTAGAAACTCTGAATCCATCCTCTCAATTAATTAAGATGTTCAAAAACACGGTTGACACTGCCCTTATTCCTGCTACAATGCCTAACACTATTTATTAATTTCAAACGATAGGAAAAAATGGAAACCACACAACTTATCTCTCTGACTCCAGAAGCCGCTATCGCAATTAAGACTTTAATTAAAGAACAAGATCTATCCGAACATTCGCTGAGAATCTTCATTGCAGGTGTTGGTTGAGGGGGTCCCCAGTACGGCATGTCCCTGGATGACAAGGTCAGCGACAGCGACCAGGTTTATTCAAGTCATGGCGTGAAGGTCATCGTGGATGACCAATCCCTGGCATACCTTCAGAAAGCAACCGTAAAATATGTGGAAGAAAATGGCCGGGCTGGTTTTACAATAGAAGTAGATTCTCCTCAAGCAGCCGCTGCTGGCTGCGCAGGCTGTGATCCCTCAACGGGGTGTGGATGATCTTTCCCCATAAAATAAAAACCAGGATTTTCAAAAAATCCTGGTTTTTTTTATTTAATTCATTTTTGCATTAAGCCCGGCGCAAAAACGACACTACCAGACCAAACACACCAATCGACACCAATCCCAAGATAATAAATCCACTGGGAAGCCCCCCGGTTCCGCTCGTTATCGGAGAGGAAGCATAGGTTGGAATAATCAAAGGAGGAGGAGGCGTAAAGGTAGGTTTTCTGGTCGGTGGAATTTCTGAGATAAACTGGGATGCCAGGGTGGGATCAATAGTCGGTGTTGTTTCAGGAGTGGGCGTGGGTGGTTTAGGAACGATGGGGAGCTCTCCAGTTACACGAACATAGGCAGCATAAACCCAGGCGACACCTTCCGGCACACCTGGATAGACAATCTTAATCCAGATACCACCCTCTGTTTTTGCCAGAGCAGGCACTTCCTGGCGATTGATTAAAACACCTACTTTGGGATAATTGACACCCGGACCAGATCGAACATTAATTTGATCCTCCGGGTCAGAGTAAACAATCGCGATTGGGCCCTTGGGTGTCCCGGTAACAGTAGCAATTGCTACTGTCGGCTGCTGATAAGAATCAGACGCCTGGACAAGACTGGTTTCTGCCAGGAACAACGCCAACCCTGCACCCAAGAATATTATTGAAAGAATTATCTGCAGCTTTCTCATCATACTTTTTCCCTTCCTGCTGAAGGACCTTGCCCTAATTTCTCCAGCGCAGCAACCGCATAAGGATAGAGTTGGTTTTCATCCCTGGTATTTTTTCTTAAAGGAAATTTGCGCAAGACTTGATTCCTCTTCTCAATCCGCATTACAAGGACTTGCAGTGTTGATGTTGTCTCTAGAAATCCAGCCTCTCCACAAAAATATATTGCTTTCTGCCTGATCCCCAGAAGTATTTTTCGGTCGTTCACTATACCACTCACTACATTTCCTGCATAGGAGCATAATTTAAAGATTTCGATTAGACTTTCCTCGGCAGAGAGATATTGTTCGGAAACTTCCAACAAATCTAAAATCTGTTCCTTGTTCAAATAGGCAAGGAAATCTTGCAGCTGCCTGAGTACAGGATCTGGTAATTGCTCTCCCTGTTCCCCGCTTGTTAAAACATCTCCCAGGGCTTTTACCATATGGCAGCGCACTTCCAAATCCGGATCGGAAAGTCTTGTTGCCAACAGGTAGGCAATCAGGGGAGATTTCGCAAGCGCACCCTGTTCTACCAGATAGTCAAGAGCTTCTTCCCGTTCAACTGCTCGGGGAGAAACCAATTTTTCTGCTGCCAGCCAGACTTCCTCGGTCCCCTCAAACTCAGCTTCGGATTGTGTTTTATTCATAACAGGAGACGCTATTAATTCTGGTAAAGGATTCTCTCATTTCTGGAAATCATACATCCGGTTTTGCAGTGAATCCAGCAAAGAGGTATACGCATCAGCAAAAGATTTTACACCCTCTGCTTCCAAATCCTGAGTGGCCTGATCAAGATCAATACCCACCCCGGATAAACCTGCCATCACATTGTGTGCTGCTTCAACATTCTGATCAATTGTCCGCTTTACCACTCCATGATCCAGGAAAGCTTCCAGGGTATTTGGAGGAACTGTATTGATTGTTAATGGCCCGATCATTTCCTCAACATACTTTGTATCTGGATAAGCTGGATTCTTGGTGCTGGTGGAAGCCCACAATACCCGCTGACGTTTTGCTCCCAGTGGTTTGAGCTTCCCAAACCGGGTCCCTTTATCCCCAAATGTGTCTTCATAATCCCGGAATGCCAATTTTCCGCTCGCCACAGCTGTTTTTCCCATCAGCCGTTCGATTCTCTGCTTCTCTTCCGGAGTGGCAGTTTTTGTGAGGGATTCAAGCTGTTTATCCACCTTGGTATCAATTCTAGAGATGAAGAATGAAGCCACAGATGCAATATTCGCAACTGTTTTTCCCGCAGATGCTCTTTTTTCAAGACCTGCCAGGTATGCCTCTCTTACTTCCCGATAACGATCCAGGCTAAATATTAAAGTTACATTAACATTAATTCCAGCGGCAATGGTTTCGGTGATTGCCGGCAAACCTGCTTTTGTAGCCGGGATTTTTACCATCAGATTAGGCCGGTTTACATCGTTCCAAAGCCTATTTGCCTCACTTATTGTCTGATCGGCGTCATGGGCAAGATATGGACTAACCTCCAGGCTTACATATCCATCATCTCCATTGGTTTGATCATACAGAGGTCGAAACAGATCAGCTGCAGTCTGTATATCACTGATCGCCAGTCGTTCGTAAACATTATCTCGGGATAAACTTTCCTGAGTGAGAGATCTGATCTCAGCATCATATTCATCAGACTGACTGATTGCTTTATTAAAAATGCTTGGGTTTGAGGTTATACCGCGAATCTCCCCCCGGTTAAACATCCCTTCCAGAGTGCCGTCTTTTAACAGTTTTCTTTCAATGTTGTCGTACCAGATTGATTGTCCAATCTGGTTAAGTTTCTGGATTAGGGAGGTCATGATTGTTTTCCTTCTTTTTCAAGCTTTTTAACTTTTTCTACTCGACGCTTATGACGTTCCTGGCCCTGGTCTTCTCCCACAAACCTGGCATCCAGAAAAGACTGGACCAATAACTTTGCCAGTTCAGTTCCAATGATTCGTCCGCCAAGACAAAGGACATTCATATTGTCATGCTCAACACCTTGTTTTGCGCTGTACGAATCATGGCAAATCGCCGCCCAAATTCCTTGCATCTTATTGGCAGCAATACATATTCCAACACCAGATCCGCAGATGACTATTCCCCGGTCAGCCTTTCCAGATTTAATGGCGCTGCCTACTTTCTCAGCAAAATCCGGGTAATCCACGGGATCCTCGGAATCCGTTCCGAAATCTAGGGCTTCATGACCTGTCTCGCGGATAACAGCAATAATAGTCTCTTTCAAAAGATACCCCCCATGGTCAGTTCCAACTGCAATACGCATCACCCCACCTTCCTTAATAATTCTTCAGATTTTTTAATCACTTCATCCACTGATAGTCCAAATTCTTCATATATCCGTCCGGCAGGAGCGGAAGCGCCGAAGCGCTCAATGGACAAAATAACGCCTTTATCCCCTACCCAATCTCTCCACCCCTGGGCTACTCCAGCCTCAATAGCCAGGCGGGCTTTTATCTTGGGATTTAATACCGACTCTTGATATGATTTTTCTTGCTTTCGGAAGAGCTCCCAACTCGGAAATGAGATCAGCCTGACATTTATTCCTCCAGCAGCTAATCTTTCTCCTGCTTTAATAATTAAATCAACTTCTGAACCTGATGCCATCAGAATGAGTTCCGGATCATGATCTCCGATATCAGCAAGAACATAAGCTCCCCGCTGTACTCCTTCAGGGTGAGAATACACTGATCTATCCAGAACTGGCATGGCCTGCCGGGATAACGCCAAAACTGTAGGTCCTTTCCTTTGCCGAATGGCATAAGCCCAGGCTTGTGCCACCTCATTTGCATCACCTGGCCTTAAAACCACTAAATTTGGAATTGCCCTTAAAGCAGCAAGATGTTCAACCGGCTGGTGAGTTGGCCCATCTTCTCCAACCCCAATGCTGTCATGGGTAAAAACCCAGATGCTCGGGATATGAGATAAAGCAGAAATTCGAATCGCCCCTCGCATATAGTCAGAAAACACCAGGAAAGTTCCTCCATAAGGGATTACGCCGCCGTGGATAGCCATGCCGTTAATCACAGCACCCATACCGTGTTCTCGCACCCCAAAATGAAAGTTCCTGCCCTGATATTGATCGACTTGAAAATCCGGGCTTCCATCCAACCAGGTTTTATTCGAGGGGGCAAGATCCGCCGATCCACCAATCAATTCTGGTATTACAGAGGAAAGCGCATTGATTACCTTGCCGGAAGCTGCTCTGGTCGCCATCCCTTTTGGATCTGCTGGAAATTCTGGAATTTCTTCTTCCCAATTATTTGCTAAATCGCCAGCTAATCTTCGTTTTAATTCAGCTGCTTCATCAGGATATTTCTCCTCATATGAAGTAAACAAATCATTCCATTTATTCTCTGATTCCAATCCCAGATCCGCAGCTTCACGGAAAAAATCCAGTACTTCCTCAGGAATGTAAAACCGGGGTTCAATAGGCCAATCAAGGGCTTTTTTGGCCGCATCCAATTCTTCATCTCCCGGAGGAGAGCCGTGGGCAGCTGCTGTATCCTGCTTGGTAGGCAGGCCGTAACCGATATGCGTCCGGCATACGATGAGAGACGGGCGGGGATCTTCTTTTGCCTGCTGAATTGCCTTATCTACTGCGTTGACATCATTTCCGTCATCAACTTTGAGAACATGCCATCCATATGCTTCAAATCTGGCTCCTCTGTCCTCTGTAAAAGCTAAGTCTGTGCTCCCATCAATCGAGATCCGGTTATCGTCATACAAATAAACCACTTTCCCTAAACGCAGATGACCTGCGAGGGAAGCTGCTTCAGCAGCAACACCTTCCATTAAATCTCCATCTGTTACCAGTCCATAGCTGTAGTGATCGATAAGAGGAAAATTCGGACGATTATAGATCGCAGCAAGGTGGGCTTCCGCTATCGCGAACCCGATTCCATTTGAAAATCCCTGCCCCAAAGGGCCCGTGGTTGTTTCCACGCCAGGGGTTAAACCATATTCGGGATGTCCCGGAGTCAAACTTTGCCATTGACGGAAATTTTTAATTTCCTCCAGTGATAAATCATAACCGCTCAAATGCAGCATCGAGTAAAGAAGCATCGATCCGTGGCCGCCAGATAAAATAAAACGGTCTCTGTTCGCCCAATCTGGATTGGTTGGGTTATGTCGTAAATGGCGGGTCCAAAGTGAATAAGTGAGCGCTGCTGTGCCCATTGGCAGTCCAGGATGTCCCGAATTTGCCTGCTGAATAGCGTCCACAGATAAAAAACGAATGGTGTTAATCGCTTTTTCTGCTAAATAATCCTTACTTGGCATTATGAATATCTCCTCTGTTGCCTGTCCTAAATATCCTAATTATTTTACCTCAGTCTAAAGACCATTACCTCAGGTTAGTTTCTCGAAGAGGAAATTCTAATAAATGGTTAACCTTCAGCTTAGCTTTAAGTAATTAATCATAAGTGGATAAAAAACACTGCCGTCACTTTTTTTTTACAATATTAGCTTTATCACCAATTTTATGTTCCGTTAATTCATTAATTGCTTTAGTTAAGTGATTATGCTCATCCAATTTGTGATAATATTCACTATATGAATTTAACCAAGTTTCCTATACTACTATAGTCTACTTTTTCAGTACTTCAGCAGTTTATTTTATTTATTTGCAAAAATCACTCTACGCCTTCACTTCATTTTTTTTTAGGAGGCAGTTCTGACTGACAAATTTTCATCTCCCCCTCTCACTTTCTACGATGAAGTTGTCGCGGAAACCCTTGGTCTAGCAGAAAATAAACAAACCTGTCTGCACTACGGAATCGGCTCTGGATCCTGCTCTTCGAGCCCTGATATGAACTGTTCTCAGCAAGCCTTTTTCGCTATAACTGACCCTGGGATGGAAGATGAAATTCTACGAAGCAATACTCCTTGGTATTGCGTTTCTTATTTTATTGGTGATTGCCAGGCATATTGAATTGTTAATCGAGGCCTAAAAACCCAGATTCAATGGATTAACAATAATCAACAACTTAAAGCCTTTTCTTCTGAACAGGAGGCGTCACAATGGCCGTGAGTGGTACTCAAAATTCCCTACCTTTTACAGCAGAATTCAAAGAGAGTTTGTTTAAAATTCCCGAGGGAGAAAACATCCAGGCCTGCTTGCAGTGCGCTTGCTGCAGCGGTGTTTGTCCATTTGGTTTTGCTATGGACTTTCCTCCTGGCAGAATGATTGCCTGGATGCGGGCAGGCATTCTGGATGAAATGTTGAAATCCGATTCTGTCTGGATGTGCGTTTCCTGTTATGCCTGTACAGAGGTCTGCCCCAAGGAAATCCCGATTACCCTTGCCTTGATGACCCGGGCAAAAGAAGAAGCGCTCCTGGCAGGAAACGTGCCTGCAGAATTACAAAGCGCCCTGGAATTTTCTCAGCAATACAGCAACCCGCTGGGAGAATCATCCCGTAAAAGGGCTGCCTGGACTGAGGAACTCGATTTTGAGATCCCCATCATCCGCAAAGCAAAACGCCCAGTAGATGTATTGTGGTTTGTTGGAGATTATGCCTCTTACCATCCCCGGGTGAAAAATGTAACCAAAGCTTTTGCAATCCTGCTTAATAAATTAGGGATTGACTTTGGCATACTTGGTCCTGATGAACACAGCGATGGCGACTCACAGAGACTTGCCGGCGAACGAGGATTATTTGAAATGCTGGCTGAGAAGAACGCAAAGATTATTAGCCGCTGCGAATTTACGGAAATCATAACCACTGACCCCCACGCTTATAACGCCTTTAAGAACGAATATCCGAAGCTGGGATTCGACTTTCCTGTGCGGCATTACACTGAGTTTTTAGTTGACCATCTGGATGAGATTACTCCCCTGTTAAAGAAAAACGGGAAAGCAAAAGTTGCTTATCATGATCCCTGTTACCTCGGTCGAGTTAATAAAATCTACGATGCTCCCCGCCAATTAATACAAGCTATACCAGGTTTGGAGCTGATAGAAATGGCGCACAACAAATCCACCAGTTTATGCTGCGGCGGAGGTGGAGGCGGGATGTGGCTGGATGGTTTCCGCTGGGAAAAATCCGAGTCCAGATTATCGGAATGGAGAGTAAAAGAGGCTGCGGCGGCGAAGGCAGATATTCTGGCTGTTGCCTGCCCCTATGAACCGCCGCGTTTTGAAGACGCGGTAAAAGCAATTACAGGAGCAGAAGAATTGCAGGTAAAGGATATTGTGGAATTAATTGTTGATGCAATTGGCAATTAAGGAGGAACCAAATGACTGAGATTGTCGTAATCGCTAGACTTGTCCCAGACCTCGTTGAAGAACTCGAAATCGCCCCCAGCGGGACAGCTCTGGACCTAGCCTGGCTCCGTTTGATTATCAATGAGTTTGACAATCACGCAATCGAGCAGGCAATCATCCTCAAAGAGAGATCTGGCGCAACTGTTACCATCATCAGCCCAGAGGCGGAAGGGGTCGAAGATATGCTCTTCACAACTGCTGCCAAAGGAGCTGACAGACTTATCAAATTAACCGGCGTCGGCGAGGAGAAACCTACCAACTTATCAATGGCTCAAACACTGGCGGAAATGATCAGGGAGATTAATCCCGACCTGGTTTTAAACGGTGTGCAAGCCCATGATGATATCACCGGAGATCTCGCACCTCAACTTGCTGATCTGCTGGATATGCCTTATGTAGGTTATATATCAGGAGTCTCGCTGGTTGATGGAAAAGCCACTGCCTTTAAGGAATACCCCGGAGGCATTCTTGCCGAAATGGAAATCGCTCTTCCTGCAGTACTTGGCATCCAATCTAGCGAAGAACCCCCCCGCTATGTCGCTATCAGTAAAGTCCGGCAAATGATGAACACTGCCTCTATAGAAGATCGCGATGCCGGCGCATTAGAAACTGAAAGCGGGGTTACCATAAATCGGATGTATTTACCTGAAGCCGCAGACCGTGCCGAAATGCTTGAAGGAGATGAGGTGGAAGTTGCTTCAAAACTCACCGCCATCCTTCAAGATTTAGGTTTGTTGTAAGAGGAGGAATAAAATGACTCAAGATATTTTCTTGCTGATTGAGCACATCCAGGGACAGGTTTCCGATATCTCTTACATAATGGCAGCTGCGGCCAGAGAACTGGCTCAGCATGAAGGCGGCAGCGTCATTGGTATCCTTTTTGGCAGCAGCGCAGAAGGACTAAAGGATTCTCTTGCAGTGGACAAAGTGATCTATTGTGATCACCCTGCCCTAGCTGAATTCACCTCAGATGCCTATCAACGTACCTTAATATCCCTCTTAGAAGATTATTCCCCCCGGGTAATCCTGTTTGGGAATACAACATTGGGGGCAGATGTCAGCAGCAGCCTGGCCGCGCATCTGAAATTTCCTATCATCAACTCCTGCCTAAAAATCTCTGACACAGGCAGCATAATCAGCCAAATATGCGGCGGGAAGATCATGGTTGACACTCAATTAGCCGACAAGACAACCTTGATTTCTGTAAACCCCGGCGGGTACAAGCCTGAAGAAGGTCAAAGCGGTTCCTCTCCTGAGACCATTACTTTCTCCCCGCCAGATCTGGAAAATTTAAAAGTCCAGCTTACTCAATACATTGAACCGGAAGCCGGAGATGTTGATATCTCCCAGGAAAAAATCCTAATTGCCATAGGCCGCGGTATTCAAACAGAAGACAACATCGAATTAGCTGATGAGCTGGCAAAATTGCTCGGTGGTGCTGTCTGCGCCTCACGACCGGTGATTGATCAAGGTTGGTTATCAACCTCCCGGTTGGTAGGCAGGTCAGGGAAAAAAGTCAAACCAGATCTTTATCTCTGTCTGGGAATTAGCGGTGCCACAGAACACATAGAAGCAATTACTGACAGTAAAACCATAATTGCTGTTAACAGCGATCCGGATGCACCTATCTTCGATATTGCTCAGTATGGAATAGAAATTGATCTTTTTGATTTCATCGACCCCCTTCTTGAACAGATCGAAAACGCAAAGAATGACTGAAATATGCTGCTGAAATGAGGAGAGAAATCCATGCCTGAACATGTGGAATATTGGGGTATACCTCATCAATGGGGATCACCTAACATACTGGTATATTCGGTGATGTTTCTTGCTGGCGCCATCCTTATTTTCCGTTTTTTCCTGAGAGCCCGGTTGTGGTGGAAGGTCGGACGTCCTGAACCACGCTGGAATAAGCTGTTTACCCGGTTGTATAACCTGATTAAATACTCTATCGTGCAAACCCGGCTGCTGCGTCAGAAATATCCAGGTATCATGCACGTCTCTTTGGCTTGGAGTTTCTTTGTTTTTTTCCTGGGAACTGCGCTTGCTACTATAAATACCCACTTTTTCCATTTCCTAAAAGGAAGTGTATTCTCATTTTATAAACTGACTCTGGATCTCTTTACGGTTGTCTTTATTGTGGGAGCGGTCCTGGCAATTTACAGACGATATGTTACAAAACCGGATCGTCTAACATATGGACCTCAGTTTACCTGGACTCTGGTTCTGTTAATCATAATCGTCCTTGGAGGAATAACTACCGAATCTCTCCGACTTGCCGTCGAACATCCGGTAAATATTGCCTGGTCGCCGATCGGAGGACTATTAGCACAGGGATTCTTGGCCACAGGAGCATCCGATATTGCCCTGACTAATCTGCATCTTGGGGTTTGGCTGGTTCACTTGCTCACAGCCGCTATTACTATCATCACCCTGCCAGTCGGATCACTTCTTCATGTCTTAACAGGTCCATTAAATATCTTCTTCGCAGAGATTGATCGTCCAGTGGGAGAACTTCCCTCCACTCCAACCGACAAAGAAGGACAACCTGTATACGTCAGCAAATTAAATGAACTCACCTGGAAACAGATTCTTAATGGTGACGCCTGCACCGAATGCGGCCGCTGCCAGGATGTTTGCCCGGCATTTGGAGCAGGATTACCTCTTAATCCCAAGGATTTGATACTGGGAATCAGGGAAATATTCGAGGATGTCAAATCCTCTTCCAAGGGAATTTCATTTGATCAATCCCTTCTAGAAAATCAAAAACTCAGCAGAGAAGTACTTTGGTCCTGTACTACTTGTGCTGCCTGCATCACTGAGTGTCCTGTTCTAGTGGAACACATGGATACAATTGTTGAACTCCGGCGTCACCTGGTGATAGAAGGAATGATAGACCCGGAATTGCAGGACGCGCTGACTAATCTGGGGCGTTACGGAAACTCTTTTGGGCAATCTCCCCGGAAACGTGCTAAATGGACCCAGGAAATTGATCCCCCTGTTAAAGACGCAACCCGTGAACCCGTTGAATACCTCTGGTTTGTAGGCGATTACGCTTCCTACAATCCTGCCCTGGCAGAGATGACAGTCAAAACAGCCAAAGTTTTTAATCATGCCGGGCTGGATTTTGGCGTGATGCACAAAGGGGAAAACCATGCAGGCAATGATGTCAGGCGGGTTGGCGAGGAAGGTCTGTTTGAAATGCTGGTTGAAAAAAACCTTTCCGCGCTCCAACGCTGTCAATATCAATCTATTATCACCACTGATCCCCACACATACAACACTCTGCTGAATGAGTACCCCTTCTCTGAACCTCAGACAATATTGCACTACAGTGAGTTATTGGCTCAGCTGATCAAGGATGGGAAACTCCGATTCTCCAACCCTTTAAACTACAAAGTTACTTATCATGACCCCTGTTATCTGGGACGTTATAACGGAATATATGATGCTCCCCGCTTTGTGATCAAAGCAACCGGATGTGAGCTGGTAGAAATGCCGCGGAACAAGGATCTCGCATTGTGCTGCGGCGCAGGAGGTGGAAGGATCTGGATGGAGGAAGGCAAGATTCAAGAGCGTCCCAGCGAATCCAGGATCCGGGAAGCAATGGAGCTGGACAGAATCCAACACTTCATCGTCGCCTGCCCGAAAGATATCACCATGTATAAAGATGCTGTAAAAACTACCGGTCATGAAACAGACTTGATGGTAAAAGATTTGATAGAGCTTGTC
>JBARSJ010000152.1:0-1517 GCA_049644685.1 Anaerolineales bacterium
GGGGGGATACAGGTCATGAATCCATGAACCGGCTCAGTGCTAAAATCAAGGAATATAGTCTAGGTTGTAAGAACTCTGAATGGCTGTTATCCGGCATTGAATTATTAGAGGAAATCACCCAGGCATATTATCAGGTTCGTTACAGCAGGGAACAAGACCAGGGGTTAAACTCAAAAGAGATAGCTGACCGCTATCGCAAATTGCGGAGACGGCTATTTTACCTCTGGCTGCTCGTATATTCCTACCCCTATTGGATCTTCCGAATTTTATTTTGGAACTCTACAATGCCCTATAATAGGCAATATTCAAATTAAATCACTGGATACCTATGAAAAATATTAAATCACTTACGGATAAACTAGTAACCAACATCAGCCAGGTAATCATCGGGAAAGATGAAACTATCGAACAAGTCCTGATTTGCCTGCTCAGCAGGGGTCACCTGCTGATCGAGGATGTACCGGGATTGGGTAAAACCATGTTGGCTCGCAGTCTGGCGCGGTCAATTAACGGGTCCTTTGGCCGGATCCAGTTTACTCCGGATATGCTTCCCAGCGATGTAACAGGTGTTTCCATTTACAATCAGACTACAAAAAAATTCGAGTTTCAGCCAGGACCAGTTATGGCTGAATTTGTGCTCGCGGACGAAATTAACCGGGCAACACCAAAAACCCAGTCTGCCCTGCTGGAAGCAATGCAGGAAAACCAAGTGACTGTTGACGGTGTCACTCACCCTTTACCTCAGCTTTTTATGGTCCTGGCAACCCAAAATCCTATTGAGCAGGAAGGAACTTTTAGACTCCCTGAAGCCCAACTGGATCGTTTCCTGATGCGGGTAAATCTCGGTTATCCGAGACAAAATGAAGAAATGGAAATGATGGACAGCCAACAATACCAACACCCAATCCATGAACTGGAACCTATCCTATCCTCAGAAGATATTATCGAAGCTCAAAATTCAGTCTGCTCTGTATATCTTGCGCCGATTATCAAAGAATATATTGTGGACATTGTCCACCAAACCAGAATCCATCCCGACCTGTATCTTGGAGCCAGCCCCCGGGGAAGTCTTGGTTTATACCGTGCGGGACAGGTTAAAGCTGCAGTGCAGGGTAATGATTATGTAACCCCGGATGATATTAAATCCATCACTGCCCAGGTATTAGGGCATCGTGTGATTCTAGCTCCGGGTGCCCATCTTAAGAATCTGGATACAGATGCTGTTTTGGAAGAGATCCTGGAATATACAACCATACCAAAAGGTGAGTACAAAGTAAAATAACAAGGGTCAATTCAACGATAAGGAGATTTAATGCTGGCTTACATCATAAGAAGAATTCTCCTCATTCCAATCATCATGGTGATTGTTACCTACATCTTATTTTTCCTAATCATGCAGCTGCCAATTGAGCAGCGGGTCGCTGTATATCTTCCCGCTATCAGCGCGGATACTTTTCTTAACCCGGAAAAAGCGCAGGAGCTAGTTGATAGAACAATCGAGAGGTATGGGTTAAACG
>JBARSJ010000153.1:0-1511 GCA_049644685.1 Anaerolineales bacterium
CATCAGATAGCTGCTGGGTGGAATTCAGGTTGAAGTCATGACCGACCAATCTATATACTTCTTTCTGTATTTCCACAATGCGTTTATTAAGTTTCTGCGCGTAGGACTTGAAGAAGTCCTTATCTACTGCGATCCCCTCATACTCCATATCCATCAGAACCGGAAGCAAGGGCATTTCAAGGGATTCAAAAATATCCAGCAAGCCATTCTTTTTAAGACGCGGCTGAAGGATTTCCTGCAACTGCAATGGCACTTCCGCGTCCGCTCCGGCGTAGGCAGCAGCATCTTTCACCGAAACAGCATCCATCGTAATTTGCTTTTTCCCGGTTCCGATGAGCGCTGAAATTTTAGTCATTGTGACGTTCAATTCCAGTTCTGCCATTTTCTTGAGGCCAAGATTATGCGAACCGGGGTCGAGAACCCATGCTGCGATCATTGTGTCAAAATTCAATGGTGTGACCTTGATTCCGTGGTTGCGCAGCACCAGACAGTCGTATTTCAGGTTATGTCCTATCTTGGGAATTTTCAGGTTAGAGAAAGCGGGTTGGAGCACCCGGGTAATTTCCCTAAGAGATGCTTGCGGGGCGCTGCCTTGATGCCCAACGGGAATATAGTAAGCGCTTCCTGGTTCGATTGCCAGGGATATACCCACCAGATTGGCCTGCATCGCGTTTGTGGAAGTTGTTTCTGTGTCGAAAGCGATTTGTTTTGCATATTCCAGTTTTTTCGAGAGTGAGGTCAATTTCTCGGTTGAATCAATGATTTCAACCGGTATATCATATTGCACCGGTAGCCCCAATTTGATCGGTTCTTCAGAGAAGAGGGTTAATTGTTCCCCTGCCGCACCGAGTACTCCCTGCCCCAATAAGTTTTGCAGCCGTGTGGTCAACGTACGGAACTGCATGTGACGGAAGAGCTGAACCACCTTTTCCAGATTAATATTATCCGTTCTTGCCTGACCCAGATCAAATGGGATGGATAGATCTGTGCGGATTAGCGCAAGATCGTAACTTAAATATGCTTCATCCTTATTTTCGCTCAGCAGCGCATGTTGCCTGCCCGTGATTTCACTTAAATTGGAGTAAATATCATCCAAAGTAGGATATTTTAATAAAAGCGCCGCGGCAGTTTTTGGGCCGATCCCCTTTATTCCAGGGATATTATCGGATGTGTCACCGATCAACGCCTTATAATCGACGAACTGATCCGGCCTCACGCCAAATTTCTCCAGGACGTCCTCTGGATAATAATCCTGTGCGTCAGATAATTTTCCCCCAGCGAGGTTCACGATCACCCGTTCTTTTACCAACTGTAACAGATCACGATCTCCTGTGACAATTTTTACACCAAGCCCTTTTTCCGCTGCGCCCCAGGCGATTGTCCCCAGCACATCATCTGCTTCAAAACCCTCTTTTTCCAATCTGGGGAAATTGAACGCATCCACGATCTCCCGGATGCGTTCAATTTGCGGCCGGAGATCTTCCGGAATCTTCTCCCGGGTGGCCTTATAT
>JBARSJ010000154.1:0-18138 GCA_049644685.1 Anaerolineales bacterium
CTTTAGACCATCCCATTTCGTATCCGGAAGGAGCCTATCTCAAATGCCTGTTTGCAAAAGCGGTATAGACCAAAAGAATAAAAAACAAAGTGGAAAATTGAAAGTTTCTTTATCCGCCCCTTATGGAATAAACTCTGTTCCGATTTTCTTAAAGGTTTGGGAAGAAGATAATGAACCAGAATGGCCAAAGGATATAATACCCACAATTATTTGTAAATGGTATCCCATCACAAAAAAGGAACATGATGAGCTAATTTAAGTTCTCAGCCTAACCCCCGCTCCACCTGACCCGGCACCTTCGGTGCGGTAAGTAGTAGTTTTGTAAGTAGTAAGCAGTTTTAAAAATCAGATTAATGACAGCGTTAGTGCTGAGATTGGTTCTATTTACTATTTACTACTTACTAATTACTAAGCCGGGCGGGTGCCCTTCGCTGTACTCAGGATGCTTCGCGAAGCTCATCCGTTAGGAAATAGCAAAAAAAAGATTACTTGGGGGAATTTTAGTATTGAAAAACCGATCTATATGGAAAATTAAAAAGAGTTATGCACGGGATATGCACGGATTATTGATATTTAAGATAGAAATCCCTCAAAAAACGAGGGATTTCTCTCGATGAGCGTGGAGGGACTCGAACCCGCAACCAATGGCTTAAAAGGCCACTGCTCTACCATTGAGCTACACGCCCACTTGCGACGGTGATTTTATCATGCCCTGTTTGCCCCGTCAACAGATGATGAAGGGGCGGATGACCGGGCGAAAACAGGTTTAAGGTTTAAAGTTGGAAGGTTTAAAAGTTGGCGATTTCAACTATTAGATTAACTACAGAAATCTCTCTTCAGAGGGACTTAGGTTGCATAGCCCGCGAATTAGAAGCCTGTCCTGATTGGAGCAGAGCGGAAATCGAAGGGCAATGACATTGTAGAGAGAGAGTTAGCTGATGCTGTCACCTGCACAATAACCACTAATTACTATTTACTGCTTACTGAAAACTGATTACTGATTAATGCCACTACCGCTAGGGGACAATTGACCTAAAACCCCCAGATACAGGGGAGATTTTGCCGATCCGGCACAAATCTTGCACTATTGGCTTGTAAGCAGGTATTTTATACCACGAAAGGGATGTCTATCAATCAAGGAAACCTGCAGAAAGGCAGCGCGCAGATGAAAACTAAATCCGAAAAACAAACTAAATTTTTCTGGTGCCCGGTCTGTATGGTGCATACCTACCACCTCAAAACCGGGGAAGAATGGGAGTGCTTAAACGAAGACCACCAGATTTTTCTGCGCTTAAGGAAAGATCCCTGGATTGAAGAGTACCGCGCCTCCCGGTCCTCCGCTCCAGCGCTGGCGGGCAAAACCAGTTAAAGATTCTTTTGGAAATTCACCACCTAATTTCCTCGATTGGCTGAATTTGCTCTATTCAGATTGGTTGATTTTCCATCATTTAGTTTCTCAGCACTCTCAGTTCAATTTTTCGAAGAGATAGTTAAGGTGCGAAATGGTTTCAGAATGCAGCAGGAAATCAAAAAGAATAAACATTATTATCAACGAATCCCTGAATCGACAACTTTCTCGGGCGGCTGAAAGTAGTGGGATCACCAAATCAGCCTTTGTCCGGGTTGCCCTGGAACGTGAATTTGCCCGGGATAAACAGCTTGAATTGGAATGCGTAGCTCACGATCTTGCCAGTCTTTATGAAGCTTCTCAGGAATTAACTGCCTTCTCAGCTCTTGACGGTGAGGATTTTTTAGCATTTAACAATGAGGAGAAGAAGGTCTCTCCCTGACTCTGTTCGTGGGGGAATAACAGGTAGGTTAAATTAATCCCAGTAATAGTATCCGCAGTAAAAATTTTCCTTCCCAATTTCCACATACCAGGAGTTCCATTCATCTTCCTTCAGCTGAACATTCTCCCATAAATGGGCGTTTTCGCTCAGGGCTTTTTCCGCCCGGTAAGATGGGACCAGGAAACCTTGCCATTTTTGAGGGGTATCTTCCAGTTCCAAAATCCGGCAGGCTAGAACAGCGGCAATTTCCTGGCTTTCCTGTTCTGTGAGCGCTGGATCTTCCGCCAGCTGGATCAGGTCCGGGATAGCGTCGTTGGAGAGGGTCTTAAGATAGTGGGTATCCAGGGAAGCCTTTTCGGTCTTTAACCGCTGAATGTTTTGCCGGGTGATTAAGCCGTCCACATTTATCGCGCTCATCGTCAGCACAAATCCCGCCACCGCAGCCAGAGAAGCCAGGGCAAAGTAGCGCCAGCCCTGGAAGATTTCCAGGACCAAGATCGCCAGGAACAGGACTCCGATCCACGACACACAGAGGTGCGAGTAAGTCCGCAGTCGGGTGAAACCGTAAGCGGTTTCATACAGGGCCAGCCGCTGCAATGAAGAAACCAGGATCACGCCGATGGACGCGGTTAGAGTCCCGGTCAGGACAGAAAAAGTTATCCTGTCCCTCTTCTTTTCCCGTTTTGTGATTGCGCTTAAAATCATAAACAAAAACAGGGAGAAAAATGCCACTGCCAGCAGTTCCCCAAAACCGCGCCGGGCATATTCGGAATAGGTGTATCCCTGCAGGGAGATGTTCTTTTCTCCCCCGAAGAAATACCTGAGTTGAATGGTGACAAAGGAGATAAAGAGCAGGTTTACGCTGCCCAGGATGATGGTGGTTTCAGTGAAGCCCAGGAAACGGGGAGGCCAGGGTTTATCTATCCCGACCAGCGTTTCCTCTTCACTTTTTAAGAGAGCGTGTAAAAGCAGCCCCCCGGTCAGGAAAGTCCAGATGCTGATAAAGACCAGGCGCAGGATGTATTCCGGCAGCTTTTCCAGACGCAGCAGCTCAATGATATCCTGCAGCCATTTGGAAAAGATAGGATCCGCTTCTGCCAGCAGGGAAGCCAGCACAGCCACGACTGGCAGCGCCAGCAGGATACCCCGAATATAAGGCAGGCTCTTTTTCCAGCCGGCCCGTTTGGGCAGCTCCTCAGCGCTGTCTTCCTCTTCTTCCTTCTTGGTGGTGAGCAAGTTAAACGGCAGCGCAATCGAATTCACAAACAGACGGAAAGCGCCGACAATATAGTCACTCAGGCTGTAGGCAAACCAGCGGCCGCCCCGGAAGGAAAGCAGGAATAATCCCAGGAAACCGATAGTCATTAAGTGATTCAGTGTCCTGGTAAAGGGTTCTTCCCTTAAAAACCCCAGGGAACTAAAGATAAGAATCACGGCAATCAGCGGCAAGCTTTTGGTGACCGGGGGTTTTTCTTCCAGGCGAGATAGGATAACCAACCCGGCTAAGAGCAGGACGACCTGGATAAAAAAGGATATCCCCAATGGTTTGCCCCAGTACAGCAGGTCAAAACTCCAGCCGATAATCAGGGCGGTATACCAGAGAGTGGATCTGTTCTTAACCATACCCAACTCCTTTATTCTGAGACTAGTTAGTTGACAGGGAAAAAGTGATAAGTACTTTAGAAACGAATCATTGAGACAATCATGGAAAGCACGATCAGGATTCCGATAACACTCATAACAATTCGTTGCATTCGCAGTTGGCGTTTATTGCGGGACATAAGGCTCCTTAAGGGCTGCTGGTATTTTCAAGTGAGGCTCATTTTAGCACGACCGGGCATTTATTCCAAATGCTTTTTTATAGATTGAGCGATTTTGAGAGTAATTTTTGGTGTTTGAGAGAGTTCTTCTACGCTGGCTTGGCGGATGTTCTGAATCGTGTGGAATTTCTTGAGCAATTCTCGCCGGCGGGCAGGACCAACCCCGGGTATTTTTTCCAGGCTGGACTGCAATCCCTGGTGGGAACGGCGTTTGCGGTGGGCAGATATGGCAAAGCGGTGCGCTTCATCCCGAGACCGCTGCAGTAGCTGCAGTCCGGGAGAATTTTTTTCAAAACTCACCGGATAATCTTCACCGGGAAGATAGACTTCTTCATAGCGTTTTGCTAGACCGGCAACAGGAATGGTATCCAGCAGGTCAAACTCCCGCAGCACTTCCACCGCCCGGTTAAGTTGTCCTTTGCCGCCGTCTATCAACACCAGTTCGGGCAGGGACGAAAAAGAGGAATCTGGTTTTTCCCCTGGTTTCTTGCTTTCCTTCCCGGAGAGTACCAGCCGTTGAAACCGCCGCCTTAAGACTTCTTCCATGCTGGCGTAATCATCCGGACCCTGCACTGACTTGATATTAAATTGCCGGTAGTGATTCTTTTCCGGACGCCCTTTGAGGAAAACTACCATGCTTCCCACCAGGGCAGTTCCCCCGGTATTGGAGATGTCATAACATTCGATCCGCATGGGAGGCGAACTCAATTTCAGTTGATTCTGCAGGTCGTCCAGCGCGCCCTCAGCCCGTTCCTGTTCGGAAGTTTCGCGGGTCTTTAGAGCAGTTAACATAGCAGCCGCATTCTCTGCTGCCATATCAACTATTTTTTTCTTTCCCGCTCTCTTAGGAACGATTAACTCCACTTTTTTTCCGCCCCGCTGGCTCTTTAACCACTGGCGGATAATCCTGGCCTCTTCCACTTCCCGGGGTAAAAGGATTTCAGGTGGAATGGTCGGGGCCTGGTCGTAAAACTGTTTGATGGCTTCTGAAAGCAGGTCCTGATCAGCGGTTTGATCGATATCTTCAACCAGAAAGTATTCCCGGCCGGTTAGTTTTCCTCCCCGGATGAAAAATACCTGCACACAGGCGGTGTTTTCCAGGCTGGCCAGGGCAATCACATCAGAATCGGTAAATTTAGTGGAGATAATCCGCTGCTTCTCGACGATTTTCTGGATTGCATTCAGCTGGTCCCGGATCTGGGCTGCCCTTTCATAGTTTGTATCTGAAGAGGCTTGTTTCATTTCTGCCTCTAGCTTTGAGACAATAGACTCAGTCCGGCCGTTGAGAAAAGCCCCCAATTCCTTGATCATGTTCCGGTAATCTTCCTGGTTGATCCGGCCGATGCAGGGCGCGGTACAGAGTTGGATATCGTAGTAGAGACATGCCCGCTGATCTTCACCGGTAATGGTCCGGCTGCAGGTCAAATAGGGAAAGATCCGACGCAGTAAGTCCAGGGTCTGGTTGACTGCCCAGACGTTTATATAGGGACCGTAATAACGGGATCCGTCCTTTTCAATTTTTCGGGTCACCGTCACTTTGGGAAATGGATCTACCCAATGAATTTTGATGTAGGGGTAGCGTTTGTCATCCTTGAGCTGGACATTATAAAAAGGTTGGTATTCCTTAATCAGGTTCATTTCCAGGATCAGGGCTTCCAACTCAGAAGCAACGATGATCCATTCAATATCCCTGATGTCCTTTATCAGTTGGCTTGTCCGGGGAATTTTACCCGCGCTGGCGTGGAAATAGGAACGCACCCGGTGGCGGAGATTTACTGCCTTTCCCACATAAATCACCTTGCCCTGGTCATTCTTCATAAGGTAACAGCCAGGCTGGTTGGGGACTGATTTCAGGATGTCCTGGATGTGTTCAGAGATATCCATAACAAAAAAATTGTATCACAAGCAGGGTCAGCTCCTACCCGGATACCCTTCTGGCTGATGATGTAACTACTCCAAAATATCCCCACGTCCTCTTGACTCTAAGGAAGAATATCCTTTTCCGGTATGCCATCCGAAACTTGTTCCTTGACCAGGTTCCCTTTATACTATGGCTATGATTTCAGCACCAGAATTACCAGGTTTTTCCCGGTTTTGGACTGTCTCGGAGGTAAATACTTACCTGAAGACACTGTTGGAGGCTGACCGCAGCCTGCAGGATCTGTGGGTGGAAGGGGAAATCTCCAATCTCTCCCGCCCTGCCTCGGGTCACCTGTATTTCACCCTTAAGGATCAGAATTCTTCTTTGCGCTGCGTGATGTGGAAAAACCGAGCTGCGGCGGTAAGTACGCTGCTTCAGGAAGGCGCAGCTGTTGAAGCTCACGGAAATCTCAATGTGTATGAACAGAGGGGGCAGTATCAGCTGTACGTCGATTTTCTCAGACCCCGGGGTGAGGGAAAACTTTTCCAGGAGTACCAGCGGCTGAAAGCCCAGCTGGAAGGTGAGGGATTGTTTGATCCAGAGCGGAAGAGGAAACTGCCCGCCTGGCCGTCCCGGATTGGTATTGTGACCTCGGCAACCGGGGCAGCTTTCCAGGATATGAAGGACACATTAAAACGCCGCTACCCATTGGTAAGGATCTTGTTGGCACCGGCCTCTGTGCAAGGAGAGAATGCCCCAGAGGAGATTGCCGCTGCTTTAAATCGGCTCTATGACCTTAAACCGGATTTAATTCTAATCGGACGTGGTGGGGGATCAATTGAAGATTTATGGGCTTTTAATGATGAGCGGGTTGCCCGGGCCATCTTTGAATCTCCTGTCCCGGTAATCAGCGGAGTGGGGCATGAAACCGATTTTACGATTTCTGATTTTGTGGCTGACCTGCGCGCTCCAACGCCAACGGCAGCAGCGGAACTTGCAGTGCCGGATCAGGGAGAATTACGACCAGGTATCGCTGAATTTGAATCCAGGATATTAAGATCAATCCAGGGAATCTTTTCCGAACAGCGCTGGAAACTGGAAACCTTATCCGGGGTAATCACTCGCCTTTCCCCCCTGGGAGAGATTATTAACGGCCGACAGCGTCTGGATGAATTATCCGGCAGGCTGGAAAGGGCGGGGGCAGGGTATTTGAAAGGGGTACGGGACAAATGTAATTCCTTCCAGGCCAGGTTGTCTGCCCTCAACCCGGAATCGATCTTAAAACGGGGATACGCGGTCCTGACCGCGGACGATGGATCCACTATCTATCAAGTGGGTCAGGTCAGCACTGGCGAACATTTACAGGTCCGGGTGAGTGACGGTGAATTTGAAGTGATTGTGGAGTAAAGGGGATATAAGGACCCCGGAGTTTCTTAAAACTACGGGAGCCTAACTTCAAAATCTCCTGGAATCTGGCTGATAATCTAATTTTCCTTTCATACTTTTCTTTTACATATCTCTTATTCATTTCATAGAGTGGAATTCTATAATTAATGAAGCGAATCCAAATCCCCGAGAGGTTCGAAATTCTCCCCGGGGCTGGATATTGGACTGTGGAGGAAATAATATGAATTTAGATCACTATACAACCAGATCCCAGCAGGCTGTTTTACGTGCCCAACGACTGGCTGAGGAATTTAATCATCAGGAAGTTGAACCAATTCACCTCTTGGTTGCCCTGCTGGAAGAAAGTGAGGGTGTTGTCCCCGCTATTGTGACTAAGATTGCGGGTTCTATCCAGGGATTGCGTGAGGATCTTCAGAAGGATCTCTCTGATAGGCCGAAAGTATACGGCGGTAACATCAGGGCAGGGTTAAACAGAAAAACCAGTGACGTTTTGTCTGCAGGAGAGAGGTATGCAAAAGGAATGCAGGATGAATATATTTCCACCGAACATCTCCTGTTGGGCTTGATTGAGAGTCCTGAAGGGAGCCGTTTAAAGAACTATGGATTAACCATAGACGCTGTATTGGAAGCGTTGAAGGATGTCCGTGGTTCTCAGCAGGTGACATCCCAGACACCGGAGGATACCTACGAAGCCTTAAAAAAATATGGTCGGGACCTGACCGATTTAGCCCGGCGGGGAAAACTGGATCCTGTGATCGGACGGGATGAAGAAACCCGGCGGTTGATCCAGATCCTTTCCCGCAGGACAAAAAATAATCCTGCCCTGATTGGAGAACCAGGAACGGGAAAAACAGCTATCGTGGAAGGACTTGCCCAGCGTATTGTCAACGGTGATGTCCCGGATGGGTTAAAGAATAAAAAGCTCATTCAGCTTGATATGGGTGCCCTGGTTGCGGGTGCAAAATATCGGGGTGAGTTTGAAGAACGGTTAAAAGCAGTATTAAAGGAAATTACTTCTGCAGAGGGTGAGATTTTGCTGTTTGTGGATGAGATGCATACAGTGGTAGGAGCTGGTGCTGCGGAAGGGGCAATGGATGCTGGCAATATGCTCAAACCGATGCTTGCCCGGGGTGAGCTGCACCTGATTGGGGCTACCACGCTGAATGAATATCGGAAGTATATTGAAAAAGATGCCGCTTTGGAGAGGCGCTTTCAGCCCCTGCTGGTGGAAGAACCCAGTGTGGAAGCGACTATCAGTATTTTGCGCGGATTAAAAGAACGTTATGAGATTCACCACGGAGTGCGCATCACGGATCCTGCAACGATTGCTGCAGCAACCCTGTCCAACCGTTATATCGCTGACCGGCAGCTGCCTGACAAAGCAATCGATTTAATTGACGAGGCTGGAGCCAGATTGAGGACGGAAATTGACTCCAAACCTCGTGCTCTGGATGAAGTTGATCGTCAGATTATGCGGTTGGAAATTGAACAGGAAGCCCTGAAAAAGGAAAAGGATAAATCTTCCAAAGAACGATTAAACGCTCTGAAAGAAGAGTTGGCCAATTTGAAAGAAGATCATAAACATCTCCATACACGCTGGATGATGGAAAAAGAGATCATCGGAGATGTTCGGCAGGTTAAAAAAGAGATAGACAAGACTCGGGTTGAAATTGAAAAAGCAGAGCGAGAAGTGAATTTGGAGCTTGCTGCCCGACTTCAATATGGCACTTTACGAGACCTGGAAAAGCAGCTTGACGAAAAAGAAGGGCGCTTAAAAGAGGTCCAAGCAGATGGAGCTTTGCTTAAAGAAGAAGTTGATGAGGAAGAAATTGCTGGCGTGATTTCCCGTTGGACAGGTATCCCAATTTCTCGGTTAATGGAAAGTGAAACCCAAAAACTAATTCAGATGGAGGAGCGTCTTCATGAGAGGATTGTGGGTCAGGATGCTGCTATCCAGGTAGTATCCAATGCTGTTCGCAGATCCCGGGCTGGATTGCAGGATCCTGACCGCCCGATTGGTTCCTTTATATTTATGGGGCCCACCGGGGTTGGGAAAACCGAACTCGCTCGCGCACTGGCTGAGTTCCTGTTCGACAATCAGGAAGCCATGGTTCGGATCGATATGAGCGAGTATCAGGAAAAACATACGGTTTCCAGACTGATCGGATCCCCTCCGGGTTATGTCGGCTATGGTGAAGGCGGTCAGCTTACTGAAGCGGTTCGGCGGCGACAATACAGTGTGGTGTTGTTTGATGAGATTGAGAAGGCTCACAGTGAAGTATTAAATACCCTGCTGCAGCTATTAGATGACGGTCGGCTGACGGATGGTCAAGGCAGAACAGTGGACTTTAGAAACACTGTGATAATCATGACCAGCAATGTTGGCAGTGAAGCTTGGACCGGGCAGGCTGAAGATTGGAGTGAAGAAGAAGCCAGGGAATATACCCAAAAAGTACTCCGGGCTACTTTCCGCCCAGAATTCTTAAACCGGGTAGATGAAATTGTCAGTTTCCATCCCCTTTCCAGGGAAAATATTCTGGAAATTGTCGGCATTCAAATGAAGCGAGTGGAAAAACTTGTCCAGGCACAGGGATTTTCTCTTGAAGCCTCCGAAGAAACCCAACGCTACCTTGCTGACCAGGGATATGACCCCGATTATGGTGCCCGGCCATTAAAGCGGACCATTCAAAAACAGCTCCAGGATCCTCTTGCCCTGGCGATCCTGTCCAGTGAGTTTATTGTGGGCGATACTATCCATGTGGATGTGGGAGATAAGGGCTTAGTATTTTCCTCCTGATGATAAGTGAGATGGTGTGAGAATAAAAAAGGCAAAGGACCAGGTCCTGGCTTAAACAATTTTAATGCACGTGCCCGTGATCCAGCTCTTCTTCCGAAGCGGGACGGAGATCGGTCAGGGTGATTTCAAATGTCAACGTTTTTCCAGCCAGCGGATGGTTAAAATCGAGTGTCACTGTATCTTCCTCAGCGGAAATAATCTGGGCGCTGAGAATATCACCCTCATCGTCTTCCAAATCTAAAAATGTCCCCTCGTCCAGAGGAATTTCTTCACTGAATTCTTCTTTCTTCGCTTCCTGAAGGGACTCAGGATCATACTCTCCGTAAGCGTCCTCCGGTTGGATAACTACAGTCTTTTGATCTCCGACTTCCATGCCGTAGAGGGCATTTTCAAGCCCGGGAATAATCTGTCCAATTCCCTGGATAAACAGGATCGGTTCCCCATCCTCTGTGCTTTCCATCATTTCATCTTCAACGATCAACTTATAATCAAGGGTGACAACTAAATTGTCTTGTACTGTTTTTTTCATTTCTTCTCCTCTCAAGATGGTTCAGCTGGCGGTTTGAGATCACGAACAAGATACCAGCTCATATCCTGGAGTTGGAAAAAGAGGTGATATGTCCGACCTTGAAAATCCATCACCAGGATGTGTTTCCCATCATCTGATTCCCACTGTCGGCCGACATCCAGAATCCAGACAGTTTCATCGTTAATATTAAATTCAAGCGGGATCAGGGATCCATCTCGTTTGAATTTTGTGGTTATCTCAATCTTTTCCATCGTTAGTTAAGAATTTGTGTAAAAACTCCAGCGCGGTTTGGGCAACTTCCTGTTTGTTTTCAATCCGGTCTCCCCCTGCGTTATGCTGGAGAGTCCAGATTCCACTGGGAGTGCTCAGCCCGATCCAGGCATACCCTACTGGTTTATCCAGAGTGCCACCGGTTGGTCCGGCGATACCGCTAACGGAAAGGCCAATATCAGCTGCTAACGCGTGCCTGACACCCAGCGCCATTTCTTTCACAGCTTCTTCGCTTACTGCGCCGTGATCTTCCAGCGTATCCCATGATACGCCCAACAGGCGAACTTTAGCCCGATATGCGTAGGCGGTGATGCTGCCCAGGTAATAGGTAGACGATCCGGAATTATTGGTGATCCGGTGTCCAATTAATCCTCCAGTACAGGATTCCGCGACGGCTAACCGCCAGCCCCTTTCCCGCAGCTCATCACCTATCAATTGCTCAATGTTTTCTTTCATTGTCTTATTTCCTTCTTTTTCTCAATTACCCAAAACTGTGACAATCCCAGGACTCTCAAGGGGGTTTTTTCCAGCAAGTAGAGGATTGACCGCAGCCAGCTTCCAAGACGCGGGAAACGATCAATAATATTATCATACCCTCCGAAAATCACGGTTCTCTTGATGAATTGAACCGGAAGATTATAGAAAAGCTCATTCAGATTTTTCCGGGTGTAGATCCGGACATGGGGAGCCAGTCGATTTCGGAAGGGGAGGGGGAGATAATTAACCAGGGGTTTATTCCCGAACCGGTATGTTCCCCGCCAGTAGATCCCGTGGGTCTCAAAAGGATACCAGCGGTTAGGGCAGAATAAAACGATCCGCCCCCCCGGTTTCAGGGTTCGAACCATTTCGTGGACAAATTGTTTGTCATCTGTCACATGTTCAATAACCTCATTGCTGAGGATCAGATCAAAAGTACCCGTCGGGAAAGGCATATATTCCCCGGCAGCACCCAGGATCTGAGTAAATTTTTCTTTTGCCTGTATTGCCCGGGACAGTTCATATTCCATTCCGATTAGTTCTCCACCCAGGAGGTTTAAGTGTTCCAGGTAGAGTCCGATCCCGCAGCCGGTTTCCAGGATTTTCCCCTCGATCCTCTTTCCGGCGGCAGCCTTAATCATATCCAGTCTGCGTTGCTGGCCTGCTCTCCAGACATATGAGGGTTCTCCCCTTTCTGCTGCCTGTGCAGAGGGTTGATAAGCGGTCATTTCTCCCCCCAATGGACTGCAATCATTCCAAACATAAAACGTGTGAAGAGGACTTTTTTAAATCCAACTGCCGTCAGATATGCAGCCAATTCTTCCGCCTGGAGGAAACCTTCAGTTGATTCATAGAGATAGGTATAGTCTTCTTTATTCCCGGTGATCAAATTACTAAAAAAAGGAATTAAACGATACATGTAAAACCGGATCAAAGGAGTTAGGATATTCTTTGGTCTTTTGGTAGTATCCAGAACCGCGATTTTCCCACCTGGTTTTAATACCCGATATTGCTCGATCAATCCTTGATAAATATCACTCAGGTTTCTTGCCAGAAAGCCGGAAATAACCGCGTCAAACAAGTCGGATGGAAACGGCAGCTTGGTGGCCTCAGACCCGGTCCAATCCAGATCAAACCGGAGATTTACCCTACGACCGATTTCCATCATGGGCAGCGTCAGATCAGCTGCAATGATTTGGCTGGAAGGGTATTGTCTGGATGCTTCCAATGCCAGCATTCCCGTTCCAGTCCCAATGTCAAGTAAGCGCCCGGAATTTGGCAGGGCTGCCTGCTTGACTGTATATCTCCGCCAGGAAATATCCTGCCACCCCGACATCAAATGATTCATCAAGTCATACCGCTGGGCTATGCGGGTAAACATGGTCTGTTGCTGTCTTAATAAATCTGAATCTGAACGATCAGGCATAAACGTCAGGCTTGTTGGACAGCCAGGGCATCAGCCTCTTGGGCAACCTGGATTCCTTTTTCCTCATCCACTCTGGTCAGTAACAATCCGCCCGCGATGAAGAAAATGACCAGTGAAACAATGGCCAAGCGGCTGTTGCCTACTATCTGACTCACCAAACCAAAGACCAGAGGACCGAACATGCCAGCAAATTTTCCGCTGACGCTGAAAAAGCTAAAGAACTCAGCTGATTGTGCCTTGGGCACCATGCGTCCGTAAAGGGAACGGCTTAATGCCTGGCTGCCACCTTGCACTAATGCCACTGCGAAACCCAGGATCCAGAAGTGAATTGCAGACTGCATAAAATAGCCACTGATGGATATCAAAGTATAGACACCCAGGCTGATATAAATGGATCTTTTTGTACCAATTTTTTTTGCCAGCCATCCAAAAGCAAAGGAAAATGGAATGCCTACAAACTGCACCATGAGTAAGGCGCCGATCAGATCGGTCTGTCCGATACCGATTTCTTTCCCGTATATGGTTGCCATTTTGATAATTGTGCCGATGCCGTCATTGAAGAGCCAGAAAGCAACCAGGAATTTAAACAATTCTCCATATTTTCTTATTTCTTTAAAGGTCTCAGCAAGCCTTTTAAATCCAGCGCTAAAAGGATTTGAATCCATTTCTCCTTTAAAGATTTGACGGGGAGGTTCAGGTACATTTTTCCAAAGAGGAATGGTGAAGAGTAACCACCAGATGGCCACGCTGGCCAGTGAGATTCTGGTCATCAGCGCTGTCAGGTGATCAGGAGCCAACATGATCATCGCCAGGTTAACTGCCAGGAGGAGTCCTCCTCCCAGGTATCCCATGGCATATCCCCGAGTTGAGACCTGATCGATATCGCCCTTTTGGGCAATATGGGGAAGCAAGGAATCGTAAAACACATTTGCGCCGGCAAACCCTATATTTCCGACGATAAATAAGATAGAAGCGAATAACCAATCACCCGAGGTGAGAAAGTACATCAGGGCAGTAGCAGTAATACCAACCAAGGCAAAGTAAGTCAGGTAGCGCTTTTTTGCTCCCCGGAAATCAGCTACAGCTCCTAGAATTGGGCTGAGTAATGCCACTAATAGTAATGCAATAGAATTTGTATAACCCCAGTAGGCTGTAGCTTGGTTTGGCGTTAATGAGGGCTCAGCGATAGCTGAATAATAGATTGGCAGAACCGCTGCCATGATAGTTGTGGCAAAAGCAGAATTTGCCCAATCATACATACTCCAGGCGTTGATAATCTTTTTGTATTTTTTGTCATCCATGAAACCCTCCTTTTATGGAAATCATTTAACAGCTACATTATACGATAGATCGATCTGGGAGTGTAAAAGCAAAACCTGATTTTCGATCTCGGAGAGTTCCCAAATACCCTGGAGTATTTGAGTATTATTAAGAATTTGACCCTGCTGGGAACCTGAGTTGACTTGTGAGAACCGTCATGCTATTATTAGGGTGGAATTATTCATTATTTATCTGGCTCTGCCAAACGAATTACCGGGACTTATTTTGCCATTATTTTTTTTGTTATCTGCCCTTCTGATTTATTTTTGGACAATTATTATTACAAAACAGGCAGTCTAACCTAGTTTTTTGGCATTAAAATATCCCTCTTGAATAGGATTGGTTATGGCGAGCACAGATACCTGGTGTTCGCTATTTTCTTTTTATAGGAGGGCAATGATGAGTATTGACTTTTTTTCTCGTCTCATAGGTATGATTGCATTTGGCTTGCTGGGGGGATACTTCGGGGTTGACCTGGCAAGCGTCACCACAATTACAACAGAAGAAGGGGCTGTGATCCTCGGTTTGGTCGGGGCATTATTTGGTTTGGTTATAACTCCGCTGATAACAACCCGGCCGGTCACTTCCCTGAGGAATTTACTTAATCAAATGGATGCCAGAACTCTGGGATCCGGGTTGATGGGCTTATTTGTCGGTTTGATAATCGCAGCTTTATTGGGTATCCCCTTGTCTAGGCTGCCGTCTTTTTTGGGTTGGGTATTCCCATCTCTAGGTGTGCTGCTCTTCGGGTATATCGGTGTGGCGGTTTTTATCTCCCGTAAGAATGATATCTTTTCTGTCTTTGGGGGCAGGGGCTTTACCCTGTCTGACAAGGGAGGAAAAGGGGGGGACAAAGACCGGGTTATTCTGGTTGATACCAGTGTGATCATTGACGGTAGAATCGCTGATATTGCTAATACAGGCTTCCTGGTTGGGGAACTTCTTATTCCCCGCTTTGTCCTGGATGAACTTCAACATATTGCGGATTCGGCAGATGGACTCCGCCGGCAGCGGGGCAGAAGGGGTATGGAAATTCTGGCAGATCTCCAGGAATCCAATACCATCCCGGTTAGAATTAGTGACATTGATGTAGAGGGAACCCGGGAAGTTGACAGCAAACTGGTGATCCTGGCCAGACAATTGAGCTGTCCTATTCTGACCAATGATTACAATCTCAATCGCGTGGCGGAAATTCAGGGTGTACCAGTTTTAAATATTAATGAACTGGCAAATTCTGTAAAAGCCGTTCTTTTACCTGGGGAATATGTGGAAGTAAAGATAATTCAGGAAGGCAAAGAGCGAGGACAGGGAGTTGGTTATCTCTCGGACGGGACCATGGTTGTGGTTGAGGATGGCAAGGACCATATGAACGAGGACATCAACTCTATTGTCACCAAAGTGCTGCAGACCGCTGCGGGGAGAATGATCTTTGCCAGGCCAGATGATGTTTAACGTTTAATCAGGAATAAATCATGAGTATTAAGATCTACAATACTTTAACCAGGAAAAAAGAAGCCTTAGAAACCCTACAGCCCGGGAAAGTTTCTATGTATGTTTGCGGACCAACAGTCTATGATAAAGCTCATGTTGGCCATGCTATGTCCGCCCTGGTTTTTGATATTGTGCGCAGGTATCTCGAGTACCGGGATTATGAAGTCCGTCATGTTACAAATTACACCGATGTAGATGATAAGATCATCCAGCGGGCAGCTGTAGAAGGCGTGGATCCAATTCAGATTGCCCAGCGATATATCGATGAGTTTGATCAGCACTTGAAAGATCTGAATATTCTAATTGCGTCCGAATACCCTCGGGCAACCGAGGAAATTAACCGCATCGTTGAAGCAGTAGCAGATCTGGTTGAGAAAGGTTATGCATATCCCTTAAATGGCGATGTTTATTACCGGGTCGAAAAGTTTCCCGAATACGGAAAACTATCCGGCCGGAAAATTGAAGATATGGAAGCGGGTTTCCGGATTGAAGTGGATAACCGTAAAGAACATCCTCTGGATTTTGCTTTGTGGAAAGCCGCCAAACCCAATGAGCCGAGTTGGCCCAGCCCCTGGGGAAATGGACGTCCTGGCTGGCATATTGAGTGCTCGGTGATGAGCCAATCCCATCTAGGTGATCAGATTGACATTCACGGCGGCGGCAATGATTTGATTTTCCCCCATCATGAAAATGAGATTGCCCAGAGTGAAGCTCTGCATGGGAAACAATTTGCAACCTACTGGATGCACAATGGCATGATGCAGCTTTCCGGCGCTGCGATGTCAAAATCCACCGGGAACCTGGTAACAATAGACAGCTTCCTGGAACATTATGAAGCCAATGTGCTGCGGATGATGATTCTCAATTCAAGCTATCGAGGTCCTATAACTTTTAATGAAGAAACTATCGAGCATTCCCTGAAAGCTCTCAAGCGGCTGCGCTCAGCCTTAAAGCCAGCTCTTCCGAAGAAAGGGTGGAAGGGGGATTTGAAAAAAGAGATCAACCTGGTTAAGGAATCTTTCCTGAAAGCTATGGACGATGATTTCAACACAGCCGGCGCGCTGGGTTTTATCTTTGATTTTGTCAAGGAGATCAACCATGCCCGTGATCAAGGCGCTGATCAGGAATCCTTGATAGCGGCTCAAGCAATTTTGGATGAACTGACCGGTGTGCTTGGTTTGGAGTTAGATATTGTTGAAACAAAGGAAGTTGATCTAAGTGTAAACGAAGAAGTTTTTCGCGAATTAAGCAGTTATTTTTATAAAATAGATGATACTGAAGCAATCGATATTTTAAAAAATGAGATATACTCAGCCGATGTAGCTCCGGAAACTGATATCCAAAGTCTTCCGCCTGATTTTGATTCAATCGATAATAATGCAATAATAAACATAGCAATCAAATTGCGAGATAGATCCCGTAATAATAAAGATTGGGCAACATCAGATCATATTCGAGATTTTCTAAGCTCGAATGGAATTGTTGTGGAAGATTCAGATCAGGGCACGACTTGGTATATTAAATAAATGTTAGTCTTGCCAGAAGTATTTCTTTTATCAAAACCCCTGGTTAATTAAATGAAAGAGTGGATTTGGGGCAGAAACCCGGTGTATGAAGCTTTACTCGCAGAGCGAAGGCAGTTTTATGAACTGCGGATTGCCGAGGGTGTCCAGGAGGAGGGACGTTTAACAGAGATACTCAAACTGGCTGAAAACCTGTCCATCCCAATTTCTCAAGTACCGCGTGAGTCCCTAGCTTCATTAGGGGGCAATCATCAGGGTACAGCTTTGCAGGCGGACCCTTATCCCTACGTTGATCTGCACCAGATCCTGAAAAGCGCAGAAGAAAGCGGCGACCCTCTATTGGTATTACTGCTGGACACACTTAAAGATCCCCAAAATCTGGGTACGTTAATTCGCACCGCAGAAGCGGTTGGTGTGCATGGCATTGTACTGCCTTACCGCAGAACAGCCACGGTTACACCAGCAGTAGTTAGCGCATCTTCTGGGGCGAGCGAACATATGTTGATCACCCAAGCTAACCTGGCTCAATCCCTTACCCAACTTAAAGAGGGTGGTGCCTGGGTTATTGGACTTGAGGAAGGCGAGAGATCCCAGACCCCAGATCAAGTAGACCTGACTGGTCCCCTGGCTGTAGTTGTCGGAAGTGAGGCAGAAGGGATGCGGCACCTGGTACGATCCTCCTGTGATTATCTGCTCGCGCTGCCAATGCGGGGAAAAATTGATTCCTTAAATGCAGCGGTTGCTGGATCTGTGGTTTTGTATCTGATTTGGCAGGCGAGGGGCTTCCAGGAGCTTCGCAGTTGACTGGAAGTATTGACGATTGGCTGGAAACCTGATAAACTTTTCCTCTGTCGATGACGAACCTTGCCGTGCTTATTTCCATCTGATATAATGCCTTGGCTTGGGTCATAAAGGAATAGACTCCTTGCCGACGTAGCTCAATCGGTAGAGCAGTCGCTTTGTAAGCGACAGGTCATGGGTTCGAGTCCCATCGTCGGCTCCTGATAATTGCTCAGGGAGCAAAAATAGCTGGTTCTATAACTTGGGCGGTTACCGAAGTGGACAAACGGGGCTGACTGTAAATCAGCTGGCATACGCCTACGGAGGTTCAAATCCTTCACCGCCCACCTTTTCTGCAAGCTGCAAAGGTGATGAGCCTTTGACAGCTTGTAGTTATGTATAAAGCCAGCCCTCGTAGCTCAGGGGTAGAGCGCATTCTTGGTAAGAATGAGGTCATGGGTTCAATTCCCATCGGGGGCTCTGGTACTAGTTGAAGAATCCTTTTGAGTAACGGATTTTAAGGAGAAGACTTATGGCGAAAGCAAAATTTGAACGAACGAAACCGCACGTGAATGTGGGCACGATGGGACACATAGATCACGGGAAGACGACCCTAACAGCGGCGATCACGAAAGTGTCGGCGATGC
>JBARSJ010000155.1:0-6287 GCA_049644685.1 Anaerolineales bacterium
CTGGACAAATGCCTCCACTGCGGACGTCCGGTGCCAATAGATTTTCGACCGCTGGGCAGCGGCTACGACTACGATTATATTGATGCCAATTCAATCATCAACCGCATGATGGTCGATCCTGAAACCGGGCAGCTGGTCGTGGGTGATATGAAATACAGATTGATGGTCCTGCCCAAACACGATCATATTAACCTCGATGTATTACAAAAGATACGTACACTGGTAAAACAGGGCGCGACCATACTCGGGCCGGTTCAGCCAATCCGCACCAATTCTCTCACCGATTATCCTGCGGCTGACAGGGAGGCCGCGAGAATCGGCACAGAACTCTGGGGAGCCGAAAAATCGAGAGAATTTACCGCCCCCAGCAGCCATAAATTTGGTAAAGGCATCGTTTTCATAGATATGACAGTGCGTCAGGTGCTGACACAGATGGGCATAAAACCAGATTTTACCGTGCTGGAAGGCGGTTCACAAGAAGGACCCGACCGAGTTGACTATATTCACCGCCGTACTGATAATGCCGACATCTATTTCGTCTGCAACGGCGCAGCGGAAGCCAAATCACTGCACTGCCAATTCCGTGATGCTGAGGGAAGACCGGAAATCTGGTATCCCGTCACCGGGGAAATACGTTTGGCGAAGGCGATCAGCCGCCAGCCCGACAATTCATGCAACATTGAGTTGGAACTTCCGGCAATCGGATCGGCCTTCATCATATTCCGCCGTGATGGGCAGGCTCCGGAAGAAACCGCTAAACTCTTCGGAGACACATCCGAAAAAGGGACCCCGATCGACGGGATATGGACGGTGAAGTTCCAGCCCGGCAGGCTTGCACCCGAATCTGTTGAATGGAACGAACTGATCGACTGGACAAATTCGGAGGAGCCCGGAATCAGGTATTTTTCAGGTACCGCTGCCTACTCAATTCAGTTTGAAATGCCGGTGGCTACTTCCGGAGACTTCTGGCTGGACCTAGGCAAGGTATGTGAGGTGGGCGAAGTCAGTATTGACGGGCAAGATCTCGGGACCGCCTGGACGTTTCCCTTCCGCGTAAAGGTCCCGGCAAAACTGCTCGGCAAAGGCTCCCACCTGCTGGAAGTAAAGGTGACAAATGTCTGGAACAATCGCCTTGTTGGCGATCAGTTCCTTCCCGAAGGAGAGGGCATCACCCGCACCAACCTGCAGGGGCAGCACACAAAGGACAGTCCGCTGGTCCCCTCGGGCCTGATAGGGCCGGTGACGCTGCAGTTGGTATTCGTCTCACAGGAAATTGATGATCTGAGAAAAAATTATGAGTAAATTAATGGAAAGAAGAGTTTTTTTAAGCTTATCAACTGCTGCAATAGGGGTATTGATGGCAGGTCTTTTGTTAAATTCATGTAGAAACAATACATCTCGCTCAACCAATGATAAACCGAATATAGTATTCATACTTATTGATGACCTTGGATGGAAAGACGTCGGTTATATGGAATCAAAGTATTATGAAACACCTACCATTGACAGGCTAGCTAAACAAGGGATGATATTTACCAACGCTTATGCCAATGCGGCCAATTGTGCACCGACACGCGCCAGTTTATTAAGTGGGCAATATGCGCCTCGACACAGAGTATATACAGTGGGTTCTCCTGCCAGGGGAAAATCAGAAGATAGAAGGCTAATACCTATTGAAAATAGTAGTGATGTGGATCAAGCTAAAATAACCATAGCCGAAGCGCTAAAAAATGCAGGGTATGTAAGCGCTGCAATTGGGAAGTGGCATATAGGACAAAAACCTGAGCAGCATGGCTTTGATTTTGGCATCGATAGGAATGAGTTGAATGTAGAAGGGCATTTTTCTGAGAACGGTGAATATCTTACTGACTTATTGACCGGTGAAGCGATTAATTTTATAAAAAATAATAATCCCAATACAACAAAAAAACCCTTCTTTTTGTACCTGTCTCATCATGCTGTTCATACTCCAATTAGTGCAAAGAAAAACATGATAGAAGCCTTCGAGAAGAAGCCCGCCGATGATTGTCATAACAATGCGACGTATGCTGCAATGATTAAAAGTGTTGACGAGAGTGTTGCTCGCATTAACAAAGTACTGGAAGAGCTGGAGCTAGACAATAATACCCTCCTGGTATTTTTTTCCGACAATGGAGGACATGGAACATACACTTGTCAAAAACCTCTAAGGGGAGGAAAAGGAATGTTTTATGAAGGAGGGATCAGGGTTCCAATGTTTGTGTATTGGCCGGGAAAGGTTAAACCGGAAAGCACGTGTGAAGAACCTGTCATAGGCACAGATTTCTACCCAACCTTTCTTCAATTGGCAGGGATAAGCGCTCCACAAGACTATGAGCTGGATGGAAAAAGTATCCTCCCGTTATTAAAAGGAGAAAAAAAGCTGGACAGAGAATCCTTGTTCTGGCATTTTCCCTGTTACCTTCAGGCTTACGAAGGTATGACCGCTGAATCAAGAGATCCACTTTACAGAACGCGGCCGGTAAGTGTAATCCTGAAAAGAGACTGGAAGTTACTAATGTTTCACGAAGAATGGGCATTGGATGGTGGAAGTCATAATTTGGAAGGTAACAATTCCATCGAATTGTACAATCTCAAAGATGATATTGCAGAACAAAATAATTTAGCACAAATCAACATCAGGAAAAGAGATGAACTACTAAAAGAACTTATTGATTGGCAAAAAAACCTCAAGGCCCCGGTTCCTACAAATCCAAATCCTGAATATTTCAATAAATAAACATATAATGCACAGGCGTGATTTTCTTAAATTATGCAATGTAGCCGCAGCCGGTCTTATCCTACCTTATGCATCTGTGTCCTGTGCATTGGATAAACCAAGCTCTGCCAAATCGCCGAATTTCATTCTGATCACCGCCGACGATCTCAATTACGATTCCGTCGGATGTTACGGCTGCAAGATCCCGCAAATAACCCCGAATATTGACAGGCAGGCCGCACAGGGAATGAAATTCACAAACGCCCACGTTAATATCTCTGTTTGCCAGCCGAGCCGTCAATCGATCATGACCGGACGATATCCCCATCGCAATGGAGCAGAAGGGTTTGAGCCTATTGACGAAGACGTCCCGACCTTGCAGGAAAGCCTCCGTAAAGCAGGCTATCTCAACGGTATTTTAGGAAAGGAAATACACCTCAGGCCCAAGAGCAAATATTGCTGGGATTATTATATTACTGAAGGCCAGCTCGCCTCCGGAGCCGGCATCGGCAGATCCCCTCAGTTTTATTACGAGTATTCAAAATCATTTTTTGACATGGCAAAGGGCCATGGCAAACCATTCTTGCTTATGGCCAACTCCCATGACCCCCATCGTCCCTTTGCCGGCAGCGCACAGGAAAAAAGAGAGTGGGGGCACGATCTGCCAACGTTCACCCGTCAATTTAAAAGCGATGAAGTACCCGTTCCGGATTTCCTGCCTGATCTACCGGAGATCAGAAAGGAACTGGCCGAATATTACACCTCTGTATACCGCTGCGATCAATCTGTTGGCGCAGTGATCAAGGCGTTGGAAGAAAGCGGCCTGGCAACAAATACGATGGTGATGTTTATAAGCGACAATGGCATATCAATGCCATTCGCCAAATCAAACTGTTATCTGACCAGCACCAAAACCCCCTGGATCGTCACATGGCCCGGCAAAATAAAACCTGGATCGGTCGACTCAGAGCATTTCATTTCTGGCATAGATTACATGGGAACTGTCTTGGAAGCAGCCGGGATCGACGCGGTTGATGGCATGGACGGATTCAGTTTCCTGCCGGTGCTTCACGGAGAAAAACAACAGGACCGCAAGTATGTTTTCACAGAATACCATAGAACTTTTGGCAACAGACATTATCCAATGCGCGGCGTTCAAGATGAGCAATTCGGTTACATACTCAATCTCTGGGCCCAAAGGACCGAGCCTATGCGAATGGACTCAACCAGCGGACTGACATTCCAAGCCATGCAAAAGGCTGGAAAATCCAATCCGCAAATCGCCGCCCGTGTCAAATTTTTCGAACACCGGGTTCTTGAAGAATTCTATGATTTTAAAAAGGACCCCGGCGCACTGGACAACCTGATCTCCGATCCAAAATTCCGAAAGGAAATCAAAAGAATGCGTGGCGTGCTGGAAAACCGAATGCAAAAAACCAGAGACCCGGCACTAACCGCCTTCCAGAACCGCGAAAAACCCGAAGCCATTGACACCTTCATGAAACAACGACGACTAGAAACAAAGAAACAAAATTGACCAAACTGTGCCCAAAACAGGATTCACCCCCTATGATTTCTGTTTATTGTTCTTTTTGTGCGCCCACGGAAGAAGTCACAGGTTCAAATCCTGTATCGCCCACCACTTGATTTCAATAACTTCAGGAGCCTCAGAAACATCAGAGGCCCTACAGCATTTATGATGCAGTTTTTGACACAGTGGGCAAAAGCTTGTATCGGCCTTCCTCTGGCACAGAAAATCCTCAGCTGGCGCCCCACGGGCTTTAACTTCCACATATACTTCTTGACAATGTTTCAGTTTATTCTCATATTAACAACGAATATTGGTTACCATGAAATACATTATTGCTCACATGAGCAATAAGAAAAGAAGCAGATATGGGAACAATAAGGGGAAATATTATATTTAGCACACATTTTTCACCATCTCATTAAGATTTATTGGTAACCATAAAAGGAAAAATGAGCAAAATCGAAATTGAAAAAGAGATTCTGTCCTTGCTCAAGGATACCTCAGATGGGATTCAGGTGGACGAAATAGCCGAAAAATTGAATCTCGTGAGACACACGGTTAGCAAATATCTTCAGATTTTGGAGGCCAAAAAACTCGTCATGCACAGAACTGTTGGCCGGACAAAACTGTGGAAAGAGGCCAGCGCCGGGGTGAAGATACGGCCCCTCAGTTTGGATAATATTAAAGATATTGTAAGAATCGAAAAGCGGATTGAAGGGAAATTGGGGATAATCAATGAAGAGCGGATGGAGTATTTAAGAGAGGCAACACGCTACAATATTGAACGCAGCGATCCCATGATGAGTCTCTGTGCAGAGCTGGATGACAACATCGTCGGATTCATCATCGGAGAAATAAGAATCTGGGAATTCGGTATCGGAGAAAAGACCGGATGGATCAGAATTTTGGGTGTGGATCCTGATTTTCAAAGACGCGGAATAGGCAGAAAGTTGGGAGAAGCCCTCCTGGAGCATTTGGAACGGAGAGGTGTAAAAAGAGTCAGGACCATGGCGGAATGGTATACGGGTGATTTGATCTCATTCTTTAAATCTCTGGGATTCAACATGTTGAACATGATCCCTCTTGAGAAGGAATTGAATATGGGATACTTTTCAATGAATGCAAAGGAAGTAAATTGAGGTACGCAGAGACGGGCTTTAATTTAGAAATTGATCTAACCCGGAGAAGCATCGAGAGGGTTGCAACGGACCCCAGTGAAACCGAGCTTTATCTGGGGGGGCTTGGCACGAACGCCAGAATATTATGGGACAGGGTTCCCCCTGAAGTTGAACCTTTTTCTCCTGATAATCTACTCATATTTGCCACTGGTCTTTTATGCGGCACGCCTGCTACCGGATGTAATCGCACCATTGTTTCTACCATTTCTCCTCAGACCAGGTTGATGGCATTTTCAATGATGGGAGGATTTTGGGCACCGGAATTGAAGTATGCCGGGTATGATAAAGTGATCTTTCGCGGTAAGTCCCCCAATTTGGTGTATCTGTGGATACACAATGACAAGGTAGAAATACGTGATGCCTCGCATATGCAGGGGAAAGGCGCGGTTGAAACTGAAGAACTCAGTCGGCGGGAGTTGAATGAGCCGAAAGCCCAGGTGGCTGCCATCGGCCTGGCCGGTGAAAACAGGGTTTATTTTGCCTCTATTGAGCAGGGCAGGTCCAGTGCCAGCCGAGGCGGAATAGGGGCCATTATGGGGGACAAAGGATTAAAGGCGATAGCAGTTCGAGGTACAGGGGACATCAATATCGCCCAGCCAGAAGAATTCCTGGAGCTATGCAGTGAAGTACTGGAATATATAAAAGTCCGGGAAGCAAATCCCATTCCGGGGGTAATGCCCATTTTGGCCGGGCTTGGGTCACCGCAAGAGATGCAAATCCATGATGAAAAGTGGCACACCGAGAGTTTCATGTGGGGAAATTCCCGCCACCGTAGAAGAGATTTTTGGACCGAGGAAGTAGAAGAGGCGTGGACGGAGACTATGGAAAATGTGCAGACGCG
>JBARSJ010000156.1:0-8601 GCA_049644685.1 Anaerolineales bacterium
AAATCAGACTGTTTTATTCCGAAAATTGTTTCCAGCCTAATAGGATCAGACAACGATTTAATAAAGCAGATACTATTTCTTGAACCCAAATAAGCGGAGAGCGTTAATATCATTCCGCCAGTTTTTCTTCACTTTTACCCGCAGTTTTAAAAATACTTTCCGTCCGCTCATTGCTTCTATCTCTTTCCGTGCTGTGGAGCCTATCCGTTTAATCATTTTTCCCCCCTCTCCAATAACAATGCCTTTTTGAGAATCCCGCTCAACAAATATTGTGGCTTCAATGTAGGCGCCGTGATCCTTCCTTTCGTTATATTCATCAATTCTTACTGCGATGACATGGGGAAGTTCACGCTGAAGATGCAGCATGGATGCGGCACGGATCATGTCAGCGGCGATATCCCGCTCGTATAGATCTGTAATCTGATCTGCAGGGTACAGTTGAGGTCCTTCAGGTAAGGAATCTTTTAAAGCCGCAAGCAGCAAGTCAATGTTTTCACCAGTTATTGCAGATATCGGAATAAGTTCTACCTCCGGCAATAAAGCTTGATAGCGGTCCTTTTGTTCCTTGCGTTGGGTGGATGTAATTTTATCGATCTTGTTGAGGGCAATAAAAACTGCAGGTTGATTCTTCACTTCCTTGATGATTTTTCCAAATAGATGATCTTCTTCAGAGGGTGGATAGTTGCTGTCAAACACCACCAGCGCTGAATCAGCATCTTCAAGCGCAAGGCGGGCATCCTGATTCATGAATTCACCTAATTTGTGCTGAGGGTGATGCAGTCCGGGAGTATCAATGAAAATTAATTGTGCGTCTTCCAGGGTTAAGATACCAAATTGCTGCAGTCTGGTCGTTTGGGGTTTGGGGGAGACCGCTGCTATTTTTTGATTCAATAGCCGGTTGAGCAAGGTGGATTTCCCAACATTAGGTCTTCCCATCACCGAAATAAACCCCGATCTGTACTCCTGACTTGAATTCATGCTTGAAAGGTCCTTTTTAGAGTGGTTTTTATCCCGTTTGGGTATAAGGTATGAACCCGGCATGCCTTGACCGATCACGGCATAATTATTATAATTACAAGTCTGGGTTAATGACAAAAGAATTCAGGGATACTTGTTGGAATAAAAACAGTATCCGGGTTTAGATTCAATAACACAGCTGCTTGCCCTGGTGGAGACCGGGGCATCTTAACGCGTATAGTAACCTTTGGTGGGTATTTTGGTCAAGTAGAAAAGGGAATCAGGAGATTATATGGCTCAAGTAGAAAAAGCCAAGAATTACGCTCGAATTAGTTATAGTTATCCATTGCCGCCCCTTATCGAGGTTCAACTGGAATCGTTTAAACGATTAAAAGAAACAGGAGTCAAAGAACTGTTTCATGAGATCTCTCCCATTGAATCCTATAACGGGAAGATGAAATTGTATTTTCCAAGTGAAACCCCTGAAGCAAAACAATGGGAACTGGAATACCGGTTTGAAGATCCGGAATATTCTGTCCAGGAATGCGTCGAACGTGATTTAACATACGGTTCGGCTCTGTATGTTTCCGTGCTTCTGGCTGGCGCAAAGGTGCCGGAACCGATCAAACAGGAAATCTTTATGGGTGAATTCCCCGAGATGACTGATAAGGGTACTTTCATCATTAACGGAACAGAAAGGGTTGTTGTTTCCCAATTGATCCGCTCTCCTGGGGTATATTTTGAGGCAGAGGTTGACCGGACAACCGGGCGGCGTCTGGCAGTATCGAAATTGATTCCTGACCGGGGCGCCTGGATGGAATTTGAAACCAGGAAAACTGGTTATTTAACTATCCGGTTTAACCGTCAGCGGACGATTCCGGTGACAATTTTCCTCAGGGCTCTGGCAGCTGTGGATGACGGGCTGAAGGACTCTCCTATTAATGAAGGAACAGACGAAGAACTCATTGCTCTCTTTGAGGATATCGATACCAACCCGGACCGGATGTTCATTCCCGCCTGTTTTGCACAGGAGCCGGATTGGGAAGTCCCCAAGGGTATGACCATTGCGGAGATGGCTCTTATTGATTTCTTTAAACGCATGCGTCCTGGAGATCCGGCAACGGTAGAAAACGCCCGCGAATTCCTGGAGGATCAGCTGTTTAATGATCGCCGTTACAATTTGGAACGCGTTGGCCGTTATAAGTTGAATCAGAAATACGACCTGGAAGGCAAGGTTCCGATTGATCATCTCACAATAACAAAATGGGATATCTACTATTTGATTCGGCGGATGATTGAGATTAACAACAATATGATGGATCCTGATGATATTGATCATTTGGGAAATCGCCGAATTAAGACAGTGGATGAGTTAATTCAAAATAAATTAAGAGTGGGTATTCGCCGGATGGAACGCGTGATCCGCGAACGGATGTCTATCCGCGGGAAGAAAAAAATGTCACCGGTTACGCTGGTGAACATTCGTCCTGTAGTCGCTTCGTTGCGTGAATTTTTCGGTTCCAGTCAGCTGTCACAGTTTATGGACCAAACCAATCCGCTCTCAGAATTACGCCATAAACGGACATTATCAGCCCTGGGGCCGGGTGGTCTTCACCGCCAACGGGCAGGATTTGATGTGCGTGATGTGCATCAATCTCATTATGGCCGTATCTGTCCGATTGAAACACCTGAAGGTCCAAACATTGGGTTGATCGGCAGGTTTGCTTGTTATGCACAGGTAAATGATTACGGTTTTATCGAAACGCCTTACCGTAAGGTCCGCCAGGCTGTATCTCCCAAAGATCCAGAGATCGTTGACTCCCTGCTTAGAGAGGATGTTATTCATCCCACCTCCAAGAAAGTTATAGCAACCGCTGGTGAACGAGTGACGGAAAAGATGGCTTCCGCCATGGCGAAAGCAAAAATTGAGCAGGTGCTGGTTGTTCCTTTCATATCAGAAGAGGTCGAGTACCTGGCGGCAGACGCAGAAGACAGATTTGTCATCGCTCAAGCCAACGCTGAGATAAATGACCACTTTGAATTTGTCAAGGAACGGGTATCTGCCCGGCATCACTCCGACTTTTTGTTTGTAAAACCGACTGATATTGAATATATTGACGTGGCACCCAACCAGATTGTCGGCATCAGTGCTGCGCTGATTCCTTTCTTATCCCATGACGATGCTAACCGGGCCTTGATGGGCTCCAACATGCAGGCACAAGGTGTGCCATTGTTGCGCCCCGAAATCCCTCGTGTATCTACTGGTATTGAAAAGCCAGCCGCATTGGATTCCGGACAGGTGCTTCTCGCGGAGGAAGATGGGGAAGTTATTTCCGTGGTAGGGGATAAGGTAATTATCCGGAACTCAGAAAACGAGAACAAAGAATACAAACTCTGGAAATATGAACGCTCAAACCAGAGCACCTGTATTGACCAGCGGCCGATTGTACGCAAAAGTCAGTTGGTGAAAAAAGGTGATGTTATTGCCGATTCTTCTTCGACTGTTGAGGGGAACCTGGCCTTGGGACAGAATGTCACTGTTGCCTTCCTGTCTTGGGAAGGGGCAAATTTTGAGGATTCCGTTGTGATTTCTGAACACCTCGCCAGAGACGATATATATACCTCCATTCATATTGAAGAGCATGAGGTTGAATCCAGGGATACCCGGCTGGGGCCGGAAGAAATCACCCGGGATATACCCAATGTTGGTGAAGAAGCTTTGAAGGATCTGGATGAAACAGGTGTGATCCGCATTGGCGCTGAAGTAGGTCCAAACGATATCCTGGTTGGCAAGATTTCACCTAAAGGCGAAAAAGAATTATCTCCAGAAGAAAGACTGCTGCGAGCGATTTTCGGTGAAAAATCACGGGATGTAAAAGACACTTCACTGCGCATGCCGCATGGAGAACGCGGAAAAGTAATTGAGGTAAATGTGTTCACCCGGGAAGATAATGCCGATTTATCCGCCGGTGTTGAAAAAATGGTTCGTGTTTTTGTGGCCCAGAAAAGGCGTATTACTGCGGGTGATAAAATTGCCGGTCGTCATGGAAATAAGGGTGTTGTTTCAACTGTTGTTCCGGTTGAGGATATGCCTTACCTTGAGGATGGTACAGCAGTAGATATGCTCTTAAGTCCAACCGGTGTTCCTGGCAGGATGAATATCGGGCAGGTTTTGGAAGCCCATTTGGGATGGGCTGCAATGAAATTAGGATTCCGAGCAATCACTCCTGTATTTGATGGCGCGCGGGAGAGCGAAATTGAAGCTGAACTGGCACGAACCTGGATGATTGAACAAGCCTGGACGGAAGCGGAACAAAAATCCTGGGAGTGGTTGGAAGGTTTTGATTATGAGCCCCATGATATCCTGGACAATAATGAGGCGCGACGCCTCTTCCTGGAAAACTGGCTCGGTGAGCGCGGTTACGATATTTACAAGCTGGTATCGGATGAAATCTATGCAAGAAGGACAGTTCTGCAGGAATGGCTTAAGGATAAAGGGTATGATCCTGACCAAATTCTTTTCTTTGAAGATAAGAACCTTCCTTATAATGAACGCGATGCTCAGGATGAGCGGGCCGTAGAGGCCTGCCTGAAACTGTGGATTAAACACGTTTCCGGAGAAGAATTGAAGAAAGTTGACAAACTTAATCTGGAAGACTTAAGAGAACTGGCAGATGAAGTGGCGGCCACGACAGGGGTTCCTCTGCCGTTGTTTGGAAAACAAACAGTCTTTGATGGAAAAACAGGAAAACCTTATCACAATCCAGTTACAGTAGGGGTGATGAACATCCTTAAATTACATCACCTGGTAGAGGACAAAGTCCATGCCCGGTCCACTGGTCCCTACAGCCTGGTATCACAGCAGCCCTTGGGCGGCAAAGCACAATTTGGTGGTCAACGCTTCGGAGAAATGGAAGTTTGGGCTTTAGAAGCTTATGGCGCGGCTCATACGCTGCAGGAAATGCTAACGATTAAATCAGACGATGTTGTCGGCCGCGTTCAGGCTTATGAGGCAATAGTAAAAGGGGAGCCTATTGAAGATGTGGGTATCCCGGCTTCATTCAGAGTTCTGGTGAAGGAAATGCAAAGTCTCGGTCTGTCAATTGAAGCAATTACAGATGAGGGAGAAATAATCAGTTTTGGGAAGGAAGACAGCCGGGCGCAGATTCCGCGCATGAGTACAGGATTGCTGGGGCTGGGAAACCGCTAGAAAGCGATTTTCAGCATGAAGTGAAATATATATTGATGGATAGACTGGCTTGACGCTCAGAAAAGGGCGTGCTAAAATTCTTAGTCGTTGCCCAATAATAATATAAGTGGGCAGTAACGATTGATTGAATAACGGTTTACGAGCGATCCAAGGCCATCAAGCAAAATCGATGGCCTTAAAATTTGAAGAGTGAATTGGATTAGGTACGGAGGAAAATGTGCCAACAATTAATCAATTAGTCCGCAAAGGACGCACAGATAAGAAAACCAAGAGCAAAGCTCCTGCGCTTCGTTATACGTTTAACACAATGAAGCAGCGGAGAATTCGTCAGGAAAGAGGTGCTCCTCAAAAACGGGGTGTGTGCACAATGGTGCGAACAATGACCCCTAAAAAACCAAATTCAGCTCTGCGGAAAATTGCCCGTGTTCGGCTGACCAATGGTATTGAGGTTACTGCCTATATTCCAGGTGAAGGCCATGGTCTTCAAGAGCACTCTGTAGTCCTGATCCGAGGTGGACGTGTGAAAGATCTCCCTGGTGTCCGTTACCATATTATCCGCGGCGTTCTGGATTCCAGTGGTGTGGAAGACCGCAAACAGGGACGTTCAAAATACGGAACAAAACAGTCTTAAGACTGGATTTTTCGAACTATAAGTTGATCATTAGATCGATGGAGATAACTGATGAGACGGAGAAGAGCTGACAGGAGAAAGATTGAGCCGGATGTACGCTACAACAATGTAAAGATACAAACATTCATCAATCATGTCCTGAAAAAAGGCAAAAAACGTGTAGCTGCGACTCTGGTATATGACGCGTTAGAAATTATGGCTGAGAAGACCGGCAAAGATCCGGTTGAATTGTTTGAACAGGCTATTCAGAACGCTTCACCACGCATGGAGGTTCGCCCCCGGCGAATCGGTGGTGCTACATACCAGATTCCGATGGAAGTACCAGCTCACCGCCAATTTACATTAGCAACCCGATGGCTTCTGGAAGCCGCCCGGTCCCGAAAAGGTCAGCCTTTCGATGAATGCCTGGCGGATGAACTTCTTAATGCATTTAATAATGAAGGCCTTGCAATCCGGAAGCGGGAAGAAGCCCACCGGATGGCAAAAGCCAACCGGGCATTTTCACATTTCAGGGTTTAGATAACACAAGGCATTTGATTTAGGTTTGTATGGCAAGAAAATACGCTTTAGAGCAGTTCCGAAATATTGGTATCATTGCCCACATCGACGCGGGAAAAACAACCACGACCGAGCGGATTCTGTATTACACAGGAAAAACGCACAAAATTGGTTCCGTCGACGATGGGACAACTGTTACCGATTGGATGGAGCAGGAACGTGAACGGGGTATCACGATCGTTTCTGCTGCAGTGTCTGCTGTTTGGAAGGGCTATCTTGTCAATATTATTGATACCCCGGGCCATATCGATTTTACGGCAGAGGTTCAGCGATCCCTTCGAGTATTAGACGGAGGGGTTGTTGTTTTTGACGCAGTACAAGGTGTTGAACCCCAGAGTGAAACTGTCTGGCGTCAGGCAGATCTTTACCAGGTTCCCAGAATTTGTTTTGTAAACAAAATGGACCGGGTAGGTGCAGCCTATGAACGCACAATAGACATGATTCGCGACAGGTTGGGGGCAAATGCAGTATCAATTCAGGTCCCGATCGGGGTGGAGGATCAGTTCCGAGGTGTGATTGACCTGATCTCCCAAAAGGCATTTATCTGGGAAGACCGATCTGGCAGCGCACCGGTGGAGATTGATATACCAGCTGATTTGAAAGAGCAAGTAGATTCATCCCGAATCCAGCTGGTTGAAGCAATAGCTGAGACGAATGAAGAATTGACTATGAAGTTTTTGGAAGAAGCCGCGATTGGAGAGGATGAATTAAAGACTGCCCTTCGGGAAGCGGTTATTAATAATCAAATTACTCCGGTTCTTTGCGGTAGTTCACTGATTAGCACAGGTGTACAACCATTGCTGGATGCGGTTGTTAATTATTTGCCATCCCCTCTAGATATCCCCCCAGTGGAAGGCAGTGATCCTAAAACTAATGAAACTCTAACTAGAAAACCAGATGATGACGAACCGCTCAGCGGGCTGGTGTTTAAGATTGTTACAGATCCTTATGTGGGTAGGCTGGCATATATCCGGATTTACTCGGGAATGATTGAACAGGGTACTACGGTATTAAATCCCGGTAAACAGATACGCGAGCGCATTGGCCGATTAATTAGAATGTATGCTGATAGGCGAGAGGATATTGAAAAAGCTGGTGCAGGCGATATCGCGGCGGTGCTGGGATTAAAGAACAGTTTCACCGGGGATACACTTTGTGAGATCGGGTCTCCAATTCTCCTGGAAACAATAACTTTCCCGGATCCAGTAATTATGGTCGCGATTGAACCCAAAACAACAGCCGATCAGGATAAATTAGCAACTGCCCTGAAAAAATTATCTGAGGAAGATCCAACTTTCCAAGTCCGGGTTGATGGAGATACCGGGCAAACCTTGATTTCTGGTATGGGTGAATTACATCTGGAAGTACTGGTAGACCGAATGCTGCGTGAATTTAAAGTTCAGGCGAGAGTCGGCCGACCACGGGTAGCCTATAAAGAATCCATAACCCGTCCGGTAGAAAAAGTGGATTACCGTCATGTGAAGCAAACCGGCGGTCACGGTCAATACGGGCATGTTGTGCTGAATTTAGCGCCCGGGGCTGATGGAAGCGGTATTATATTTGAGGAAGAGATTAGAGGTGGAGTTATTCCCAGAGAATATATCTCTGCCGTTGAAAAAGGTGTCCGGGCTGCTGCGGAATCTGGAGTGCTGGCTGGATATCCGGTGACAGATGTAAAAGTTACCCTTGTAGATGGGTCATCCCACGAAGTGGATTCCAGCGATCTGGCGTTTAAAATGGCTGGTTCGATGGCTTTCCGCCAGGGTATTCAAAAAGGATCACCTGTCTTGCAGGAACCGATCATGAAAGTGGAAGTTGTTATTCCTGAAGAGTTTCTGGGTGATATAATTGGACAGGTTAATTCCCGCCGGGGAGATGTCCAGGGAATGGATACTCATCCCGGAGGTTCTCAAGGTGTGCGGGCAATGGTTCCCCTGGCTGAGATGTTTGGTTATGCGACTGAACTACGGTCCGCGACCAAAGGCCGGGGTGCTTTTACGATGGAATTTGATCATTATTCAAAAGTAACAATGGAATTATCACAAAAAATTGTCGTGGGCGGGTAAGCTCACCAGATAATAACTGCAAATAATTAAGAAACAGTAATTGTTTTAGGTCAGGAGAAGACTTATGGCGAAAGCAAAATTTGAACGAACGAAACCGCACGTGAATGTGGGCACGATGGGACACATAGATCACGGGAAGACGACCCTAACAGCGGCGATCACGAAAGTGTCGGCGATGC
>JBARSJ010000157.1:0-1623 GCA_049644685.1 Anaerolineales bacterium
GTCTCAATGGATGAGGAGAAAGTACTTGAGAGATCACTGGCAGCTCGAGAAGACCTGATTGAACGTGCCGGCCAGGAGACAAGGGATTTGCTAACTATGCCGTGGCCCAAAAGTGGACCAGCATGGCGTTCCCTCGTGAAATAGAATGGTGATGATAGGTAATCATATGCGGAAGGAGATAGCTCAGTGGAAGGAATAACCATAATTGTCAATGGAAGTGAATTACGGGTGAAAGAGAAATTTCTCAAGTGGCCGTTAGTTCGTTTCTTGAGGGAAGAGCTTTATCTTACAGGCACGAAACAGGGGTGCGATAGTGAGGGAACTTGCGGTTTGTGTAAAGTGATCATTAATGGGAAAGCCAAGATCTCGTGTAAAGCATTAATGGCAGATCTTTCTGGTGCAAATATTGAGACAATCGAAAACCTTGCAGTTAATGGAAACCTACCGCATCCAATATTGCAGACGGTCATTCAGGATGGGATCTTTCAGTGTGGATTCTGTGCGCCTGGAGCGATCTTGTCTGCTAAGGCATTATTGGATCAAAATTTAAATCCCACACAAAAGGAAATAGAACGAGCAATATCAGGTGTTCTTTGCCGATGTGCTGGTTTGAACCGAATGGATCAATCAATAGATCGGGCCGCGGCTATTCTGCGGGGAGATGACGAAAGTACCTGGACTGAAGAAGATACAGCTAATGAATATATGATGTTGGAGAAGCTTACCGGTAAGCTTGTTTTTACTGATGATCTGAGATTCCCGGATATGTATTATGCTAAAGCTCTTCGGGCAAATGTGGCGCATGGATTAGTTAAAAAGATTGACATCAGCAAAGCAGAAAAAATGAAAGGCATCCTCCGCATTCTTACTGGCAAGGATATCCCGGGAGAGAATGTGTTTGGGTTGATCGTTCCTGACCAACCAGTTTTTTGTGATCATGAGGTGCGATTTGTCGGGGATACACTGGCTCTGGTGATTGGCGAGACTGAGGAACTAGTCCAGGCCGCATTGGAAGAGATTGAAGTGAAAATAGATCCACTGCCAGTTATCCATAATATTACTGAGGCATTGAAACCTGATGCGCCTGTCCTCCATTCACGATTAAAGGATGTGTATCCAGATATGCCCAATGTGCTCAAACATTTCCATCTTTCCAAGGGTGACATTAAAAAGGGCTTTGCAGAAGCTGATCTCATATATGAGCAATCGTATAAAGTTCCTTTCGTTGAACATGCCTATATGGAAACAGAAACAAGTATTGGAAAACTTGAAACGGATGGAACCGTAAAAATCTACGTCGGGAGCCAGGGGCCAACAGATGACCGCTTCCAGGTCGCGAAAGTACTTGGAGTAGATGAAGAAAAAGTACAAATTGCTCATATGTATATGGGAGGCGGATTTGGAGGGAAGGAGGACATTTCCGGGCAGATTCATGCCGCACTGGCCACAACAGCAATCGGTAAACCCGTGAAAGTCCATTGGGATAGGAAAGAATCCTTATTAGTCAGCTACAAACGACATGCAGCCGATATGCATTATAAGGTTGGCGCCACAAAGGACGGACGTATTACTGCCGCGGAAATTACTGCATATGGTGATACAGGCGCCTACGCATTATCCGGG
>JBARSJ010000158.1:0-2180 GCA_049644685.1 Anaerolineales bacterium
ATATTTCGTCCCAAAATGGTCTCAGTATTAGAAAGCGCATACCGATCTGAGTGTTTTGATCTAAATCTTCCCACCTCAATGATGAGCCAGGATATTCCATCGAAATATCAAATGTAATATCTGGGAAAACCATAAAGAAAACTGAACTTAAAAGAATCAAGCTTGACATGAACACAAATACAAGCCAGATATATTTTGCGCGTCCTTTGTCATTAGCAATTGTGTTCATTTGGGAATTCTCCATTTTTTCTCCTTTATAACTATTCGTGGATTAGTGAATTTACGCTTACAGGATAGCAGCCAGATGGTATTAGTGTCATACCCCAAACGGATTAAACACCGGGTTAATTTAAAACCTGAATTGGAAATAAAAAAAGGGCTGGATATACCAACCCGATTTATTATTTGAAGTCACATGGTGGGATTTTCTTTTTCACACCCTAAAGCTTTCAGGTATCTTTCAATAAACCCAAAGCTCGAGCCTTGACACCGGCTTGAGTGCGGTTGTTAACGTCGATTTTAGCGAAAATATTTCTAGCGTGAGATTTGACAGTATTTGGGGAGAGAAAAAGTCTGGAACCGATTTCTGAGTTGGATAGGCCTTCGGAGATTAATTGGAGCACCTCGATTTCACGATCACTGAGAGGCTCGACCAGCTTAGTTTTCGGAGTTTGTGGTTTAGACGGATCTGGTTTTTCCAATTCGTCAACAGGAAATGAAGACAGTAACTGGCTAACGTATTCTGGTGAAATACCGCGTTTTATAGCTTCGTAGAGCAGGCGAGCCATCGCCGGGCCTTCATCTACAAAGGTGCGAATGAAGCCTTCTGGCTCAGCTAATGTTAGAGCTTTCTCCAAAGGGATCATTGCCTCATCCATATCACACCGAACTTGAAAGGCCAATGCCTGAAGTATCAGTATCTCGATCATTCTCGATTTGCGTCCCCCCGTTTCTGATGCATTCAACAAAGTCTTTATCAACAGAAATGCTTCATCCAACTGCCCTTGATTAATAAGGATCCGGACAAAGACCATATATTCCATTTCGTGCAGATACGTAGGTTCTCCATCTGGGTCCATCTCATGATCTTCCGCCCATTGAGTTGCTGTCCCTTGTTTCCCTTGAGCCAACCATATTCGTACCCGCCAGGCTGATAACGGGAATAAAGCCCAAAGAGGAATATCAGAGTCTCGAGCGGTATTCTCCACCGATTGGATGATTTCTTCGGCACGATGTAGCTCCCCGCTTGAAAATAGAACTCTTACCAAGCTCAGGCTGCTCATCCCGATCATCGCCACATCCCTAGATCGTGCGGCAAGTCTTACCCCTTTTTCCGCCTGGTCTAGAGCCTGATCAGGATAATTCAATTCGGCCAGAACCTCACCCCAAATTCCTAATAACCAACCGACAATAGGCAATCCTGACAATCCGCTTTCGTTTGCTCTATGCAATTGGCGCTCACAAATATTTCTAACCTGTTGCAGTTCACCTTGTTGTCTTAAAATCTCGGCTTGTCTTAAAGAGACTATCATGAGAGCATATGCGTCACCTGATCTTCGTGCTGCTTCCAATGCATCCACATGAAGCTTTTGGGCTGCTTCCATTTGGCCCATATTCGCATAGGCATCACCCAGGGTAATTAATACGGCAGTACGCCAAGGTAACTCTGTTTCAGGAAGATCCTCGAGCGCCTGGCGAGCATACTGTATTGCCCGAGGTAGATCTCCAGTGTATGATGCTAATAAGGATCGGATCGTCGCTATTCTACCAACCAGTTTCATCCTGTTTGTGTCATTCAGATGGTACTCATCAGGTGGGGAAATAGGCTCTTGATCTGTTTTATGGAAAAGAATTTTTTCGGCGATCAGGAGAATCTGCTCTGCCGCATCCAACTGGCCGGTAGTAAAGAGAAGCCAGGCATGTAGGATTTCAAGATGTGGTTTGGAGTTTACGAAATCTTCTGGAAACTTAGATAACCAACTCCGTAATTTTGTTTGGTCCCCCCGCTCGTAGTTAACACCAAATTGATCCTCAATCAAGTACGCAGCTCGTTCAAAATCCATGGCGATAAGAGCGTGTTCAATCGCCTCATTGATGAACCCGTTATTCTCGTTCCACTTGCTGGCTTTACTGTGCAAGAGTTGTTTCTGTTCTGGCAAGGTTTGATGTAGTCGTTGAAG
>JBARSJ010000159.1:0-7181 GCA_049644685.1 Anaerolineales bacterium
CTTTTTACCTGGCTGCCTGGCATCATCTTTGGACTTGGTTTAAAGGTTGTTTGTAAATGAATTCATTAAGTCAGTTACCTTCAGTTGATCAAGTACTTACTTCATCCACAGGAAAGAAAATGGAGGAGAAGTACGGTCACAACCTGACGGTTAAGGCAATCCGTTCCAGCCTGGATCAATCCAGGTTGGAGCATCTTCAAGAAGGGTCTGCCGTTCCAGATCTGGCATCCGTCCTCATTGCTGCAGAAGGTTTATTATCCAGCTGGTTAAAACCAACCTTGTTCCAGGTTTTTAATGCCACCGGTGTCATCATTCACACCAACTTGGGAAGAGCGCCGCTGAGTGAAGGGGCTTTAGAGGCAGTAAGGGGGATAGGAAGAAATTATTCCACTCTTGAATTTGACCTGGAGTCTGGGGGCAGGGGATCAAGATTAATTCATGCTGAATCTCTTTTCCAGCAGCTGCTGGGAGTTGAATCTGCTCTGGTCGTCAATAATAATGCCTCGGCTGTATTGCTGATGCTGACCGTGTTGACCAGGGGAAAAAAGGTAATTATTTCCCGATCCCAGCTAGTTGAAATTGGCGGAGGTTTCCGGATTCCGGAAGTTCTGCGTCATTCCGGTACGGAGCTAATTGAAGTCGGAACCACCAACAAGGTTCATCTTTTTGATTATGAGCGTGCTTTCAATGAGGAAACAGCTGCAGTAATGCGGGCACATTCATCCAATTACTCAATTGTCGGATTTACAAGTGAACCAGAGATAAAGGACATTATCAAAAGCGCCCACCAGGCAGGTTTGTGGTTTTTTGATGATCTTGGATCAGGGGCTTTGCTGGATACCAGCCCCTTTGGTTTAAAGCATGAACCCATGGTCCAGGAATCCCTGGCAGCTGGAGCGGATCTGGTGTGCTTTTCCGGAGACAAGTTGTTGGGCGGACCGCAGGCTGGCATTATTCTGGGGAGAAAAGAACTGATCGATCAGCTGAAAGTTCATCCCCTGGCAAGAGCAATCCGGGCCGACAAGATGGCCTTAGCGGCGCTGTCTGCGACCCTGAGTCATTATATTAAGGGAGAGGCTCTTGAAAAAGTTCCTGTCTGGCAGATGATCTCTGCTTCTGGAGAGGAGATCAAGTCCCGGGCAGAAACCTGGCAAAAGACCCTGGGTTTGGGTGAAGTGACAGAATCAAAATCTATGGTTGGCGGTGGAAGCTTGCCGGGAGAAACACTGCCTGCCTGGGTTTGGGCAGTAGAGGTTGACCACCCTCAGAAGCTGCTGGCGGATTTGCGGGAGGGATCTCCCGCCATCATAGGCAGGATTGAAAATGACAGGGTGATATTTGATCCCCGGACGATTCTCCCCCAATCAGATCAAAATTTCATCAAAGCGTTTAAGCAAACTTGGAGACATTATGAAGAATGAACTTACCAGTCTGATGGAAAGGGAAGACATAGATGCGATTTGGATTTTAGGCTCCGCGAATCATAATCCCGCAATGATGTACTTTACGGGAGCAGTCCACCTGAGCTCTGCGGATCTTATCCTGAAAAGGGGAGAAGAACCGGTGATTTTTTGTAACCCAATGGAACGGGACGAAGCAGCCAGCACTGGTTTAAAGGTTATAAATGCCGCCAAGTATGAATATACTAAACTGCTGGAAGAGACCGGTGGTGATCTGAATAAAGCCGGAGCTCTGGTCAGGAAAAAAATGTTTGAGGAACTGGGAATTACTCAAGGCAAGATTTCCGTCTATGGAAAAACTGAGTTGAGTTCCCAAATTGGAGTATTTTCAATTTTGGGTGAACTGCTTCCCGGGGTTAACTTTATCGGAGAAGGAACCAAATCCATCCTGCTGGAAGCCCGGGCAACCAAGGATGAGCGAGAAATCCAGCGCATCCGGAAAATGGGAGAAATCACCACGGGGGTGGTAGCCAAAACAGCCTCTTTCCTTCAAGGTTGCAAAGTCCGGGAGGATGAGGTCTTGCTGAATGAAAACGATACGCCGGTTACAGTCGGGCAGGTAAAGACAAAAATCAACTATTGGTTGGCCGAACAGGGTGTAGAAAATCCAGAGGGCACAATCTTTGCCATTGGGCGGGATGCTGGAGTTCCTCACAGCGCGGGTAAATCTGATGATGAAATCCGGTTGGGGAAAACAATTATCTTTGATATTTTTCCTCAGGAAGCAGGCGGGGGATACTTTTTTGATTTCACCAGAACCTGGTGCCTGGGTTATGCGCCGGAAGCTGAAAAGCAGCTGCACCAGGATGTCTGGTCTGTATATCAGGGGATCATGAAGGAATTGGAAGTTGATCGGTGGGCTCCGGATTTTCAGGAGCGTACTTGTGAATTATTTGAAGCCCAGGGACATAAAACTATCCGACAGGATAATCAGCTGCAGTCTGGATATGTACACAGTCTGGGTCATGGATTGGGATTATACGTGCATGAGCGTCCCTGGTTTGGGAAAGGGGCTAATCAGGAAGACAAATTAGCTCCCGGGTCTGTAGTCACCATTGAACCGGGCTTGTATTATCCGGAAAAAGGGATGGGATGCCGGATAGAAGATACTGTTTGGGTTAAGCCGGATGGATCAATGGAAATCCTGGCGGATTATCCCTATGATCTGGTTCTGCCCCTGGAAAACTGGAAAGAATAAACCAATCCGGTATACTTTAGATTAAGCAGGTTTCAATATTGACCCCAGGAGAAAACCAGAGGTGGATATAAATGACAAACGCCGCTGATGAGAAAACCCTAAACGAGGACCTGAAGAATCCGGTTGCCCGCATTTTGGGGATCGAGACTTCTTGTGACGAAACCGCAGCGTCCGTGGTTGAAAATGGCCGGGATATTCTCTCCAACGCAGTCGCTTCCCAGGCAGATCTTCATGCCCAATTCGGAGGTATTTTTCCGGAAGTTGCCTCTCGCCAGCATATCCTGGCAATCTATCCGATTGTTGATCAGGCGCTAAAAGAAGCCCATTTAAAATTGGCTGATTTGGACGGCATTGCGGTTACCCGCGGTCCGGGATTGCCAGGGTCATTGGTTGTGGGAATTAATATGGCCAAGGGACTAGTGATTGGCAGTGGATTGCCTTTATTGGGCATCAACCATCTGGAAGGTCACCTTTATTCAGCCTGGTTAAGGGAAGAAGGAAAAGGCAAAAAAAAGGAACCAAAATTCCCTTTGTTGGCTTTGATTGTCTCCGGCGGACATACTGAACTCATCCTGATGAAAGATCATCTGGTCTATGAACGGTTAGGCGGCACCCTGGACGACGCAGCCGGAGAGGCGTTTGATAAGGTTGCCCGGCTGTTAGAACTGGGTTACCCGGGCGGACCTGCGATCCAGGAAGCCTCTGAGGGAGGTAATCCTGAAGCATTTGATTTCCCCAGAGCCTGGTTGGATGACAGTTATAATTTTTCCTTCAGCGGCTTAAAGACCGCTGTTTTGCGGACAGTCCAGCAGTTGGAAAATCAAAAGAGTAAACTGCCAATCCCTGATCTGACAGCCAGCTTTCAGGCTGCGGTCGTTGAGGTGTTGATCAGGAAGACGATCCTGGCGGCAGAAGAGCATAAAACCAAAGATATCTTGATCGCCGGGGGAGTCTCTGCTAACCGTGCTCTCAGGGAGCAAATTTCAGCTCAAAAGAAGTATCGGGTTCACATCCCTCCGCTGTCCTTGTGTACGGATAACGCTGCCATGATAGCGGGCGCTGGCTGCTATAGGTATTGTGCCGGGGAGCGTAATGATCTGGAAATGGACGCCGCTCCAACCTGGTCAATTTCTGAATTGTAATTTTCTTGCCTGGACTCTTTATCAGTTATTAAATTTCTAAGAGGGAGTTATTTTCACACTGGAGGTGATTTATGTTCTGGATTAAGAACACCATTAACAAAATACAGATAGGCCAGTGGATCTTATTCGCTGTTTGTGTATTGACCGGGGCTGCAGCATTCCTGATCGGGATCCCAGACAACATCCCCGGGATCGCCCTGCTGGTGGTATCAATAGCCTCTGCTTTCGGAATTTGGGTTTGGAATTGGCGCTATCCAAGGAAATTCTGGATCCTGTTAGGCGCTGCGCTGTTATCTTTTCCATTAGGGGTGGTCCTGCATAATCTGTTTTACGCCCTGGGCATCGGAGCCAGTGAATTTAAATTTGTTGCTGGAGCTTTCGGTGTTCTGGAAGTTGTATTCTTTGTCATCGCTGTTCTTATTACAGGACCTGCGGCGCTGACAGGGTTAATTGGAGGAATCATCACCAGCTGGAAAGGGATTGGCGGAATTGCCGAGATCAATCGCAGCTATCGGCGGTTTATCCAGAGTCGTGAAATTTCTGATAGGGAGATGCTGAATTTTATTAAATTGGCCAGGTTGTCCGCTTCAGGAGCCAATCTGCAGCCGCTTAAATATATCCTCTCCAATACAGAAGAGAAAAACCAGAAAATATTTCCCAATCTCTCCTGGGCTGGCTATCTTAAAGAGTGGTCCGGCCCGGTAGAAGGAGAAAAGCCTTCTGCTTATATCATCATGCTGGGGGATACAACGCTAGCCAACAGCTTTCAATATGACGCGGGGATAGCCGGCCAGAGTATATTGCTCGGAGCTGCCGAAAGGGGTTTGGGCGGCTGCCTGATTGGTTCGATAAAGAAGGACTCCCTGCGTGAGGCTTTGTCCATCCCTGAGAGTTATGAGATTTTGCTGGTTATTGCGTTGGGAAAACCCGGGGAGAAAGTGGTAATCGAGGATTTGACCCCGGAGGGAGATATCAAGTACTGGCGGGATGAAAGCGATATTCACCACGTGCCAAAGCGGGGACTGGAAGAGTTGATTTTGGATTTCTAATCCGGTTTCAAGAGTCAATTGCCTGTCCTGAGATCTTCGATACGATCTTAAGTCGCAGGACAGGCTTACCTTCGGGTAAAGGGCACCTGTCGTCGGGTTTCAGTTTTCAGTAATCAGTATTCAGTATATTCCAATTTGGCGAATCTCGCTTCACTCCATCACATAGTCTCAAAGTCACCCAGTCAGTTTGTAGGTGGTCGAGTGTCCCGTCCTGAGCCCAGCCGAAGCCCTTCGATTTCGCTCCGCTACACTCAGGACATGTGGAGCGGGGATTAGATGACTGTTTGCATCAAGCCACCGGTTCAACTACTTCCAATATCGGTCATCAAGGTTGTCGCTTCCTTGAGTCTTGTAGCAAAGAGCAGGCTTAGAACCATGAGACCAATCAGCACAAGTAAGGGCAAGGTCATTGAACCTGTTTCCGGGGACTTAAAACTGTCCAATCCAAGGATGAAAACGATACCCGAGATTTGACCCATGAGCAAAAGCAGACCGTTCGACGTACCTTCTGGTGTTGGATGGGTAACTTCGGCAGCATACTGGAATCCAACCGGGCCTGCGCTTAACAAGAAGAAACCAAACACAAATGCTGATACAAGCAGGAGCCAATAGCTTGAGGAAAAGGTAATGCCGACAAGTCCCAAGGTTGCACCTATCACGGCTAAAAACAGATAAGGTGTTCTTTTACGATAATGGTCAGAAAGTAGGGGGATGACCACTGCGCCGATAATTCCCCCCAAGATCATCAGACCTCCTATGTTACCGGCCTGCGTGATTGAGAAACCTCTCGGTCTGACGATATCCTCTATCCAGGTTGTTACAGCGTTGAACACGCCCAGACCTACAAAGAAGATCACCAGGAGAAGAACAAAATCCTTTATTCGCAAGGAATCTTTTAGGCCGTCAAAAACAAGGGAACGCCCTTCCTGATCAGGGCGGCAGGGAGATGTTGGAGGGCGTTCTTTAACGAATGCAAAGAAGACAACTACTCCGATCACAGAAACGATACCGTAGATTAGGAGCATGCCGCTAATCTGAGATTGGATTGTTAGATATGGGGTCAGCACCAATGCCACAACTATGCCCAAGTACATGGCCAGTGATCCAAGACCCGCGGCGGTGGCTCGCTCCTTGATAGGAAACCAGCGAGCAGCCACAGTAGTTACTGCATTGAGGATGAATGGTTGCCCGATGGCGATACCTATTTGCGCTATCAGCACTAATGTGTAATTGGGTGCCAGGATACCCCGCAATAAGCCGAAGATTCCTGTCAATACAGCGCCTATACCTACAGCGACCCGGATGCCGTAGGTGTCTATCACCCAGGAGGCAGGGATCGAGATGATGATATATACAATCATAAAACTCATAGACAAAAGACCGATGCTGAGATCCGATACTCCGTAATATGTTGCGGCATTTCCTGTGATTGGAGCAAAGGTTATCCACAAGAGTTGATTAATGGCGACGACAAACATGAATGCAAGAAGCACGACCCATCGATAACTATAGACTTTGAAGTCAGTTTGTTCCATCAGATTAAACCTCCTACTAAAAAGGTAATTTGGGAAGAGATCAATGCTTTTAATAAAGTAATGGATTCTAACATCACCCAGATTTTTTTACTCTTCACTGAGAGGAAAACTTTCCATCCTCTTCTAATAGAAAATATTGTGCTTCATTACCTCATCACGGTTGATGAGTCACCTAACGGATGAGCTTTGCGAAGCATCCTGAGCCCTTCGACTACACTTCGTTTCGCTCAGGACAGGCCTACCCTTCGGGTAAAGGGCAGCGGCTGCCAGGTGTTTCCTGATATTGATTATAGAACTAAAACCGATAAAGGGGGTTAAAGCATGTTACTAGTAGAAAACTGGAAGTCAGGTGGAGCGAGGGTTATGGTGTCCATCCTACCGAGAATATAACAAATAAAATTTGCCTCACGCTATCCAATATTGATTCAGCCCTTAGATTCTAAAGGAGCTTGTCGTGCTTTCAATAGATTGATCCCACCCCAAACCAGGCAAACGACGCCTGCTAGCAAGACCCCGGAGCCAATTGGCTTCTGTGGTTCCATGACCATCCATATACTGCCGAAGACAAGCCAGACGCAACCAGCACTCGCCACGATGCGCGCTTTCTTGCGCATGAAGTATGCCCAGACCGAACCACCCGCTAAAAATAATGCAGCAACTCCAACATAACGGGGGTTGAGGAACCTGGTCCAGAGGCTCTCAGGGACAAAGTCCTGCTGCAGCAGATCCGGCGGCAGCGGCAGGTCGGTGGTGATCGTCCCCTGGCGGACGGCAGCCACAGCATAATTTACCGCGTC
>JBARSJ010000160.1:0-17026 GCA_049644685.1 Anaerolineales bacterium
GCCAATAGTTTCACTTCCCGGCCATCGGGGTAAACTGTATAGAGATTTTGATCCTGTGAAACTAACAAACGCTGGTAATCTGGAGAGACATCCAGCAGCTGGCTGCCTTTTTCCCAGATTTCAATGAGTGTTCCTGTTTCCAAATTTAAACTAAAAATTCCCAGATAATCTTTATCTCCAAAACTATGTTCTGTGACATCAAAGAATATTCGACCTTTTCCCCAATCCTGGACAGAGCTGGGGGAAAAAGTTGGACTTGGGGTAAGTGAGGCAGTGGGTGGTGGAGTATCTGTTGGATCTTGATCTGGAGTTGATGTGCTTGAGGGATTTAATGGTGCAGTATAAGTGGATGTAAGCAATACTTGCGTTACCGGCGTTAAACTGGGTTGGGGCTCTTGGCTTGTCTGTGCGCATCCCACAATTAGCAGAGCTAAATATATAACAACGAATCGAGATAGGAGTACATTAGTTTGTGCAGGTAAAGATATCAATTGCTGTTTACTCCCTCAACTGCTTCGCGAGCCTCTTTCCAAAGGGAATCTAGAGTCTGTAGAAAAGTTTGACTTCTTACCAACCAGGCATCTGGAGTAACATGAAAACCATAGCTGTCTCTTTCCCAATCAACACCATGACCGGGTAAAAATTGAACTGCAAGCCAATAATTCCATAGCGGTAAATCATAATCATACGCAATTTGTGCCGTCATCCTGTTCAAGCTGTGATCCCCTTCAAAATTATCTGCTTTGGTTGCTACAATGGGAATAATACCCCTGGAAAGGGCATATTCTACTGCCTGGCGAAGGTATTTCTCATGGATTTCTGCTGTCCTGCCTTCGTATCTGAATTCCATGCTAATCAAGACAAAAGTTGGCTGATGAACACGTAATTCACATTCCAAAGGGGTTTCCCCGGGATCACATACGGATGAATCTGCCCGTAAAGGTGAAAAAACAGTTGGAAATACAAAACCCCCTTTGAGCGCCAATCCTTCTCGGGCAAATGACCCCGAGAAATGATCAATGGTCTCCTGGAGTTGTTTCATATTTTCGGGTAGAGTGTAATTGACATCATCATACAAACCCAAGAAAACTTCAGGGATGATTTGACAATCTCCTACCTTTGAGAAAGCATCAGGGTTATTACCTAAATCTATCCCGAGCTGGTAAATCTCGATCATTGCCGGGGACAGAGCTGGTATTATGGGCCAAGACTGCCACTCCTCAGGAAGATGTCGATTATCTACAGTTGCTGTTGGTTCAGGGGGGGGTTCGGTAAACGTTGGAGCTATGGTTTCGTCATTGTTTTCTTGGACAGTTTCGTTAAGAGTGGTTTGAACCTCAGGTATATTGGTCTCTGTATGCTTTGACGTAAGCTCGGCTTCTTCTGGGGTAATACTCCCAGCTATCGTTTTCGCGGGATCTGGATTATTTACTTCATTCTTGCTGCTGCAACTGGAGAGTGCAGAGCCGATAATCGCGAACATCAATAATGGTATCAACTTTAATCTCATTATCTATAAACCCTCAATGCTAGTGAAATGCAAATATCTCAAATTGAAAAAACGGCCAGATTTTTACGGGTAGCCGCACATTCGCCACTCACCCGCTTCCTTGATAACTTTAAAAACTCTCCCATTAAGGACTAATTCCTCTTCTTCCCCGGCATCATAACTAAATACAAATCTTCCCTTACAAGAAACAAATGACAAATCCGATGATTCAGAGTCAATCTGACACTCAACATCTTCTAAGGTAACTTCCACGGTCTTGAAGGAAGCGCTCTCTGCAAGAGCTTGTTCTTCCCAATCCGCACAAGAAAGGTTGACAGCCGAAATTTCATCTATTTCGGCCAGAGCTAGCAGATAACCCTCTATGGTCGCGGCAGGAGAGCTGCCAGCCGAACATGAGCTGATTGAAAGAGTCCCCAATAAAATCATGATTAATAAAACGATCCGTTTTGTGATTTGTCTTCTATAATTCACATCTCTCTCCTGTAAGTTAAATAGCAATGTGTTCTTTATTCTCAACTTATAGACTGTTTTATTATAAGAGCAAGACCTTTATACGTCCATATATTTTAATTTGTTGAAATGCCAGGATGGGCATTAGTTTTCCTGCACAATGCCTCAGCTGATAAACAGATGAATCAATTAGCTCTTTTACCCATTTAGCGGTATCTTACACCACAGATTTACCGATATTTCCGAGTAGTATACGAATCGGATTCTGGAAGAAATTAGACCGGATAGTGTAACCTGATGATTTTGGGAGATAACACAAATGGATAGGTTTATTTAAATTTAAGTAGATACACTGAAAACAAGAGAATTATTTTTCACCATTAATTTCAATGGAGAGGCTGGTTTCTGATATGCCCCATAATCATTTCTGATAATTTCTCGGATAAAATCCCAACCCCTTTTGGTGTCAAGTGGATTGCAGTGTTTGTGAATTCCTCTTCCCCAATAAGATTCCAAAAGTCCTGATAATACCATCCATTTTCTTCGCTTAATTCCTGCATGTTTTGACGATATTGCTCGTAGGCCCAAATTGGATAATAATAATTATAGCGAAGGTCGCTGTTTGTCCCCGAGCTGATCAGAATTGGCTCGTTCACTAACAAAATCGGTATTTTCCCTGCAATTTTCTGCCCGGAGTTTAGCAGATGGTAGGCTAAATCATCCGGAACAATCTCACCCTTATCCCAATCATGAAATGTGGTATCTTCCTCAAAATTCCTTTTTGCAGTTTCGTAGTCCTCAGGATAGTGTTGATCTATCCCCGTAATACCCCACATCACACCATAGAATTGGAGTCTGAATAAATCCGCGAGATTTCGCCGTTGTCCGATTAAGGTTTGATTCCAATAAGTTGTCTCAGAAAAAACTCCATCATCAGGATTGAGATCTATATCGTAATTGCTAATTAACAAGCTGAATTTTTTATAATTGTGAGAGACTAGGGGGGAGGTTAACTGCTTGTCGTCTGGAAAAGATTCCAGGGTCAACAACCAGATAATCAGGTCAGGTTGATATTCCAGGGATTCTTCAAGAAGGAGGAGATCCTTGGCTAAAGACAAGGTTGGGTAACCTAAATTATAGAACCGGATAGGAGTACCGTCTGGTATATGCATTTCAAGACTGTTGAGTTGTCCGGCAAGAGTTTCTTCAGGTTTTAATAATGTCCCCCAAACAGAAGAATCACCAATCAGGAACACACGAAATTCATTAGAGGATTCCGGCTGATCAGAAACCACATGCGATGCAAAATTTGCTTCCAGATTAAATAAACTTATGTTGAAAGATTGATCTGGATTTTCGCCATAAGGAAAACGGTAACGTCCAGGTATGATCAGGTTATAAAGAGAAGCTTTACCTAAGTTGTCCTTTATCAGCGGTATCAACCCAAAAGCCAATAAGGCAAACAGGATTAGAGTTTTTGCCAACAGGCGCTTAACATTGACGTTTTCTCCCATTAGGCTGCTCCAAATAGATTTTTGATAAAGATCCACCCTTGCGAAGGTTCAGGGAGCACAAACCAGATCCAACCCAGAGTGACGTAATGAAAAGTAAAAAAGATACCAATTACGTTAATTGCTCCTTTCAGCAGGAAGGATTCTTCATATTTAACGATCTTTGACTTGGCAAAAGAAGACCATCGGTTTTGAATCAGGAGTCCCAACCCATGCCATAACCCCCAAATAATAAAACTTTCTGTCACTCCATGCCATAAACCTACTAAAATCATGGTTGAGATTTGAGAGATCATTAATATCATAAAAGCCGAATACTTGCGACTTTTGCGCATTGTTCGGGAGAGTGGGTAGAAAAAATAGGTGCGGAACCAATTAGTTAGTGTCATATGCCAGTTGTTCCAAAACTGGGTCAGATTTGGTTTAAGATAAGGTTGTTTGAAATTTTCAGGTAAGTGTATATTTAATAAATTCCCGAGACCAATTGCGATATCTGTATAGCCGCTAAAATCAAAAAATATTTGAAATGAAAAAGCATACAAAAGGATCCATGACCCAAAGGTTGAATTAACCTGACTGGCGTTTTGATTATTAAGAGCTATGATTGCCAGGCTGTCTGCGATGACAAATTTTTTAAATAAGCCGACAATCAGCCGCTCTCCTCCCTTGATTACATCTTCTTGATATGTGCTTGTAGTTTGGCAAATGTCTTTGGTGAAATTCTGAACTCTGTCGATGGGGCCTGCTACAAATGAGGGGAAAAATATAACGTAGATCATATATTCCCTTAACGTGATGTCTGGCAAGCGACCAGCTTGGCGATCTTGTACTGTGTGCAGAATTCGGAAAGCAAGATAAGAAAAACCCAACCAGCGGATTTCTTCAGTCCTGGCCAATAATGCTGATTGCCCCGCTAATGTTCGCCACACAGCGCCGGCCTGCTGGGATAAGTAGGGTGTTTTAATAATAATAAAAATGAAAATCAATCCTGAAAAGAGGCCCCACAGCGCTACTGAAGAAATCTTTTTTGTGTTTAAAAGAATCCAAAAGAACCCCATTACTGGAATTAGAAACAAGATAAGCTGACCAAGCCTCGGTGGGTGCAAAAATCCCAAGACTTCCCCTAGTTCAAGGTATCGGACCAAGCTCACGCCGATCACGAAAATAATGATCAAAACAGCAGTCCACATGTTTTTGCTTTGCTTGCGGATTTCAGGCTGTGCAGTAAAAGCCCAGGAGAGCATTGTTAGGCACAAGGTTGCTGTCGGCAGCCAGAAGCTCAGATAACGCAAAGTCATTCCTGGTTGGAGCCAGTATATAAAGACCATACTGGAAACTAAAAGCAAGTTTTCACGTTGCCCTCTTCGTATTATCCATCCTAAAAGTAAGGAAATCAGAGTCAGGATAGCTATTTCTTGGATTGACATTAATATCCCTGGTAAATCCAAACAGGCGAGTCAGTTGCGGTTGCAATCCATAAAGAAATAATGATCAAACACAACAAAAGCGCTAATAGATTTTCCCTGCTGAAAAATTTTTTCATGAATTAATACCTTTTAGCCATTTGGGTTTTACTAAATCTTAGCAACAGAATTCAGAGATAGATCAAAGCCCTTGCATAGTCTGTCTGAATGAAAGAACATTTACGATGTTCTCACCCCTGGATTAAATAGCAGTCTCCAGGTTTGTCTCTTGTGGGAGAGGAAACTAACGCCAAGTTAAATTCAATATTCATTAGGGCGATACAACAAATAATTCTAACTTAAAAAAGTCGCAAAACAAAGTTATTTCTAACTCTTCCATACACAACTGAATCATGTACGACAAGGCGATGATATATGATACTGCTGTGTGTGGCAGGAGAATCTACTCTGAATAGCCGGTGTCCTTCTAAGCCCATATAGCTGACTTTTAGGGGAAATTCCAATTTAATCCAATCACATGAGTTTAGGGCTGGATTTGTGTGCAGAGATATCAGGGTGAAAAATATGTGGCGTTACGGGAAATGGGGATTTTTGCAAGATTGATCAGTGAGTTTAGATATGGCAACCTCACAAGAATTTGTTTGATAATGTATTTTTAGTGGAAAATACCGAGTGAATGGATAAAGCAAGGAGATTGTATTTTGAAAGCGGTGGAAATATATTAAGTTCTATTCACAATCGAAATAATCCTGGAAATAAACTCCACTATCACTAATCAATTCGCCTTGTCTACTTGTGATACATTCCGTACCGGCACAGCCTTCAGATTTTCTGTAGACAAAGACGGGGTTTTCCCCGAGGATTTCCACATAATCGGAAACCCGCACGCATTTCTCTAGCCAGGTGAAGGCAAAGTTCCATTCGTAAGAAATAATCTGGAATTTTCCATCTAGTTTTAAATATGAATAATAGCCTGAAGGGCAAGTCTCGCATACGATAACACCGTAATTGGTGACTTTCCCGCAGACATCACGAAATTTACCTTCATCAGCGAGCGTTATAGAATACGGGCTTCTGCAGTTGCCCTGATATACTCTTGTGGCTGTTGGTGAGGGAATGGTGGTTGTTATATCAGCAGCGGCTTGTTCTGGTTGGTTTGGATCTGGAGTGGAGTCGTCTAAAACAGCTGAAGTTTCTGAGTTGGTATAGATTTCTGCAATACCATCCGTGCTGGCATAGATTTCTGCAATGCCGTCTGCGGTGGAATAAAGCATTATTGTCATTATTATTGTGGCAGAAATACTTGAGATCGTTAAAGGGGATAGGTTCTCATTGCGCACCATCGTTTTTGATGCATGAAGGAAGGAGAATAAGGCTCCGATGGGGATGAATGTCATCAAAAAGGCACCAATTTTTTTATTTGTAGTTTGATCCTTTTTTAATGAGACTTCTGTGAAAGCCCAGAAACCGATAAGAGCCCGGGTTAATACCTGGGATATAATGGCGGCGATTAATAAATTTTTTGTAGTTCCGATATCGAGGAATATGGGGAGAACCGTGAGGGCAATATTAATTCCCCAGAAGAAGATCAACAACAACAGCAGGTTTAATACCGTTTGCTCCGGGGGGATGTAGGAATCGGTTTTGGGGGTTTTTATAATTTGAGGTGTCTCATCTTCCGTGCCGTTTTCTGTTTTATAACCACAGAAGGGGCAGGATGGCGATTCAGGAGGAATCTCCTTATAACATTCCGGGCAGTATTTCATCATGTTCATAAATAATTTCAGCCTGAATAAATGAAGTGATTTACCTATTTGAGTATAGCATGAACGAAAAAAATCAAGAGGTATGTTGCTATACTGTTTTGTAAGAATTGGGTCTTTATTTGCTTGTTTTGCGGATAAGGGTTGATAATCTCGTTAGGGGTGCTGCCTCTTGGTAAATATCCTGCTCCAATCCTCCTTAACAAAATATGGAGTATAGTTTGCCTGAGCTCGCGTGTTGGCCCAATCAATGATCAGGCTATCTTTGGCTGCTTTCGTACAAAGGTAGCGGACATCGGGAAGGATACCAACCCGGGCAAGATCAAGGCGATCTGAATCCCAGCAGATCTGGAGGGTGAGATCGCCATCGGTTTCCCCATCCGTATGCTGTCTGCAGGCAGTTATAAGCAGATCAAGCTGGTCAGTAGTAACTTGGGGATTGTTCCCTAGTAAATCTTCGGCAAGAGTGGCACCTCGATCTCCATGGCCTGGATCCAAAGATTGGTTGTGGCGGCAGGCATCATGGAAAATAGCAAACAGGGTGATTACGATAGTGTCGCCGCCTTCAATTTCCGCTAATTTTAAACCGTTCTCTAAAACCCTTCCCCAATGACTCAAGCCATGGGCGCCGTCCGGGGGAAGCTGATATTGAACTGCGATTTGAGAGAGCAGGGGAGTCAAGTCCATAATGCCAATATTATCCCATTAATATGGTGAATGGCTAAAAAGTCTGGTTAAGTTAATTGTGCATTATTGTTTACGTATTCTCCTTGAGGAACCAGAAAAAAAAGAATAATAAAAAGGACTTCTTGATAAATTTCAGTCCGGCGCTAATATTGCTTACTTATAGTTATAAGTACAAAACGGAATATATTGTTTAGGGCTTCCTTCCCATACAAAAAAATTGAATTACAATCAGGACCATCTAGTTGTAAGAAAAGGAGTTTTTATATGGGAATGCACAGCTACGGCTGGTTTTCTTATCTCAGATATGATGATAAACAGGATAAACCAGCGATTACCCGGGAATTGATAACCCGGGTCTGGGGATTTGCTCAACCGTACCGTTTCCGGGTTGTTGGCCTATTGATCACTATCCTTGCCATCTCCGGTATCTCTCTGATTTCTCCTCTTTTGTATCGTGATTTGATTGATATTGCTATTCCCAACAGAGATGTGGTTCGGTTAAATTGGTTGGCATTAGGTATGATCGCGATACCGATAGTGAATGGAATAATTGGTGTCTGGCAGAGGCAGTTGAATGCTTCTATTGGAGAGGGAGTAATTTATGATTTACGCCGGGATCTTTATGGACGTCTCCAGCGCATGTCTATGCGATTTTTCACTCAGACACGAACCGGAGAATTAATGTCCCGGCTCAACAATGATGTAATTGGAGCCCAACGAGCTATCAGCAACACCATGGTGACAATCATTTCCAATATTGTTACTCTGGCTGCCACTTTGAGTATTATGGTTGCTCTTGAGTGGCGGCTTACTCTCCTGGGATTGGTGATATTGCCGTTTTTTATCTTGCCGGCCCGCCGGGTGGGAAATGTCCTGCGTAATCTGAGACGGAAATCATTGGAAAACAATGCTGAAATGAATGCGTCCATGAATGAAACCCTCAATGTAAGCGGAGCATTGCTGGTCAAACTTTTTGGACGCGAAAAACACGAACTTGATCGTTTTCAGCATAATGCGGGGGAAGTTAGAGATATCGGTGTCCGATCTGCAGTCATTGGTCATTGGTTTTTTATGCTGCTTAGTGTGGTCAGTGCGGTAGGAGCGGCGGTTGTGTTCTGGGTTGGAGGTCACCTGGTGCTGCAAAACGAGTTCACAATTGGCACTATTGTGGCATTTGGTACCTATCTTACCGGGATGTACGGTCCTTTAATGGCACTCACAAATGCCCAGGTCCAGTTCGCCGAGAGTCTGGTCAGCTTTGAACGGGTTTTTGAGGTTTTGGATATACCAATTGAAATTCAAGATATACCGAATCCAATAGTTTTGCGAGAAGTCGAGGGGCGAATACAATTTGACAAGGTTTCCTTCGCTTATCAAGGATTGGGGAATGATGCCATTGGTTTGCAAGAGGTTGCCCGTTTTTCCTGGCGGGGATCGGGAGAAGCTCATCTGAAACGAGGTCGGAAAAAGACAGCTAGAGAGAATATCAACGAAGCAGATGATAAACAACTAATTTGGGCTTTAGAAGGAATTGATTTCTCTATTGAGCCTGGGGAGTTGGTTGCACTGGTGGGACCCAGCGGGGCGGGAAAAACAACCCTGACCTATATGCTGCCGAGATTGTACGACCCGACCGAAGGACAGATATTAATTGACGGACAGGATTTAAGAAAGGTGACCTTGTCTTCCCTGATAGGAAACATGGGTATGGTTACCCAGGAAACTTACTTGTTTTTCGACACAATCCGAGCAAATTTACTTTATGCCCGTTCTTCCGCCAGCGGGGATGAGTTAATCACAGCTGCAAAAACTGCCAATATTCACGATTTTATACAAAGTCTTCCAGATGATTATGACACTGTGGTTGGAGAGCGAGGATACCGTCTAAGCGGCGGAGAACGCCAACGGGTTGCAATTGCCCGGGTGGTACTGCGGGATCCGCGCATTTTGATCCTGGATGAAGCTACCTCAAGTTTAGATTCTCTCTCAGAAGAATTAATCCAAAGTGCACTCAAACAGGTTATGAAAAACCGCACCAGTCTGGTAATCGCTCATCGTTTATCAACTATTCTGGCTGCTGATAAAATCCTGGTTTTAGATCAGGGGAGGTTAGTACAGCAAGGCACTCATCAAGACCTGCTGGATCAAGGGGGACTTTACCAGATCCTTTATGAGACGCAGTTTAAAGTTTAATGAAATAGCAGGGCCTGAGCTGTTCGGTTCAAGTTAAATTACCCAGATAAGTTGAGTATGATATGCTATAGAAAGTATAAAAATAAATTAAAATATTCCAGTGAAAATTGAGTAGAAATCAAGAGTATTAACAAAGATAGGCGAACATTGATAAAAAGAATCCTCGGTGAACGATTAAATATTGATTGGAAAATTGCGGTTATTACAATAGTCAGCACTTTGCTGATCATAGTGGATTATTATTACTCTCCAACTTCCCGCAACCATCTGGACAGCATTCTTCTTTTTGTGATTATTCCCTTGGGAATTACTTTTATAATTTTTAAGGAGAAACCCTCGGATTATGGTTTCACGTTTGGAGATTGGAAAACCGGACTTCTGCTGACATTTCTCGGATTGCTTTTTATGACTCCGATTATCTGGTTTCTCGGCACCAGGAATTCCGGCATGCAGGGATATTACTCCTATTCTCAAGAGGGATTAATCTGGAAGAAGTCCCTTGAGCTTTTTGGTTGGGAATATCTTTTCAGGGGATGGATCCTGTTCGGATATGCCCGTAAATATGGCCCTGATGCGTTGTGGATTCAAGCCGTACCATTTGCTGTTGCTCACCTTGGCAAACCGGAAGTTGAAACCCTCTCCACTATATTTGGCGGGTTCGCATTTGGCTGGGTTGCCTGGCGTACTGGATCGTTTGTTTATTCTTTCCTTATTCACTGGTTTATCGCCGCGCTAATGGTAATTATTTCAGCTGACGGTTTTAGATAAAAGCTTAGTCCAGAGATATTGAGGATAAAATACCTCAATCTGTCGTTTTGGCGATTATATGACCTTTAGAATCCTGATATCACCCGCAAACACAGGCAAGACAGCTTGGGTTGTTAAACAAGCCCTGGATCGTGCTGCCAATTTAAGAGAATCTCCCCGGGTCGTGGTCCCTTCCAGGCTTCAGTCTATAGATTTTGAACGGCGGCTGGCTGTTGAAGGTGGCGCCATGGGGGTGGTTGTTGGTACTTTCAGAGATATTTCCCGGGAGATACTGGACCTTGCAGGAAGCTATCCTGTCCTTATATCCGAAATCACCCAGGGAAAATTGCTCCAGGAAATCTTGAATGAACTTGATCTGAAATATTACGCTGGAATCAAAGATAAACCGGGATTTATCCAAACCAGTTTGGGGATCATCAGAGAATTAGAAGCTGGTGGTATTCTCCCTGGGCAGTTTACAAAAGGGGTAGATAGTATAAATCAGGGACCTCGCCTGAAAGAGCTGGCTCTTGTGTACGAGGCTTATCGAAACAGGCTCGGAGAAAAACAGTGGGTTGACCCGATTGGGCTAACCTGGATGGCAGGTGATATGCTTGGGGAGAATCCTGATTTGTGTAAGAAATGGGATTTCGTGATCTTTGACGGATTTGATGACCTTTCCCCAATCCAATTAAGGCTGATAAAAACGCTATCTGATCAATTACCTGAAGTAACTGTGACGGTTACTGGTCAAAAATCAGGAACCGGTAGACCCATGGTCCATAAGCGGTTTAACCGTTTGCGGGAAGTTTTGCTTAAAGAACAAGCGGGAGAAGCTTATTTAATTGAACCTGATCTTCCTCAAAATCCCAGCTCCGATACATTTAAAGAGCTTGAGGAAGCTCTTTTTCAAAGGTCAGAAAGGGATACCATTGAGGTCGGGGATTTAATCGAGATGGCAGCTGTTCCAGATCGGGAAGCAGAAGTCCGCACAGCGCTGCGCTGGATCAGGTTAAAAATATTGGACGAGGGGATTCAACCTCGAGATACTGCCCTGATTATGCGGAACCAGGAACCTTATCGGTCCCTGGTTAATCGAGCTGCCAAAGAATATGGGCTCCCGGTTCGAATCCAGGGAGGAATCCCACTTGGTGAAAATCCCCTGATTGCTGCGATTCTGAGTATCTTGCGGCTTGCCGCATCTGGAAGAGAGGGATTGGTTTGGCATGAAGTTGTCTCTCTTTGGCGATCCCCCTATTTTGATAGTTCCCTAATCAGTCCGCAGGGACATAAGGGTGTCGATCAAGCGGACCAGATGGGTGAAGCGAATCAATTGGCAGAAACGGCCAGATGGGGAAGGGTTATTCAGGGGTATCAGCAGTGGGAAGAAGCCTTTTTGTTATTAACTGGGGTAGGGGAAGAAAAGGAGGAAAATTCCTCCAGGAAAATGTCTCTGTCAGAAAGCCTTCCAAAAGGTGAGGAAGCGAAAAAATTGTGGCAAAAATTCTCCTTATTTGCCGAAATAATCTCTCCGCCAGGGGAAAAACAAACTCTCGAGAGACACATTTCCTGGGTTGAAGATTTACTTGGAAATCTTGATTTGGATGAGGAGCAAAGGCAGGAGTTTGGCGTTTTACATCAGATTCTAGAAGGCCCACCAGATCTGATTCAGCGTGATTGGCAAGCCTTAAAAACACTTACAGATATATTCCGCGATCAGGTGTGGTCGGATTCCGTCCTGGACGGTCAGAAAATCACTTTTAATCAATTTTTCAAAGATCTCGAAGCCGTAATTAACAAATCATCTTATCAACCTGTCCCATCGGATCAAGACGCGATTGTCTGTGCGGATTGTACTGAGGTGCGGGGAATTCCATTTCAGGCTATTGCCTTGCTTGGCCTGGCAGAAGGGGAATTTCCTGAGACCATCAAGGAAGATCCATTTTTAAGGGACACGGACAGGAAATTTCTGCTGGACAGATATGGCCTTCCTCTTCGTTTGTCAACAGACAGCGCTGAAGCGGAATATTTTTATGAGTCACTGACCCGGTCATTCAGATATTTGCTCATTACGCGTCCGCGAATTGCAGATAACGGCACAATATGGCAGCCATCTCCGTTTTGGGAGGAGATCCTGAGACTGCTGAAATTAACGCCGGCATTGCTTACTACAAGAAGTGTTCCGCCGCTGAGGATGGCTGCTTCCCAATCAGAACTGATGGAATTTTTGGCATCCGGAAAATATCAATATACATCAAACTGGCAGAAAGCAGAGGAAATATTTCCTATTCTATGCCAGAAGATATTATTTGCCCGTAGAGTGCTCGCTGTGCGAAGTGGAGATTCAGATATTAAGGACCTGGTATACGATGGTGAGCTTGGCCATCTGCAGAAAAAAATTATTCAGCGTTTCCCTGCTGACCATGTTTGGAGCGCAAGCCGGCTGGAAAATTACCAGAGCTGCCCCTTCAATTTTTTTATAGGAAATTTGCTTGGATTGGAAAAACCAGAACCTCCCGGTGAAGGTTTGGATGCCCGTCAGCTGGGCAATATTTACCATCATATCCTGGAAGATTTATATCAGTCGGCTGGAGAAGATTATGGTATTGAGGATTTATTGAGAGAGCTTCCTTACGCGGCGAAGAAAGTGTTTAAGCAGGCGCCAGCAAAAGAAGGATTTCGGGAAACTGCCTGGTGGCAGCATACACAGGAAGAAATCCTTGCGAATTTGAGGCTGTCAATTATTACCCTGGAGTCTCTGGACACAACCTACAAATTTTATCGGGCGGAGCAGCGATTTGGCATATCTGAAGCAGGTGAGCCGCATCTGGTTATCAAGATAAATGAGGAAGGAAGTTATAATCTTCGAGGTTTTATCGACCGGGTTGATATCAACAGCCAGGGGGGAATCCGAATTATTGATTATAAGACTAGCGGAGCTTTTGGATTTGATAATCGTGCAGTCTGGGAAGGGAAAAAGCTGCAGCTGCCTCTTTATGCTCTTGCGGCACAGCAGGCATTAAAACTGGGATCTGTTCAAGAAGGTTTTTATTTTCATGTCCTCTCTGCTCAAACAAGCGCTTTTAAGATGTCTTCTTTCTGGGGAGACGGCAAAAAAGGCCCGAAAGCCGCTATGGAGAGTGCAAAGAAAAATGGCTGGCGTGCGGTCTTGTCTATCCAGAAAGGAAACTTTAGACCAAAGCCGCCCGGAAATGGGTGCCCTGAATATTGTCCTGCAGTGAATTTTTGTTGGCATTATCGACCGAAGCGCTGGTGATACGAGATGAATCAAAGAGATAATATACACCCGATCCTGAGGCAGATGGACCCAAGTACTGAACAGGAGAAACCGATCCTCTCCAGGGGACAGGATATTGTTGTTACAGCTGGTGCCGGTACAGGGAAAACCCGCACACTTGTCGCCCGGTATCTTTCTCTGCTTGTTGATGGCATTCCGCTCCGGTCGATTGTCGCAATCACTTTTACGAAAAAAGCAGCCCGAGAAATGCGGAATCGGATCAGAGAAGAAGTTAGAACTTACCTTGAAAGAAAAGAGTTAGAAGAAAAGGATCTTGTATTCTGGCGGGAGGTTTATGAAAGTTTAGATGCGGCTCGAATCAGCACAATTCACAGTCTGGCAGCTGATATCCTTCGACAACATCCTGCTGAGATGAATTTGGATCCTAAATTTGAACTGCTGGATGAAGGCTATACCGCTCGCTTAAAATCTCAGGCTGTAGAAGCATCACTGGTTTGGGCTGGTCAGGATGACAGTGTATCAATATTATTTTCTACTTATGGTGATTGGAAATTAAGGAAAATCATTAATGAGCTTCTGTCCAAGAGGCTGGATATACTGGCAGTTCTAGATCAAGCACCAATAGATTTGTGGGAGAATTGGCGGCCTCTGCTTATCCGGCCCTTAAAGGAATTTATTGAGCATCCTGTTGTGCAAGCAGGACTTGATGGACTTCTTTCACTGGAGGACCAGGGCATTGTCAACCAGGCTGAAGAGGCCGGGGACCTGCTTGTAAATGATTTGCGCATAGTCAATAAACAATGGGAAAATGTACGGAATGCACATCAAAACGAGGACTGGGTGGAAATTTCCCGTTCCCTGGGCCCGCTAAGGAGCCATCTCAAACAAAAGGGGCGACAAGAGAATTGGGCTCCAGCCAAACCCCGGGCAGTTATCAAAAAAATCCAGACCATATATGATGAAATTATTAGAAAGGACAATTTGGATTTAGAACTGGATCGAAAACTGGCCAGGGAAATCATTCCTGCTTTGGGAAGTTGCTTTTTGTATGCTGATCGGTGGTACAGCTCTGCAAAAGAACAATTAAATGGTTTGGATTTTGATGATTTGGAGGGGAAAGCCCTGCATTTATTACAAGAATTCCCTCAAGTAAAACACTATTGGCAGGAACAAATTCAAGCTTTGTTAGTGGATGAGTACCAGGATACCAATGATCGGCAGCGGGAATTGGTGAATCATTTAAGTGGTGAGAGGAATAATCTTTTTATTGTCGGCGATGGAAAACAATCTATCTACCGCTTTCGGGGCGCAGATGTGGCAGTGTTCCGACAGGAACAAGAGGCCATCAGGGAGAAAGGGAACAGTTTTCATTTACCTTCATCTTACCGCGCTCATCCCGTGTTGCTGCAGAATTTGAACACTTTGTTGGAACCCGTGCTCGGGACCGAAGATGATCTTCCCTATGTTGAACCTTTTGCCGAGCTAAAACCTGGGAGGCAAGACTCTCCCCGGATTAACGATTCACCTTACATCGAGCTGCACCTGGCAGCTGGAACAAAAGCTGATGGGGCAGGGAAAATAGCCGCAGAGGCAGTGGCAGCCAGGCTCATTGAGATTTTCACCCAGGAAAAAGGCAAGGAAAAAACCAAGAAGGGGAAGAGCCCTTTAACATTCGGTGATGCGGCGATATTATGCCGTGCTTCCAATTCTTTCCCTGCATTTGAGGCAGCCTTTGAAAAAGCGGGCATTCCCTATCTGACCATTGCCGGACAGGGTTTTTATGACAGGCCAGAAATCAGGGATTTGTTGAACGCCCTCCAGGTCTTTGCTGACCCTCAAAATGATTTGGCTGTGGTTGGTTTAATGCGATCACCGGTAGTTGGATTGGCGGATGATTTACTGCTGCAAATTAGAGATTATCAGAAAGAAAGAGAAATTCCTTCATTGATCGAGGCAGCTCGACAGATAAAGGATATCGATAAGGGAGAAAATAATCTTCGTATTCAAGAATTAATCTCGCTGGTTGATTCATTTGGGAAATTGGTGGGTAGAATAACTGCTGCTGAAATTATCAGCCAATTCGTAGACCAGACTGGATACCTGGCAGCCCTGGTGCTAAATGGACAATATCGCGGAGTCCAAAATATAAAGAAGCTGGTCACTGATGCTCAGAACAGTGGTATCGTGAATATTTCTGAATTCCTGAATACAATCGCAGAATTAAGAAATGTTTCAATAAGAGAAGGGGAAGCCCAGGCTGTCGCTGAAGGCGCGGTGCAAATCATGACTGTGCATCAATCAAAGGGCCTGGAATTTCCAATTGTTGTTTTGGGAGATGCGTCTAAAAAAGAACGGTTTGGAAGAGATATCCTTGTTGACGATAAATTAGGTTTTGTTATTCCTTTCAGTGAAAAAAGGATAGTGGAAGATAGCCCAGCTGCGCCAGAAATAACTACTGCTTCTTCCCTGGCTTACGAGCTGGCTTCAGCGGAAGAAAGGTTAAAAGAAGATGCCGAATCAAACCGGCTGCTTTATGTAGCAGCAACCAGAGCACAGGAGATGTTAATTATTAGCGGTACTCTTGGAAAACCGACCAAAGACCAAAAGATGGCTAAGTTAAGTGGTTGGTTAGGAAAACTTTCCCTTCCTCTGGGTTTGTCGCAACTGACAGTTGACTTTCAGGTTGAGGGGAATAAAGCCCATCATAGGGAACTGGATTTCCCGGGACTGAATGCCAGTTTAAATATCTATGAATCAGGCATGGCGATAGATCTGTTTATCCAGCCTATTCTTGATGAATTGGACGCGGATGAAATGGAGGATTTTCCTGTATTTCAGGATATATTACTCGATGAAGGACAAAAAATATCAGATTGGAAACTGGAGGAGAACCAGATTTATAGGGTCACATCCGATAGTAAAAGGGCGCATGTTCCGGCAAGAGTCGTTGGTGAAATTGTTCATAAGGCACTGGAACGTTGGATATTCCCCTCTAATGGAGAAGCGGACTTTATCAATTGGGCAGAAACGGAGTTCCGGGAGCTAGGCTTGGTGACTGAAAAAGAAATCCAAAATGGGTGTAACCGTGCCAGAAAGATTCTTGAAAGGTTTCAGGATAGTGATCTATTTCAACGGATGGACAATGCCGAGCTGTTAAAACATGAAGTTCCCTTCAGTGTGCTGGGCGACCAAAATTCTGTTTTCAAAGGATCGATTGATGCCTTATTTAGGGAAAGAAATCATTGGGTGTTGGTTGAATTTAAAACAGATGAAATCCGGGATCAGAAGGGACTCGAGTGGATTTGGGAGCATGAGGATTATCAGGACCAGGTTGCCAATTATCTTCGGGCTGCAAAGAAAATCCTTGGGGAACAACCTGAACCCGTATTATGTTTCCTGAATTATGAAAAGAGAGTACACCTGGTGACTGATAGGTGGTAAGTAAAAACCAGGTTCTTTATTAATGTACTTATGGGTTATAT
>JBARSJ010000161.1:0-1816 GCA_049644685.1 Anaerolineales bacterium
GAGCTACTCCTGCAAGACTACCGTATGAGTAAGAACCTAGCTGAAGAATTCAGACAACGCTTGGATTCCCCCGAGTTCGCAGAAGAAATGGCAAAGCCCTCATCGGGTCGCTATTGGAATATCGCCCTTGAGAAGATGAACCATGATTCCTGGCAAGACTTGGTTGACAGAGACTTGACATCCGATCAGTTCAGTATGGACAACTGGATTCGCGTCAAAAAGCCTGCGGCTACGATTTACATGGGATTGTTAGCACATTACTTAGCGTCAAAAGACCCACAGTACGTGCAGCCAAGCACTGACCACGCAGAGTATGAAGACATTATCTACAGGTGTGGATCACATAGCGAACCTTTTCATGGTATGGCATTGTCATTCAAGAATCTCTTACCACGTGTTTCGCCAGACACAGAGTTGCGCAAAGTCATTGAGTTTAGAAATCAGCGACGAGAGGAATTGCTACACTTTAGAACATTTGTGGATGAAGTTCAGACAAAGCTCTCCAAATGTGAACGCAAGGAAGAAGCAAAACTCGTAATAACACAATTTCAAGAGCAGCTAGAACTCGGTGCTAGTGCCATCCAGCGTGTAATGGAAGAGCGAGGGATACGAAGTGTAGTCGGAACACTGCGTACCATTTTCACTGCAAAGTCACCCACTTGGCTGGCATTGCTTGGCGGTGGCGCAGGTGCTGTGGTGGGTGACCCAATCGTTACTGTAGTTTCGAGCGCTGCAGGCTATGTGGCTGGCGCAGCCATTGAGCTTGCTCACTACGTCTTAGATACGCGCGCCAAGAACTGGGAGCAACAGGAATCACCTTTCTCTTATCTATACTGTGCGGAACAAGAAGGTATTATCTAAAACGCTATCGATAAGCAACTTAGCTTAATGCAAAAAAAATGGGAAGATTTGGGCCACATCTGTTTTTACAACATATTTATGTGCAAGTAATGAACCGCATTCTCTTGGGGACAGCTTACGGTGGGGCAGTCCACAGTCCTATGGACTCTCCCGGAAGTACCGACAGGCACGCCTTGCGGCGGGACGCCTTATGGCGTTTACGGAGGAAGCCTTGTGGCGGAAACCTGCCCTTCCTACACACTAAATAGCGGTGACAACGTTTATTTCCAATATATGGCTCGTAGTCCTTTTGATTAGTCAAAAGGACTACGAGCCTTGATAAGACAGGATCTGTTTTATCGCATCCGACTATTCATATATGCTTTATGCTCCTACGCAATACACAATACACACAACGCTTTTAGCCTGCCCCTTCAACTACGTTCAGGGCAAGCTCTGAGCCCGGTCGAAAGTAACGCCGTCTAACGGAGATTTTTTTGAAATTATTTGGACTTTTTGTGTTAATGTTCGTATAATAGATAACATATTCGTATATCGTATTGCGTATTTCGTATGTGGTATGTCGTGATTTGAATGGAGAACTTAGTCATTTATTAGGTATTATTTACTATTTATTATTTCTCAGTGGCCTCTGTACTCTCTGTGGCCCTTGCCATTGATTATTTACGATTTACTATTGATTATTGTAATTATTTGTTTTTCTTCGTGGTTCTCGGTGCCCTTCGTGGTTAATAGCTTATTTGAAAAAACAAAGCCAATTTTCTAAGGGAAAAAAGGCAGAATAATGAAAAAAACAGGTTAAAAAGAGTATAAAACGACGAAAAATTGAGCTTAATTTGAAAAAACAAAGCCAATTTTTGGTGGGGCCAAATTGGCGTAAAGTCAATTATGACAAGGGGATACGAGAAATATTTGAATTGGACACTTGGTGAAAACAAACCCAATTCAAAGCCAA
>JBARSJ010000162.1:0-2278 GCA_049644685.1 Anaerolineales bacterium
CTTTATAGATGAGATATAAAACCATCACGAACTGCCAGATCAGCCCCACTGTGAGAACAGCCAGGCGCTCAAAGCCGGGTTTTGCAGGGTCAGCTGCCAGGGCGGGGGCTATGATCCATCCCAACAATCCCATCGGTACTGCAGCAGCTGCCCAGATCAGCAGGATCTGGACCATGCTGTATTGTTGGATTTTGTTTTCAGCAGTCATTTTTTCTCTCCTGATTTTGAGAGAGTGCATGGACTGCACTCTCTCGGTTAGGTTCCTTCCTCATAATTCCAAAATTGTTATTTTGGAAGATAGCAGATTATGCTTCCCCCTGCGGCCATTTCCAGGCATACCAAACAACCAGGGAAACAAAGATCAGGTATGCAATTCCCCAAAATATCTCATACAGGAATGCCTGGCTGTAAACAAAAATCATAAACACCAATTCCCAGACAACAAAGAATATGCCTGTAATCAGGTTTGCCCGGCGGTTTGTTTTCTCTTTCAACGTCAGAGACAAGACACTCATAATGATTGGGATCGCCAAGATTGCTGACAATACCACCAGCATTACATCGGTTACTGCGATGTCTGCGGTTCCAGTTAGCAATTCATTGAGAGCAAAAGGATCATGAAATCGAGTCGAATCTCCCTGCAGACCACTAAACACTCGTGCTCCCCATAAGGCTGAAAGGATTATTTTTACATCCAGATTATTTCTTTTAGTTTTTTTGTTCGAAGTCTGATTTTCTTGAGCAGACATTTTTTCCTCTCTTGCTCTAGTTATTTACTTGTTCTTCTCTTTGTAGACTGATACGAACCAGAGCACTCCGGCTCCCAGAAAGAAGATGCCCAAGCCACTCATCATTTGATAGAAAATTGTTATGTAGTCAGAAGCGCCCATTTTTAGTTCTTCTTTTTACTAAGATAAATCTCGCATTAATATTTGGTTGAAGGCTAAGATCTCGTTTTTACTTCGTTATTCCTCAGGTGGGTTGTGGTAATGTTTTCCTGGGATTTGATTTAACTCCTCCCTGGCTGAACAACCACAACCCAGTCCCTTTATTTTGCTTTTGCCAGGCGGGCGATTTTCCCTCCCAGGACAAAATAGAGAATGATGTAGGCGAAGAAGCTGACTGCGCCTATATCTGAGGTTGGTGTGATCAGTTGTAGTAATGCAGTAACTAGACCTGCAGCTCCTAATACAACACTCACCCAGCGAGTAGCTTTGCCAAAGTCTGGGGATCCAAATGTGGCTGCGCCGAGGAGCGTGAAACCAAGCATGCCTACAAAGAAGCCTACGTAGAGTGGCGTATCTGTCACACCCCAGGTTGCCTTCCAGATAAGACCGAGGGTCTCTTGCGCTTCAAGGGTTGTTCCTGCTGAGTGATAGATTTCGGAAAGAAAGCTGTGAGCAACATGGGGGGTTGCCATAGCGATCATGCAAATCAAGCCCACAATGACCAGAACGCTGCCAAAGAGAGCTGGCGCGAGGTTTGTTTTACGCATAGACCAAAACACGGCCAGGGCAAGCGGAATCCCCGCTACAAGTCCCAGCAGGTATAAGATATTCTCAACGACTCGAATCGTCTGAACATCCGGGAATCTCGCTACCAGTTCGGCAAAAGTTGGTGGGTCTGCCGGGACAAATCCGACAACTACGGCCATCGACAGGATGAGGATTATGCCGCCCAAAATGCCGGCCAATCCGCCCCATTTCAATACGCTTTTGTCCTGATCTATGATTTGTGAGGTATTCATTACTGTTCTCCTTTTTGATTATTAATATTGATAATAGGCACATCTACTCAGACTGCAGAGCTGCCAGCAAAAGCATGACTGGCAGCTCTGACTAACTATCAGGCATCCGTGCTTAGTGGTGTATTTTGAGCTCGATTGCGGGTCAATGAGGATCGTACAATTCGGTAAAGTGAGACGAGCAAGTTGCTGCCGGCATAAGTCAGGATGAACAGGATGATGTATTTCGCCCAGCCTGGCATTCCCACACCCAGCAGGAGGGTCCCGAAGATACCGATCACGACCACGTGGATGATGTACACACTGTAGGAATTGCTGTTAAGCACATCCCAGAGTTTCCCGGTTTTATTCAGATAGAACCGGAAGCTTTCTACCATTACGTAAACCATCACGATCGAAGAAAGATGGAAGCTTGTGAACCACAGGATCCTGTAGAGAGGAGTAACTTCAAAACTGGACACAAAGAAAGGCCAAATACGGACAAAAATATGACCTGTTACAGGCAGCCATGACACACCATTAGCGATGTTATAC
>JBARSJ010000163.1:0-1653 GCA_049644685.1 Anaerolineales bacterium
AAAGAGCACATACGCTTCGTTTCGGTGAACCGACAGTTCAGGATACTCTGGGGTGGGTTTACTATAAAATGGGGGATGTGAATCAGGCGCTTGACTTTTTTGAAAAGGCACTTGTGGACCAACCTGAAAGCCCTGTGTTCAACTATCATATGGGAATGGCGTTTTACAAAAGCGGTCGCTCGGTTGAAGCTAAAGAAAAACTCGAAAAGGCTGTGGAGGGAAGCAGCAGTTTTGAAGGAAGAGACGAAGCGGAAAAAGTACTGAAAGAGCTGTAGTGGAGGTTAGGATGAAACAATAATTAATAATTAATAATTAATTGTTAGTTGTTAATTATTAGAACGATCTAAACCATCCCAACCATCATAATTTACCCAGTGAAATTTGCGACAGCAAGAACTGCATAGTGCATTTCACCGGGGCCAACAAGGAGTATCTGTATGGAACCCAACGCAATGACCATAAACGACCATTTTGCGATTGTAAAACGGAGAAAGTGGAGCCTGATCCTCCCGGCTTTGATTGTTTTTCTGTGCGCAGCCATTGTTGCCCTGTCCCTGCCGTCCATCTACAAGTCCACCTCAACGATCCTTATAGAAGAGCAGGATATCCCGGCTGATTTCGTGATGACCACGGTGACCAGCTTCGCCGAACAGCGCCTCCAGTCCATCTACCAAAAGATCGTGAGCTTTTCGAGACTGCTCGATATCGTCAACCGCTTCAACCTCTATCCGGATCTGAAAGAAAAATGGACTACCGAAAAGATCGTAGAAAAGATGCGTGAGGACATATTGCTCAAGCCGATCAGTGCGGAGATGATGGATCGCCGCACAGGAAGGTCCACTGCCGCCACCATCGCCTTTACACTTTCTTATGAGGGGGAAAGCCCAGGGACGGTGCAGCAAGTTGCCGGTATGCTCACCTCTTTGTTTCTTGAAGAGAACCTGCGAGTTAGAGAAAGGCAGACCACGGAAACAACTGAGTTTCTGGAAGACGAGATGGAGAAGGTTAAAGCAGATCTTGCCGAACTTGAGGCAGAGATGGCTGTATTCAAGGAGTCGCATATTAATGAACTTCCTGATCTTCTGCAAGTCAATATGCAGAGCCTGAATAATATTGAAAACAATATCGAGCGATTTAATGAACAGATCCGCAGCCTTAAGGAAAAAGAAGGTTACCTCCAGACCCAGCTCGCCAGTATCCCTGCAACGTTTGAGGTGGAAAATGAGGTGGAAAAAAGCAACAAGGAACGATTAGCTGAACTGAAAGCTCAACTTGTGTATTTCAAAGGTCTCTTTTCAGACAAATACCCTGACGTGATCAAAACCAAAGCTCAAATTGCTGAAATCGAAAAGAAGGTAAACCATCCAGCAGGTAAATCCGACAATCCCGGTCATTCCGATGGTCCGCCTGACAACCCGGCTTACATTACTCTGGCCGCTCAACTTTCCAATGCCCAGGCAGATATCCTTTCGGTCAAAAGGCAGATCGAGGAATCCTATGCAGCAGCGGATATGTACCGGCGGCGGCTTGCCAACACTCCAAAAGTAGAAGAAGCATACAGGGCGATTTCCATTGAGCGGAACAACACCCAGGCCAAATATGATGATCTGATGAGAAAGCATATGGAAGCCAAGGTGGCCCAGGGGCTTGAGA
>JBARSJ010000164.1:0-3508 GCA_049644685.1 Anaerolineales bacterium
GCGAACTGCTGCTGGAGAGTGTTCCCAGCCAGGAAGCAGCCTGGAGATTGGCCATGCGCTCCCATGCAGCTCTAGGAGATCGGGCTGGGATTACCCGTGTTTTTCAGCAGTGCCGAAAAGCTCTCGCTCAGGACCTGGATGCAGAGCCTTCGGAAGAAACCTGCTCTCTCTATCAACAATTGATGATCTAACCTGCAGTTTATCCACCAAATTGGAACATTCATCATAATCGAACCTCCCGGAGGCTCAGAAAGAGCCACTTAGGGAGACCTGCGTGGGTGATAATGTCCCCATCCTATTCACTATCCAGCTAAAAGGTGGCTAAAATGAAGAGCTTAATCCAAAAATTCTCTCTCTCTGCGGGCAAAGTTAACCGGCGTCATATTCAGATCTTCCTGGTCTTAGTGACCTTGAGCATGTTGGTTCTCGGAGCAGGAGCTCCTGGTATGTCCGGCGAGCCTGGCGGCTTCTAAATGATCCTGATCCTGGCCATATTTGCCGGATGGTTATCCGGATTGGTCCGGGCCTGGATAATAAAGAAGCCTTACCGCCTACCAGAATTATCCAGGATCTGGCTGGTTCTGGTCGCGGTAATTCCGCAGCTGCTGATCTTTCAAATCCCTTACACAGCGGGGTGGTTTTCCACCCCGTGGGCTTCAGCAGTGCTGGTGATCTCTCAACTTGTGCTGCTGGGTTTCGTGTGGTCTAACCGGGATCTGATTGGCTTCCGTATCCTGGGACTGGGATTAATCCTGAACCTGCTGGTTATTATCCTTAATGGCGGTTTAATGCCGCTGGCGCCAGAGACAGCCCAGGCCCTCTTTCCTGAAGTCCCTCCATCTGTATGGCAAATTGGATCCCGGCCGGGGATGAGCAAAAATATTCTCCTGCTTTATGAGGATACCCGCCTGGCCTGGCTATCTGACTCCATTTTGCTGCCAGAATGGTTCCCCTGGACTCGGGCTTTAAGTCCTGGTGATCTATTGATTGTCCTGGGAGTATTCTGGATGCTTGCCGTTGAAGGTCCAGCTAAAGCAACCCCAGAAGATAATTCTCCTGACAATAAAAACCTGTTGATTTCTTAGGTACATACCTTTAAAAAAAGGAGGAACTGAATATGCAAACAAGATACTTTTCCACATCGAGCAATAACAAACAAAATGGACCCAAAACCCTAAATCCTTCTGGCGGCATCAGCCGCTTATTGGCGGCTGCTGTAATCAACCAGGGTTTTCGCAATCTACTGCTAACACATCCAGCACAAGCCCTTGCTCAAGGGTACTGCGGCGAGAAGTTTGCCCTGGATCATAATGAAGAGAAACTGGTTCTTTCCCTTCAAGCCAATGACTTAACTGAATTGGCTCGCCAGATAACAACTTATCAGGAGGACAAATCAGCTCATGGTATCAGATACTGGATCCCTGTTAACCAACCCGCAGTTGTCCTTGAGGCAGAATAGGCATCCTGTTAGCCCACCTCTTACCAGATCCTCTTTTTCCGTCAGGGGTGCTCTGCTAACGATCTGGATAATTAATCAGAAGGGCATCTTTCAATATCTAGAGGGAGAGGTCCTTTCCGGGCTGGGCACGCTGCCTGATGAAGTAGTCGGCAAATCAATATTCAAGGTATATGCTGACTATCCAGACATTCTTGAGGGTGTCCGCCTGGCTCTGTCCGGGGAAAAAAACAAGGCCCTCATTAATCAGGGCGAGCGTATTTGGGAATTCCAGTTCCATCCTTTGCGAGGAATCCAGAAAAACCTCAAAGGGGTAATCGGCGTTTCCGTGGATATTTCGCCCGAGCAGCAGCTCTGGTATCAGGAAGCATTAATGGATACTGCTGCTGCGCTCAGAAAAGCCCGGACGCATGAGGAAATGCCCCTTCTGATTGTTGAGCAGCTGGGTAAACTATTGCGAATAGACCAGGCAGCGCTAGCCATAGGCTCCCCGCCAGAGGAGCCCTATGAACTAATATTCTCCTGGGGAGCCTGGGACCAGATCTGTGAAAATGACGAACCGATAACACAATTACTAACCGATCCCCAGGTAATCAAGAACCTTAAGGGCAACAGCCGGTTTATTGAAAATTATTTTCCTCGGAATCCGGTCTCTTCCGGTATTTATGGCTCCTCGTTGATTGCTCATGATGAACTGTTCGGCGTCCTTTGGGTGGGGCGCCGCGAGCCCTTTTTTGGGGTAGAATCCCAGCTAATCCACGGTATCGCGGAGATGTATGCCAGTGCCTTTCAACGGGCAAGACAGCATGAACTCACTAAGCGGCGTTTAGAGCACTTAGCAGCTCTGCACTCTATCGACCGGGCAATTTCCGGGAGTTATAGTCTCAGCCTGACTTTGCACATCATTCTGGAACAAGTTGTATCACAACTGGATGTTGATGCGGCCAATATTTTTCTTATCGATCCCGACACACATCAGCCGACCTATGCAGAAGGCCAGGGATTCCGCCGCTACCAACCCCAGATGGAAACTTCTCAAGCCCGGAAAGGTCTGGTCTGGCGAGTGCTGCAGAAACGCGAATTGGTAGCGATTCCTAATTTGCTTAAAGAAGCCCCCACTTTGGTCCGGGGAGGAATGTTTTCAGTAGAAGGGTTTCAAGCTTATTATGGCGTTCCCCTCATCGCCAAAGGGAAAATTCAGGGGGTTCTGGAAGTTTTTCACCGGAAACCACCCCATGTTGACAGTGAATGGTTTGAGTTTCTAAACACATTTGGGACCCAGGCAGCTATCGCGATAGATAACGCCGCTCTGGTGGAGAATTTACGCCGCACAAATCTAGAACTCGACCAAGCCTACCAGGCCACATTAGAAGGCTGGGTTCACGCATTGTACCTGAGGGATAAAAGCACGGAGGGACATACCCAGCGAGTTGTGGAGAGAGCCTTGAAACTCGCTCAGGCGGTCGGTATCCCAGACAAGCAGCTGGTCCACTTCCGTCGAGGGGCGCTGCTGCATGATATCGGGAAACTGGGTGTTCCGGACAAGATTCTCAATAAACCTGGGCCATTATCTGAAGAAGAATGGGGCTTGATGCGCAAACATCCGGAATACGCCCGGGAGATGCTCCAGCCGATAGAATTCCTGCGCCCCGCACTGCCCATTCCCTATGGACACCATGAGAAATGGGATGGAAGCGGGTACCCGGAGGGAGCAAGCGGTACCCAGATACCAATTGAAGCCCGGGTTTTTGCCCTGATCGATGTCTGGGATGCGTTGAGTTCACCTCGCCCCTACCGGGATGCCTGGTCAGAAAAAGAAGTACACCAATATATCCGTGAGCAAGCCGGGATTCACTTCGATCCCCAGGTAGTCAGTACCTGGGAACGGGTTTTCCAGATCCCGGATTAATTTGACGCGGATTCATAAATTCTGCGGGGCGTTATATGATGTTATTTTTCATTTGGAAGCTAAGGACTTATTCAATTATCTCGCAATTGAAACATAATTAACGTTAGCGAATACCCTAATTAATAATTATGAGGGTGTTGTTT
>JBARSJ010000165.1:0-3000 GCA_049644685.1 Anaerolineales bacterium
CCCCTGAAATGTGAAAAAAGGTAGTTGAAACAGGCTCGCCATTGACAGCAAGTCAGTAGTATTCTTTAGGCAACTGACAAAATGTCAGTTGCGAATTCAATACCGAGGGCGGTGATGGACTCGAACCCTAATTGCGTGAGTAACAGACTGAACTCAGTTGATTCGGGAACAAGCCCATAATTCATTAATTTGCGAATTCTGGTTCCTGTTTTGCAAGCAGCGCGAATTAGCTGTTCTGTCTTCGGCCTTGAGTGAAGCAAAAAAAGCAACACCAGAGCATCGAAGCTGCCTAGTGTTCATCATCGTGTTATCCTTTCTAGATAATCGTATTTGGAAGAAAGAGAGCAAAATGAATCGAAGATTGCCCTTTTCCGCGATGACAATTGCATTGGTCAGAATAGGATCAATCCTGATGGGTATGGCAGGAATATTTATGGTTCTGGTTGGAGGATTCGAGGCATACGAAGCATACTCAAGTCAATTCTGGCCGACAACATCGGGTGAAATTGTTCAATCTTATGTCTCTACATATAAAGATATTTATGGCAATAGGACATACCTGGGCAAGATCAAATACTTATATTCGATCAAGCATCACATTAGTGCTGGAGAATCCTTTACTGGTGAACGTGTAGGCATTGATCCCTATCCGCCATTTGATGATCGCCATCGTGCAAAGGCGAGCCTGGATCAATACCCTAAGGGTAAGAACGTTGATGTCTACTACAATCCCAATCACCCACAAAGAAGTATACTTGAACCAAGCTTTCCAAGATCTAAGCTGATCCATCCAATAGCGGGGGGTCTGTTTCTGGCGCTTGCAATCATTTTGCGGTCGGTTGGAAAACAAAAATTATCGGGATTATCCTGATTGTACTTATAATGACGCTTCACAGCGGTCATTAGCCCAGGGAATAAAAGCACACTGTATATGCTGAAAGATCAATAACTAAGAGATTGATCCTCAACTTAATTGCATTGAGGCAATTTTGCTATTCTACATTTCCCTCAGAGCTCCCAAACAGAAAAAATCTTGAAATCCTCTCTTGACACCGAAAAAAACTTAAGCTATATTGCTTATACGTATTACTAATACGTATAAGCAAGCAGGAGTAAGTGATTTTAGCCAGCGAGCAGAAGAAAATCCTTGGAAATTCAAGCCGGGGTGTCTCGCACAGCGATATATTGGTACAAAGTTGACGCTGCTCCAGTTGATTGGGATTATCAGAAGTTTTTGACGGGCTGGAGTCCATCCCCACGACACAGAAACACTGTTTTGAAGCAATAAAGGATATTTATCTAACGCAAACAGATAGATTTCTTCAACAACAATAGAAATGGCAAAATGATCTGGTTGAAGTGAAAGGAGGTGCGATATAAGAAGTTACTACAACACTGCTCGCTTTGTAAGAGTAGGGTACACTGATTAATCCATAATGAAGTGAAAAGGAGAAAAAGATGAAAAACCGGAATCGGTTATTTTGGCTGCTGACTTCGATGTTGATTCTAACGTTGGTTTTCACGGCCTGTGCGCAACAACCCGAAGATGCTGAAGTTGACACGCCTGAAGAGGTTGTCGAGGAGGTTGCTGAAGAGGCAGATCCTGAACCTGAGCAAGAAAAAGTTACAGTAGAGATTTGGTTCGAGGCGGATGATACCGGTGAATGTATGGTTGAAGCTGTGGTGAATCCGTTTAATGAGCAAAGTGATACGATTTTCGTAGAAGCTGTTTTGCAGCCTGAATCTGAAGGTGCTCAGAGAACTGCCATGGCGGGCGGTGCGGGTCCGGATATCGTTGATACATCAGGTCCAGCATTTGTTGCCGAACTGGTCAAAGCGGATCTGTTGTTTGCCCTTGATGACCTTGCTGCTGAGTTTGGTTGGAATGATCATTTTGTTCCTTGGGCCCTTAGCCTGGGTACGGTTGAAGGTAGCCTGTACAGTCTGACCGACGAGTTGGAAACAGTGTTGCTGTACTACAATAAAACCGTGTTTGAAGCTAATGGCTGGGAATTACCCACCACAATTGATGAATTAGTGGCACTATCTGAGACCATTGATGCAGCCGGGATTATTCCCTTTGCTGATGCCAATGCTGATTGGCGGCCTGCTAATGAATGGTTCATTGGTGAATATCTGAACCACGTGGCTGGTCCTGAAAAGGTATATCAGGCCCTGACCGGGCAGATTCCTTGGACCGACCCTGACTTTGTTTATGCGATCGAATTGCTCAACGATGCTCAGCAAAAAGGTTGGTTCATGGGCGGTTTGGAATTCTACTACACGACTGGCTGGGATGACTTCAATGTAGCTCTGGGAACTGGAGAGGCTGCTATGAGCATCAACGGCAGTTGGGCTGCCTGGGAATTGGAGGATTATTACTTCATCGAGGAAACTGGTGGCAACGAATGGGATTGGGTACCGTTCCCTTCAGTAATTGGAGATGCTATTTTTGATATTGGCATGGGCCATACTTACTCGATCAATGCGGCTACAGAAGTTCCTATGGAGGCGGGTGAGTTCCTTAATTACCTCTTCTCGCCTGAAGTCCAATCAACGCGCTTTTCCGAGTGTGGGTTGAACCCTGGACCAGTGAAGTTACCGGCGGGATCCTTACAAGGTGTAGATCCTCGAATTGGTAAAATATTTGAAGATCTGTCGGCGTCCTCAGATGCTGGGAATTACGGGTACACAACCTGGACTTTCTTCCCTCCAAAGACCGATACTTACCTCTTTGAAGAGATCGAAAGGGTTTGGGCTGGAGAAATCACGCCTGCGGAGTATATGGCAGGCTTAGACGTGGTTTTCCAGGAAGAATTTGATGCTGGAGAAGTTCCCCCCATTCCAGAACGCTAACAGTCGATACGTAACTTACAATGCTCCGGCAGGCAATCAATGATGCCGGAGCATCCATCAACTCAATTATTTAGACATCTACAGCTATTATTTCTTTATTGTTGAAGGTATCATCGAAATGAGATTCCAAGATAAGCCATGTGG
>JBARSJ010000166.1:0-2400 GCA_049644685.1 Anaerolineales bacterium
TTGCAGATGTGTACTTGACGGAATTTAATCGCCTGTTCAACCACTTCTATTTTCGCCATATAGCTCAAGAACGCGCCAGATTAGGAAGCCATGATCCAAGAGCGGCGGCTATTCTTGATCCCACAGACAGCTGGGTTGATAAACACTTCAGGCCGGGTGGATTTTATTTCCGAAGAAGAGAGTTATTTAGAGCAAGGTTTTAATATATTACTAAATAAGAATACGACTACTCATTTTTATTTTTGTAATTGTATTGGGTTGGTCATAATATCATATTGCCTATACGCAATATGATATTTGCGCTCATTTTCCCATGCAGTATAACTATACGATCATCAGTTTTTGCTTCTCTCAGGGCCTCTGGGTAGCTCACTTTCCATTCAGTAGGTAGCCTTTGCCCCTAACCGTAAGTAAGTAGCGTGGATCTGAAGGATCTTGCTCTATCGCGCCTCTCAGACAGTTTATGTAAGTGTATAGTGTATTCATATCACCCATATAGGATGTTTTCCAGATCTTGGTGAAGAGTTCTTCCTTGGGTACCAGGGCGCCTTTCTTTTTTATCAGGTATTTCAGGATCTGGATTTCTTTGGTGGATAAATGGGAAACGCCCTTAGGCGTGAAGACCCGCAGTTTCTCTTCGTCGAGGTAAATATCCCCATATTGGAGACAATGCTTCTTTTCAATCGGAGAATAAAGCTCTACCCTGTTGATCAGCTTCCTGATGCTTATGCCCGGGCGGAGAAGCACATCAGCCTTGACAGGCTTCTCCCGATCAGAGTAGATTAATACTGGAAACCCTGGTGCTGCTCGCTTCAGAGAGGTGCAGGTCCTTGCTCCATTGGATCTCATGGAAATTGCGTTGAGAATGACGGCATGGGTAATGTTATGCTGGCTGAGAGCCTCCAGGGCTTCGGTACCGGTCGCAGCAAGGCAAACTGAATACCCACGGGCAGAGAGGCGGCTTGCCAGCGAGTCTCTGGTTTTCTTTTCAATAATCAATAAGTCTCTTTTCATTTTCCCGTCGGTTTGTTCTAAATCGCCGAATAACTGCTTTACCTAGAACTAGCTTTCCGCCCAATCAGAATCAAAAGCCAGGATCGTGGACATCTGCTCGCCTGATAATCGATATGCCATATTTCTTTTGTTAGGATAAATCTCCCCTGCTTGCCATTCGTGTTTACGCACGCTTGAAGCAACCCCAATCTTTACCCCACGAGCATTAAGCTCAATTACAAGTTCGGCTGCATTAAACAAAAAAACATGATTGATCAACCAGGGGCGAATTCCCCCTCTGGATGTTGCTTCTAGTGCTTTGGGGCCCGTCATTACCAGGTAGTAATCAGGGAGAGAATCAGGGGTTATATCTAGCATGTACTCCAGCTTGCTGTACCATTTTATATTGACGGATTTCCCAGCAAGCTGTCCGGATCTGAAGTGACCATCTATTCCTTTTGCAGAAGCCGACTCTTCTAGATCGATTTCAAAGATCTTGCTGGCAATATATTCCCCTGTATGGCCGATGGTTGCCGGTCGCTGAGTAATCTCCAAGATCCTGTTCCCGATTGAATTCATCTCTGTAAGTAAGGTTGCTAGTCGGTCCAGGTTGTTAGTCATTGTTCACTCCGCGGATCTAAATAATCCCATCTTCAAACGTGGCACTCTCCTTCAATTCAATTATATACAATTTATCTCCCGGCTTTCTAGTATCTCTTACCGATTCAGGTATAATTTACCCCCAACCTTTTGGCACATTTATGTGTATATTTAATGTACGCGCGCAAACAAACAATGGAGAAATTCATGGATGATCGCGAAGCCATTCTCTGGATGAAGAACGGCCAGATTGATGGATTGGAAGTTTTGGTTGTGCCGTTTCAGACCTTATGAGACCATTCGTGTGAAAATTTAATAGAGACTTTTCAGTCAAGCCATAGATAATTGAGGCAAGGAGAAAACCATGACTGAAAAGAAACCAAGCGTAGAAGCAACTGTCAAAAACATTCGTCAAAAAAGCAGAGAGAAGTATTCAGCGGAAGAAAAGATCCGGATTGTGCTGGAAGGATTGCGGGGGGAAAAGACCATCGCTGAGTTGTGTCGTTACGAGGGGATCAACCAGAACTCCTGCTACAATGGGTATCTCCCATTTTCGTGCGTAAATATACGGTAGGAATCCGAGAGACACCCATATAACCAAAAATGACACCTCTATGAAGCAGATGATCTCTTCTATTAGGTACTATTATATTAATGAGAAAAATAATGGAAACTGGAATGTGTAGAATTTGTAACCGCGAGAAGCCACTATCTTTTGAGCATATTCCACCTAGAGCAGTATTTAACAATCGTCCAGTCATAACTCTATCTCTTCAAGAAACCATAGCTATAGGGCCTGATCTACCC
>JBARSJ010000167.1:0-1773 GCA_049644685.1 Anaerolineales bacterium
GGGTAGATATGATCTCGAAAGCTTGAAAGGCATTGCCAAGTATCTCTTTGGCATTGAAGGGAGCCTGGCAATATATGATAGAAAGACGGTGACACCGAGGAAGATGCTGGAACGATTTCGAAGCCTCTTGAGGGGTAATTGAATGACTACGATGACGATGGAAGAATATAGGGAGAGCTTAAGGCGCTTACACTTGGCGGTATAGTGGTTTGGAAGTCGAGCAGAATACTCCCTAATCCTTCCACCCATGAACACCCACCAAATCCACAAAGCGGCAACCTCCCAGGTTCTTCTGGATGATATTTCCTTTTTTCCTGGTTGCCTTGATCAGTTCCTGGCTAAATCTGTTCCCCACAGGGATGATGAGTCTGCCGCCATCCGTAAGCTGGTCAAGAAGGGGTTGGGGGATTTTGGGCGCACCGGCCGTAATAATGATGGCATCGTAGGGCTCATATTCCTTCCATCCGAGGGTTCCGTCAAAGGCCTTGAAAAGGATATTGTTATAACCCAATTCGGCAAGAACGGTTCTTGCTTTGACCATTAGAGGCCGAACCCTCTCAATAGTGCAAACCCTTTTAGACAGCTCGGCCAGAATTGCTGTCTGATAACCGCTGCCTGTACCGATCTCGAGGGTCATTTCTTTACCGGTGAGCTTCAATGCTTCAGTCATGAGGGCGACGATATAGGGTTGGGATATGGTCTGGTTGTGCCCGATAGGCAAAGGGTGGTCATTGTAGGCTTCGTTCACAAGGGCCTCTTCCACGAAGCGGTCTCTGGGTACCTTGCCCATGGCATCCAGCACTCGAGGGTCTTTGATCCCTCGCGGGATGAGCTGGTTTTTGACCATTCTTTCCCTGGCCAACCGGTAATCGGGTATGTGGACCACGGCATCTCTCTTTGATTGTGGGCTGTTGAAAAGGTAAATCCTTTAACCTCTAACATTAGCACACAAACAATAGAAATGTAAGCCTAATTGAGGAATTTCGAACTGAGGGATTGAGAAATTTAGCGTATTTATTGATTTACGGAAAAATATGGACAGCAAGCCAGGCTTCCAGGCCAGCTAAAAGAACTGTTAAGAGGCAGTAAGGAATGGCCTTCAACATTACATCACCTTCCCTATTGGTTAGCCCTACCAGTGTGGAGCCAATGAGTACCTTGGCTGGCGCAATAGCGCTTCCCAGTGAGCCACCTATGGACTGGATACTGGCGATGATCAGAGGGCTTATCCCAAGCGACAATGCGGTCTGCATCTGAAGTGATCCTTAGTAACCTGTGAACACCCGGGACTAAGGGTCTGGAAATCAATAACTCATCGTTTTTGCATCCCAGCTTCAGACCATCTTTGGCCGATCCTCAATCGCAAAATCCTCAACGTGGTACGACTACGCTTGCGGTTTTGCTCAATCGGATCGACCAAACCTACCCTAAATCTGTGCGCCAATTCCAATGAGTTATTTATTTCCAGACCCTAAAGGTTTTGGAACTTTAGGTCACATGATGTGCAATTGCAAGTATCATCTGCCTTAAATCCCAAAATGCCGGGTAAATCTTAATATATGGCAAACCCTTTTACAGCCTCCATGGCATCTTGACAACCGGTTTTTCGGGTGGTAACGTCGCCACTTCTGAATCAAGAGTCATTTAGTCGCATCCACATACAGAATGGATGCTTTTCTTGTTCTGGATAGAGATGCGCGCCGGAGGGAACCAATGAACTTTCAAGAATTGATTATGGCCCTGGAAAAATACTGGGCTGATAACGGGTGTTTG
>JBARSJ010000168.1:0-4919 GCA_049644685.1 Anaerolineales bacterium
CGAACGTACGAATCAATTGACTCCGCCCTTCCAGGCAGAAGGATGATTGTGCTTTCCAGGGATCCTGAATTCCAGGCGAAGGGCTGCCAAACAGCGCGGTCTCTCCAGGAATCTTTCCAGCTAGCAATGGATGCCGGTGAGAGGGAAGTATTTGTGATCGGGGGAGCCGAAGTGTTTTCTGAAGCGCTGGTGGTTGCTGATAACCTTTATCTGACCAGGGTACACTGCACCCAGGAAGTGGATACAACCTTTCCCCCCTACAAGGAAGAGAATTGGACGCTAATCTGTAAGCAATTTCATCCGGCGGACGAGTTGAATCAATTCCCCCAAACCTTTGCCCACTATATTAAAAAAACTTTCCCGGAATCCTGAAAGATTGAGGATTTCTTTCCCTGGATTATTTCCCTGCCAGCAGGTTGATCTTTTCCCAGGGTTTCAGATCGGATTGAAGCGCCAGGAGTTCCCGGAGTTCGAATATCTGATCTCTTAACCCGGCTGCGGTTTCGAATTCCAGATTTTCTGCAGCCGCAAGCATCTGTGTTTCCAACTCCTCGATGATGCCCTTGAGCTCCGGCAGGGGGATACCTCCAATCCCGGCTTGATAATCCCCTCCTGCTTCGGCAATTGCCTTCTTCTTTACTCGTTCTGTGATATCAGTGATAGATTTTTTAATGCTTTCCGGCTGGATGCCGTGTTCCCGGTTGTATTTGTTTTGCTTCTCCCGCCGCCGTTCGGTTTCATCGAGGGCAGTTTGCATGGCCGGGGTGATTTTGTCGGCGTACATGATGACCTTGCCCTGCAGGTGGCGGGAAGCCCGGCCGATGGTTTGGATTAAAGCTGTGTCCGAGCGTAAAAACCCAGCCTTATCCGCATCCAGGATGGCTACCAGCGAAACCTCCGGCAAATCAAGACCTTCCCGGAGCAGGTTAATCCCTACAATCACATCAAATACACCCATTCTTAAATCCCGCAGGATGCTGACCCGTTCCAGGGTGTCGATTTCTGAGTGCAGGTAATGTACTTTAATTCCGCTTTCCTCCAGGTAGGTTGACAAATCTTCAGCCATCCGTTTTGTCAGCGTAGTAACCAAAACTCGTTCACTTCGTTCTGTGCGTTGGTAGATTTCACCGATCAGGTCATCTACCTGCCCTTCGATGGGCCGGACAATAACTTCAGGATCGATGAGCCCGGTCGGCCGAATGACCTGGTCAATGACCTTATCTACTTTGCCTAATTCGTAAGGTCCGGGTGTGGCAGACGTATAAATGGTATGTCCCATTTTTCCTTCAAATTCCTCAAATTTGAGAGGACGATTATCGAGCGCTGAAGGTAACCGGAAACCATATTCGACCAGGGTTGCTTTTCTGGATTGATCTCCATTGAACATGCCCCGTATTTGGGGAACAGTCATATGCGATTCATCAAGGATCAAAAGATAATCCTGGGGAAGGTAATCCATCATTGTCCAGGGAGCAGAGTGGGGTGGGCGTTGATCCAGGTGGCGGGAGTAGTTTTCGATTCCTGAACAATAGCCGATTTCCCGCAGCATCTCTAAATCATATTTACTGCGCTGCTCAATCCGCTGCGCTTCCAGGAGTTTCCCGTGTTTATTAAAATAGATGATTTGCTCATCCAGTTCTTCCTCAATATCCACGATTGCCTGGCGCAGTTTTTCCTCTTCGGTAATAAAGTGCTTAGCAGGGAAGATACTTACCTCATTGATCTCTTCCAGGATCTCGGCAGTCACCCGGTGTATCCTGGTTATTCTCTCTACCTCATCACCAAAAAATGAAATCCGGTAGACATATTGATCATCATAAGCGGGGGCAATTTCCAGGGTATCTCCCCGAACGCGGAATGAACCCGGGCTGAGATCAATATCATTCCTGGTATATTGCCCCTCGATTAACTGGCGCAGCAGAGCGTTCCGGCGGTAGATATTTCCTACTTTAAGTTCGATAACCACACTACCGTACGCTTCGGGGTTTCCAAGACCGTAAATGCAGGAAACGGAAGCGACGATGATGACGTCTTTTCTGGACATTAAGGCTGTTGTCGCGGCCAGGCGTAATCGTTCGATTTCCTCGTTGATGTCGGTCTCTTTTTCAATAAAGAGGTCATGATGAGGGACATAGGCTTCCGGCTGATAATAATCGTAATAACTGACGAAGTATTCCACCGCGTTTTCAGGAAAGAAAGATTTAAACTCCGCGTACAGCTGAGCTGCCAGGGTTTTATTGTGAGCCATCACCAAGGCAGGCATTTGCATCTTTTCAATAATATTGGCAATGGTATAGGTTTTACCTGTTCCAGTAGCTCCCAGGAGAACCTGGTGCTGCTCACCATTTTGGATTCCCTGGATGAGTTTTTCAATTGCCTGGGGTTGGTCGCCCATGGGCTGGAAAGGAGCTTGAAGCTTAAAATCCATAAATTCCCTCATTCACGGACGTATATGGGATTGCTGAATATCCAACCCCGCCGGAATCCTTTATAAGTCAAATATACTTCTGCCCGGTAAACCCCGGGTTGAGAGGCGGTGTACGAGCATATCGCCCGATTCATCCAGGTTTTCACTGGTTGACCGTCTTTTATTAAGACACACTCAGTTTTGAGGGGCAGAGTGATTTGCAGGGTAACTCCGTCTTTGAGGGAGATTTCGTCTCCCATGATGACAGCATCGTGCCTGCCCGACCCCTTAAATTGGAACCCGCGGGTTGGATACGGCAGATCGTAACCAACGAAGGCATGACCCTGACTGAGGGCCTCCATAATCATTTCTTTATCTGGGGTTAAATTTCCCCTGAGCGGGGATGGAATGATCAAGTGGGTATTTATGGCTCTGAAGTGAAAGAGATAAGGGAACAGGGTTCGTTTAAACGGGCCCAGGCTGGCAGACATGGCATGAGCATCGGAGCCTCCGATTGCGACAACTTTCTGACCCTCGGCTGTTAAACTATCCCAAAGTTTCAGCGTTTCCAGCATAGGACCCCGGGCTATCCGTTTTGGGAGGTAGGCACAAAACACTGCTTCTGTTTTGCTATTCAGCCGGGTTTTAAACTCCGAGAACCCATTCCACAATTCTATACCGGTATACCCGGAGACATCCCAATCTTCCCAGGAGTAATCATTTTGGTCGAACAGGGGAGCTGCCGGGTCTACAGGATGAGCCAGGAAGGATAAACCACCAGCTTTTTGAACCTTGTTTATCAATTGCTGGGTATTTTTTGCTTCACCGGCAAGTTCTTGATCAACACCAAAAACCAGCAGGTGGTTTTTCTGTGGAATTCTATCCTGATCGTGGATTTCCTCTCCCACCAGCAAAAGAACCTTTTGGTCACCTTTGGCATAATAACCTTCGTGTTCCAGAACCAGCAGGTTATGATCGGTAACGATTACCGCATCCAGGCAGGCTTCCAGGGCAGCATCAGCGATGTCTTGATGGCTTCCAGAACCATCGGAATGACGGGTATGCATGTGTAAATTAACCGCAATCTCAGACATTTTTCCCTTTTAATTGGTTGAAGTTATTTTGTGTTGATTGTGAACTATTTACCTTGTAGTTTTTACTCTATCGGAGGAGCTTCTTGACGTTCTCCCTGTAAAGAAGGTATAATCGCCCTGCTTGTGATCAGAATTGAAATAAAGTTAAGTAGAATGATCGGCAGAAATAGAAAATCGAATAAATTTTCCGGCTGATTTGGGAGGTTTTTGTGTCAGTATATCTGAACATTGGATTAATCATCACATCCATTGCCCTGGTTTCCAGTGTGATTCTACAGAGCAAGGGAGCGGGTCTGGGCGGTTTAACTGGAGGGGATACCGGAGGTGTTTTCTCTGCCCGGCGGGGGATTGAGAAGACTTTATTCCGAATCACTATCGGACTCAGTTTTTTGTTTTTTGGATTGGCAATTGCCACAGTAATTGTAACAGGTTAATTTACTGCCTGGCTTAAGTTATGAACAACTCAGATGACAAAGGATCGCCGGAAAATATGGGAATCCATATTTTCCGGTTACATTTATAGGCAGGGGGAATAGACTAATCAAATAACGCAGGATAAATTCATGAAATTAATAAAAAAACTGCGCTGGCAGATATTGATCATAGTTCTAGCCTTAGTAGTGATTGCGGTTGTGTTGTGGGGTCAGCAAGCTGAACCGGTACTGGTTGAGGTTCCGGAGCCAACGGGGGGAGGTGTATTCAAAGAAGGGATCGTGGGATCACTGATGCGCCTGAACCCGCTTCTGGCAGTATTTAACCCTCCAGATCAGGACCCTGCCAGTTTAATATTCAGAGGTCTAATTCAATTTGACAGCACCGGCCTTCCACAGCCAGATTTATCTAATTCCTGGGGAATCTCCAGGAATGGGGATGTATATAATTTTTCACTGCGTCCAGATGCATTCTGGCACGACGGTGAGCCGGTCTCAAGCGATGATGTGATTTTTACAGTCAATCTGCTGAAGGATCCTGATTTTCCAGTCCCGGAAGACCTGGCAAACTTTTGGCAGAAAATTGAAGCAGAAGCGCTCGATGAACGGACGATACAATTCAGGCTTCCGGAAGCATTTGCGCCTTTTTTAGGTTACCTGGACTTTGGAATTTTACCTGCTCATCACCTGGATGGTCTCACAGCTCAGGAAATTGTTGATGCCCCATTTAACCTCCAGCCGATTGGATCCGGACCTTTTCAATTTGAGAGGTTGATCCTGACAGATAATCAAATTTCGGGAGTCGCCCTTAAGAAAAACCCCGACTATTACGGCGAACAGGTATTTTTTGATCAGGTCGAATTTAATTACTTTACGGATTACACTGCTGTCTGGGAGGCATACACAGCAGGAGAGATTCACGGAATTGGAGAAATCACATCGCAAATTCTGGAGGAAGCGCTCGAGGATCAGAGACTGAATTTATAC
>JBARSJ010000169.1:0-2261 GCA_049644685.1 Anaerolineales bacterium
GGCCCAGGACGAGCAGGGGAAACAGGCACAAAACTACCGCAACAAACAGAAGCTTGGACCGCCGGATCTTCACTAGGTTTCTCATGAACTCAAAAATCTACCACGTTTAACAGCATCTGTAAACTGGTGCCCCCTAATGCTCAGGATGGATCAGGCTGCGACACCTAATCAGCGCTGCGACAGAAATTCGCGGACGGGTGCGATATCCAGCACAAAGCAGCTGCGGCCGTGGGTGCCGATCACGATCTCGCTCTCCCGGGGATGGACCACCAGGTCATGCACCGGAGTGGTCGGGAGGTGATTGCACAGGGAGTGCCAGGACGCGCCCCGGTCCAGGGACGCATACACACCCAGGTCGGTCCCGACATACAGAATGTCTGGAGAAACGGCGTCCTCCCGGATGACGTTTATGGATTCGGCGGGCAGGCTGCCCGAAATAGAGGTCCAGGTCTGTCCAAAGTCGTGCGACACAAAGAGGTAAGCGGAAAAATCATCTTGGCGGTATCCGGTCAGGGACACGTATACGGTCGCCTTGTCGAAGCGGGATGCCTCCACGCGGCTCACCCACTTGTGGGGCAGCCCCTCCCGGATCAGGGCCCAGGTTTTCCCGTCATCCTTTGTGACCTGGACATTCCCGTCATCCGCCCCCGCATACAGCAGCCCCTGCTGTATGACTGATTCGGAGAGCGACGTGATGGTCCCGTAAGGGACGTTGCCCTGCTGGTCCGGCCCCGGATCGGTCGAGAGGTCGGGGCTGATGCAGGTCCAGCTGTCTCCCCGGTCGGGTGATTTATAGACCTTGTGAGCGGCATAGTACAGGGTGGACGGGTCGTAGTGGGACGCGAAAAAGGGCGTCATCCAGTTGCGCCGTAGCCGGGGCTCTCCTTCCCCGGCCCGCGGCATGATATCCTCGGTCTTTCCGGTGCGCATGTTTTTCCTGCGCAGGACTCCGAACTGATGTTCGTAATAGATGACATCCGGATCGATGGGATCGAGCCAGGTGAAGTAGCTGTCTCCCCCGCCCCAGCGGTCCAGGTAGACGTGTTCCCAGGGATCCTCGACTCCATATTTGGTCAGCCGGTCATGGATGTCGTGTGTCGAGGGCCCAAAAAGCGCGGCATTGTCCTGGGTCCCGCCGTAGATGTTATAGGGATCTGCCATATCCACGGTAACGGCATAGAACTCGCCTATGGGCAGATTATTGAGGTGCAGCCATGTGTCCCCCCGATCATGCGACATATAGAGCCCGCCATCGTTTCCCAGCAGGAGCCGGTCCGGATCTCTCGGGTCGATCCACATGTCGTGCATGTCCAGATGCAGGACCCGGATGTCGTGGGACAGCACATGCACGACGGTCTCGTTGACATTCGCGAAGTTTTTTCCCCCGTCACGAGAGCGGACGAGCTTGTTTCCCAGGACATAGATCTCGTCCGGATCATCGGGGGAGATCCGAATCAGGCAGAAGTCATAGCCGATGGCCGTCGGGACCGATCCCTCATGAGTCTTCCGCCAGCTTGTGCCACCGTCCTCGGAACGGTAGACCTCGCCTGCGATGCGCCTCTCCCCATCGGGACTCAGGGCATGATTGTCCAGCAGGGCATACACGATGTCCGGCTCCGAGAGCGAGACAGCCAATCCGAACCGGCCGACATCCTTCCCGGTCGGCAGCCCCTGGGTCAGGCGCATCCAGTTTCGTCCCGCATCGGTCGATTTATAGAGCGCACTCCCATCTCCGCTGGCAGTGTGGTTCCAGGCCATGCGGCTCCTCTCCCAGGCGGCAGCATATATGGTCCTGTTGTCGGAGGGATCCATCACCACCTCGACGATCCCGACTCTGTCCGAGATGTAGAGTATCTTTTCCCATGTCCGGCCCCCGTCACTGGTTTTATACAGGCCTCGTTCCTCATTGAATCCGTAGAGGTGCCCGAGAGCGGCCGCATATACGATGTCCGAGTCCTTGGGATCGACCACGATCCGGGGGATGTGATGAGAGTCGTGCAGGCCCATGTTCTGCCAGGTCTTCCCTCCGTCCATGGATTTGAAGATCCCGGTCCCGGAATAGGAGCTTCGGGCCATCAGGACCTCTCCGGTCCCCACCCACACGATGTTGGGATCGGAGGGTGCTATAGCGATGCAGCCGATGGCAAAGGATGATTCGTTCTCGAAGATCGGATCCCAGGTGGTTCCATTGTTCACGGACTTCCAGAGGTTCCCGGACCCCGGACCCAGGTAGATGGTGAAGGGCTGGTCAGGGTGGCAGG
>JBARSJ010000170.1:0-4000 GCA_049644685.1 Anaerolineales bacterium
TGTTTGTCAGCACTTTTGAACCCTTCTTACCGGTTGGATTAGGATTGGCTGCCGGAGCCATGATCTGGATGGTCTTTGCCGAGCTGATTCCGGATGCTTACGAGGGCGCTTCTGGCGCCGAAATTGGAATCGCGGTCACCCTCGCTTTTGCGGCGCTGCTCGCGTTCCAGGAATTTGTGTTGGTATTTTAATCTCTTAATTTTCAACAATTTCCCTCATACTAACATCCTGGATTTTATGTCATCGCGAGGAGGGTTCAGGAACGAAGAGATCTCCTGTTCAGAGGAGAGTGCTGCCCTTCGATAAGCTCTCCTGTGATGCACTGCTCAGGATGCTTATAATGTTATTCCTAAATACTGTTACTGCTCACAACTTGCTGAACACTGAACACTGAATACTGAACACTGAACACTGAACATTGAACACTGAACACTGAATACTGAATACTGAATTCTGCCCCCCTTTTTTCCTATTAAAAAGAAAGACGGTTATAATCGGGAAGGTGTTTTTATTAGGAGATGATTGAAACTTAATTAAGCTGCCGATTCTTGAGAACGTAAACAAATAACCCCTCCCAGGTATTTATTAATTTACAGGCACAGCTATGAAAGAAATCAAAATTCCTGAAATAGACCGAAATCTAATCCAACGACTTCCATTTTATTACGGCTGGATGATGGTACCGGTGGCAGTAATTGCCCAGGCTGTTACCGGCGTGGGACAGACTTATGGTGTCTCCGTCTTTAATCCCTCTTTGCTGGAAACGCTTGGAATCAGCCTTTCAGCGCTGACCGGGGCTTATATGGTAGGAACCCTTTTTGCCTCCTTGCCTCAAACCTACATTGGATACCTGATGGATCGTTTTGGAATCCGTTGGGTAATGACAGCTGTTGTTATCCTGTTGGGCGGCGCTTGTTTGTTCTTCTCTTCTGTAAATTCGCTCTGGACTCTGCTGCTGGGCTTTTTTCTTTTGCGGCTGCTCGGTCAAGGGGGATTATCCTTGTTGGCGGGGAATATCCCAGCCATGTGGTTTAGAGAAAAATTAGGTCTGGTCACCGGGATCGTTAGCGGAGGATTTTCAATCAGCATTGCCGTTATTCCGGCTTTTTTCCTATTCCTCATCAATCGCCTTGGTTGGCGGGCAGCCTATGCCCGGTTAGGTTTGCTGGTCTGGATTATCATGCTGCCGATATTGATCGTTGTTTTCAGGAACAATCCCGGAGAAATTAAGCAAAGAATTGATGGCGACGTTGAATCCGATGGTACAGCCAGCGGACAAGACACTTTTGGTCAGAATTCCTTTGATCTGAAAACCGCACGGAAAACACCAGCTTTCTGGATCCTGTTGATAAATGTCTCTCTATGGGCAATGATTGTTACGGCAATTTTCTTTAATTTGCTTTCGATATTCGACAGCCAGGGGATCAGCTCTTCAATCGCTGCAGCCACCTACACAACCTACGCAGCTGCTTCCTTGGTCACTCAGATTATCGCAGGACCTATTGCTGATCGTGGTCCCTTGCAGTATCTGCTCTTGGTTTGCATGACTGCCCTGGCTGCTGGGGTGGTTGTGCTTACTCTGGCAACCAGCCCCTGGCTTGCGCACAGTTATGCGGTGCTGCTCGGTATATCCACCGGGTTGGTCTCACTGGTGGGCGGAACAATGTTTGCCCGCTATTTTGGAAGAAAACATCTTGGGAAACTTCGCGGAAGTGTTATCACTGCCCAGGTTGCCAGCAGCAGCCTGGGACCGTTTATCACCGGGATGATTTTTGATCTAACCGGCAGCTTCCAGATTTCACTCTGGATTTTTCTTGGTTTGTTGATTCCTGCTGCGGTCGCTTCCCTGTGGGCAGTGAAACCAAGATCAGACATGATTCCAGAAACTATTTAGAGTTAAAATAATTATCCTAATATTGGTTGGTCTTTATGGAAGATCGAATTAAAAAACGTTTCAATAAAACTATTCTCGAACAAGCCCTGGATTGTTATCAAATTACCCCGGAGCAGGTCCAGCCGTTGGATGGATTTGAAAGTTTTATCTTTGAGTTTATAACAGACGAGGGGCCAGGGATACTGCGAATTTCACACAGCATCCGGCGCAATGCAGAGTTGATCCGGGGAGAATTGGATTGGATCAACTATTTGTCTGCTGGGGGAGCCTCTGTGGCCCGCCCGCTCCCTTCAAAATCAGGAGATTGGGTTGAAACAATAGGGGACGGAGCAGGGGGCAGCTTCCTGGCTGCTGCATTTGAGAGAGCTGAAGGAGAACCTCACCGCGGGAAAGAATGGTCCTCGGAATTGTTGTTTAACTATGGCTGTCTTTTGGGGCAGATACATCGAATGTCCAGGGATTATCAACCCAAACGGATCAGCTGGAAACGTCCCCAATGGGATGACCCTATCATGCTGGAAATTGACCAATATCTTCCGCAAGAGGATCAGCAGATTAAGAAAATATATGCGGAACTGCGGGACTATTTAAGAGATCTGCCGCGAGATACTGCTGCTTATGGTTTGATCCATCAGGATGCTCACCAGGGGAATTTTTTTGTGACTGAGAGTGGAAAGATCACCTTGTTTGATTTTGATGACTGTGTTTACAGCTGGTTTATCAATGATATTGCCCTGGTGTTGTTTTATGCTGTGATGGGGCAGGAAGATCAAGCCGCTTTTATCACCCAGTTTCTGGCTGGTTTTCTGCCTGGATATTTCAGGGAACATCAGCTGGATCCGGTCTGGTTTAAAGAAATCCCCAATTTCTTAAAGCTGCGGGAAATCGATTTGTATGCGGTCATCCATCGCAGTTTTGATGTTAAGAACCTGGATGATCCCTGGTGTGAATGGTACATGGACGGCAGAAAAAAACGGCTGGAAGAGGAAATTCCCTATCTTGACTTTGATTTTGATCAGTTCTCTGTCCAGGGAACTGAGTCCCGAAAATAGAAATTCAATTCCTTAACAGGCACTTTAGCGCTGCGGTAAAAAGGGGGATTAATGTCAATGTCTCGCATATATTCTTCTCTTTTGGAACCTTCTTTTTAATCCCTTATCAGGGTTTGTATTTATCGTTAAATCTCAATATCCCCCAGGGCCGGGGGAACAACTGGAGCTAACCGGCAGGCATGGGGGGTAATTTATGCTTGACAGAGCCTGATTCTTCTTGTATACTCTTAATAGAACATGTAGGGACAAGTAGGAACATGTTGGAATGAGTTAGTTCTCCACCAAGGGACAGGACAGAATGATGACCAAGGCCCTTTATAAACAGATTGCTGAAACGATTCTACAGCAAATCCAGGATGGGAAACTCCAACCTGGATCGCGGCTGCCTTCTGAGCATGCTTTAAGTGAGAAGTATCAGGTTGGCAGAAATACTATCCGCCATACCCTGAGTGATCTGGCTGCCCAGGGGTATGTGGAATCAGTTCAGGGTGTAGGAACTTTTGTGACCGAGACTCATTTCCCAAAAACAGTAGAGTTCCTCTATGGTTTTTCCCAGGAAATGGCCCAGCGGGGCAAAACGGTTACCAGCCGGTTGTTGGAAGCTAGTCTGATCACTGCCGATCCTTTTTTAGCCCGGGTCCTGCGTTTGCAACTAGGCGCTGAAGTAGTCTTTCTAAATCGGCTTCGAGAAGTGGACCAGAAACCCGCCGCAATTGAGCGGGCATATTTACCTCACGAATTCTGCCATGGCATCCTGGAGCATGATTTCTCTAAAGAATCGCTCTATGATGTGCTGGCGACTCAATATAACATGAAACCCGATCATGCCGAACAGGAAATTGGTGCAGAATTAGCTACCCAGCAGGTCGCCGAGTTGATGGAGTTAGAGCAGCCAGCATCAGTGCTGGTTATTCGGCGGGAAACCCGCACCGCAGACGGCAGGGTAATTGAATACGTGGAATCTGAGTTCCGGGCTGACCGCTTCCGGTTTTATACCAATCTTAAAGCGTCAGCGTTTTCCCCGGCATCGGTTTTTCAGCGGTTCCCAATTGAT
>JBARSJ010000171.1:0-38201 GCA_049644685.1 Anaerolineales bacterium
ATCTTCTAGTCCGGTCGGCTCAAGGCTGTCACGATCATTATTTTCTTCGGGTGGTAAAAAGTCATCCAGGCGTGACGAATCATCTGGTTCGGTTGGTTGGACCCTGTCTTGATCACCAACCTCTTCAGATGAGAAAAAGTCTTTCAAGGGGGATGAATCTTCTAGTCCGGTCGGCTCAAGGCTGTCACGATCATTATTTTCTTCGGGTGGTAAAAAGTCATCCAGGCGTGACGAATCGTCTGGTTCGGTTGGTTTGAAGAAGTCATCAAAACGTGATGAATCGTCTGGTTCGTCTGGTTTGAAGAAGTCATCCAGACGTGACGAATCATCGGGTTCAACCGGCGGAAGGCTTCCAAGAGAATTAATATCTTCAGCAGGTAAGAGGTCATTACGCAAGGATGAATCATCAGTCCCCAAGGGGCTGCCGCAAAATTCACAAGACTCTTGATCGTCTGGATTGGGCCTACCGCAGGTGGGGCAGAGGATATCAGTCATCGTTAGCCCCCATAAGGACGGTCTGCACCCATAAGGATCCTGATCCCGGTGGTTATGGTTCCCAGCGCGATTCCTAACAGCAGACCACGCGCTCCTCCGAGTGCTGGAACACGAACAATCCAATCACGAATGACATGAAGGAAGGGAAGAGTAGCAGGGGGAATAGAAAACGAGCCGAGTAGAACCAGGAGAATCACAAAAAAGAAAGTGATCGAGAAAATATCCATCCTTTTTCGCAGGATGCTGGCCGCGGCGTAGGTCAGGCTGACGGCTGTTACCGCTAATAAACTGGTTTCAATTGGCAGTTGAATATAAGTGAAGATCCAATTTGTCATCAGGAAATTGGGATGTCCTAGCAAGTATGATTGGACCATGTCAATAATACCTATCACTAAAGTCAACAAAAGGGCGATGACCAGAATGAGACTGTATCCGCTGTTTTCGTTGTCAGCCCCCATCTTTTTAAAGTGGACTGTGAGCAGATTAATGATTCCAACTAGCAGCGCGACTGCAGCCAGGACCAATCCTGTCCGTAACAAAGCGAAACGGATATTGGTGATTGAGGGGATAAAGTACCCGGCCAGGACGATAATCCCCACTCCGATGGCAATTGCTGTTGAGACTAGCGCATTTAATTTAATATTCACATTGACCCTGCCAGGACATTTTCAATGAAAGTATCAATTCCAAGAAATTTCAACAAGACGCTGCCGAGAATGAGGAAGATGATGATCCATCTGAAAATATCCTGCGCAGAAATGCTGGCCAGATGGATTTTTCCAGCGTCCAGGTATGCGCCGCCGGCATATAATTCTTCTCCTATGAGAGGATCTGATGCCGAGGCATATATTACAGCCTGAGCAGGAAGTTGAGCTGTGCCAGCAATAGTTGGGGTGCTTTGCCGTTCCCCGGCGTTGGTTAACCAGATCATTTCGCTGCCAAACCAACCGGTGTGAATATTCGCGGAGACATTATTATCCCGGATAGTTGTGAGGGTTCCTGCCGCATAAGAGAATGGTGTAATGCCAACCAGTTCCCCGGAAGGATTTCTACCCTTGTCTGCAACACTGATTGCTTTAGAGGTCCCCTGAATAGTGTCTTGGGCCAGGATTGAAATTACTGCATTGCCAGTGGAAGCGACCGGGGGGTAATCACACACAGATGATTTTTCAATGACCTGTTTTAATATACTCAATCCAGCCAGAGCCGAAGCGGATTCTGGACCAATGATTCCCCCCCTCCCCAGAGAGATATGCAGCTGCGTGCCGTCTTCTACAGCGACATTTATCTCCTGGTTGATCTTATCGTAGGCAGGTATGGGTCGGATATTTTTTTGCTTCGGTTCCTGATTGATGATCGAAAAAAAGATCATCAGACCAAGGAAGAGAACAATTACCACAATCCCTGTGAAGCCTGTAGCTGACACAGTGTTAACCTCCAACTACGCTGTTGGCTCGAAGGACCTGAGAGCCTTGATAAATATTGCGGTTTCCGTTGGGTCCTCTAAAATCCTGGCAAAGTCTCGGGACTGTTCATTGGAAATAAAAGGAGACAAGACTGGTTGGCTTAAATATACCAGCTGGGCGCCAAGCAGATTGATTGGACCTGAAGCTTCCAAAAATGTTGCTGTGAGATTATGGAGCCCCAATTTATATAGCGTTTTGATCCAATTTTCCCTATTTTCTTGAATCTTCATAGTTCAGAATTAGTATAGCATAGTTTCATTTTTCAAGTGAGTAGTACCTGTCTGTCGGGATGTGACTTAAGATATCCAGCTTTGATTATTTCTCATACTGTGCAACCAGGGATTAGTAAAGTATTGTATGATATAGGTGGAAAAGAAAAACAAGTCATTTTTGGAGGAATTATGCAGCCCGATTTAACTGATCAAATCCTGGAATTGGTGCGTTTGACGTCGACTGATTTACCCAGGGATGTAGAGGAAAAATTACGAAATTCAAAAGAACAAGAAGCGGAGGGCTCGGCTGCAGAGGGCGCATTGGATACGATCCTGAAAAATGTTGAAATGGCCAGGGAAAACTCAACTCCGATATGTCAAGATACAGGGACCCCTATTTTTTATATCTCCTATCCGGAGGGTTGGAGTACGAGGAAGCTTTCTGCCCAAATCAAGGAGGCAGTGATTCAAGCAACGGCTAAGGCGTATTTGAGGCCGAACTCAGTTAATTCGGTGACTGGAAATAATACAGGAGATAACAGCGGGGATGAGCATTATCCATCCCTGCACTTTCAAGAAGTCGAGGGAGATGAATTAATCATAGACCTGATACTGAAGGGAGGAGGGTGCGAAAATGTAAGCACCCAATATAAACTTCCGGATGTGTCACTGGCAGCGGACCGGGACCTAGATGGTGTGCGAAAAACTGCTTTGGATGCGGTGCTGAAAGCCCAGGGAAAGGGATGTGCACCTGGCGCATTGGGCATTGCTATCGGCGGCGACCGTGGATCATCCTATGCTGCTTCTAAAGAAGCCTTGCTCCGACAGCTGGATGATGATAACCCCGATCCAACGCTGGCTGAATTAGAAAAGAAGATCACCAGGCAGGCTAATCAGCTGGATATTGGGCCGATGGGGTTCCGCGGGAAAACCACTGTCCTGGGTACAAAGATAAAGAACCTGCATCGTCTCCCAGCCAGTTATTTTGTCTCTATATCCTATATGTGCTGGGCTTTTCGACGGCGACGGATGATTTGCCAAAATGGGGAAACGGAATATCAATAAATCTTTCCAGCGAAAAGTTAATCAACCGGACAGGAACCTTGTTTTCTGTCCGGTTTTTTTATCCGGAAAAGACCGTATCTGGCAATTGTAGAGGGGGTTAAATCATACAATGGCAAGGATGGAACACCATCCCAAGGAGGGGTTTTAATGCAATCCTCATTGATAGAAGAGAAGCTGAATAAAAGAAGGCGTTGGCTCTGGTATCTGTATGATGTTGGTAATTCCGCTTACGCAGCTGTAGTGATCCTGGCGATCTACGCAGCATACTTTAAAGGCCATGTTGTTGGGGGTGCGGAGGGAACCCGGTTATGGGGGTTGTCGGTAGGAATCGCGATGCTGGTTGTTGCTGTGATCTCTCCCGTCCTTGGAGTTATTGCTGATCATACCGGTAAGAAGAAACGTTTCTTAATCTATTTTACAGCTCTATCAGTCGGAGCTACAGCGCTATTATTTTTTGTTCAGAAAGGCGACATCCTGTTGGGTATGGTTTTGTTTATTTTTGCTGAGATTGGTTACCGGGGCGGGCAGGTCTTTTACAACTCTTTGCTCCCGGAAGTTGCTGAACAGGAAGAGATTGGACGGGTATCCGGTAACGGTTGGGCGATTGGTTTAATGGGTGGAATTGTCTGCCTGTTGATTGTTTTAGCCCTGGTGACATCTATTGAAGGAACCTGGATTGTCCGATTTTCACTGGTAATCACCGCTGTGTATTTTGCGATTTTCGCGATTCCACTTTTCTTGTGGTTTCAGGAAAAAGGCGGAGACAAAAAACTCCTTCCCGGCGAGAATGTGTTTTCTGTAGCGTACAAGAAGCTCCGGAAAACTGTTCAATCCGTCCGGGATCACAAGGAATTTGTGAGATACATAATCGCTTTCCTGATCTACAATGATGGAATATTAATGGCAATAAATTTTGCGGCTATTTTCGGGGCAGTAATGTTCGGCCTCGAACAGCAGCAGATCATTATATTTATGATCCTGATCCAGTTTACCAGTGTGATCGGAGCGTATGTCTCAGGCTGGATTGCAGACAGGAGAAGCGGGAAGGTTTCCCTGGTGATCTTTTTACTGCTCATGATCGGAGCAATAGTTGGTTTGTTTGTTGTTGAAACTGTGACTGGGTTTTATATCATAGGGGGTGTTGCGGGATTGGCTTTGTCTTCAGTTCAGGCGGTAAGCAGAGCCATGGTAGGTACCTTGAGCCCCCCTGGACGCAGTGCAGAATTCTTTGGTTTCTTTGCTGTTGCAGGAAGGACATCATCTTTTATCGGTCCGACTATCTATGGTTTTGTGGCAGCTGGAGCGGCGGTTTACTTTGAAGCTCAAGGCGAGAATGCTTCATTCCTGTGGTTCAGGCTGCTGGAAGGCGGCGCTCCGTTTGCAGAACAGCTGGGACAGCGGGTGGCGATTTTGCCGGTAATATTATTCTTGATAGTAGGATTAGTTATTCTTCTGCAAGTGGACGAAAAGGGTGACCGGCAGCAGGTAGAGAAACCAGTTCCTTCCCCCTGAATTGTTTATCAGGTTACTTTTAACTGCTCATTTGAATATTCTTGATAAAGGTTATCTTCCAGAATGGTTTTGATCCGATTAAGTGCCCGGTGAATATCGGAGGAATATCTAAGGCATGCCCGGGTGAATGATATCTTAGTCAGATGATCCTGATAAAACGCCGTTTACCGACTTGCAAAACACCTTTGCCGGGAAATTCGGCATGAGGATCATCCAGCTTCTGTTCGTCCAAATGAACAGCGTTTTGCTTGATCAAGCGCCTGGCCTCACTTCGGCTGTCTGTTAGTCCGCTTTTCTCCAGGACATCCAGGACAGATTGACCGGATTGCAATTTGTAGTCTGCCATTGTTTCCGGTTGGCCTTGCTCCTGAAATACCAGGACAAATTCAGCTTCTGCTTCCTCAGCTGCAGGCTGGCCGTGGTAAATCGATACGATTTCCCGGGCAAGGCGCATCTTCACTTCTTTAGGATGCAGGTCTCCCTGGGACAGGCGGGATTCCAGCTGATCAATTTCGTCCGGTGTCCAGCGGGTCACCAGTCGGGAGTAAATTCCCATTGCTTTATCAGGGATGCTCATGATTTTTCCGTACATATCTTTTGCATCGCCAGTGATTGGGATGTGGTTTCCGAGAGATTTACTCATCCGGATTTCACCATCCGTGCCGGGGAGGATGGACATGGTAATGCCAATATTTGGTTTTTTCCCCAGGACACCCATTAATTTCCGGGAAGCAGTTACGATATTAAACAGCTGATCGCTGCCGCCAATTTGCACATCCGTATCAAGCACATAGGCATCATATCCCTGCATCAGGGCGTAAAAGAATTCATGGATGTGAATGGCTTCGTTATTGCTGAATCTCTTGGCGAAATTATCCCTGCTGAGGAATTGCTGCACTGTAAAATTTGAGCTTAGCCGGATCACATCTTCGAAGGTTAATTTGGACAGCCAGTCCGCATTGTGTTTGATGGTGGTTTTTTCTGGATCGAGAACTTTATAGGATTGTTCCGCGTAAGTGTTTGCGTTTTGGGCAACTTCCTCGGGAGAGAGGTGAGGCCGGAGTTTGTCTTTGTCTGACGGATCTCCGATCAGCGATGTGAAATCGCCGATGACAAACATGACATCATGACCAAGTTCCTGGAATTGGCTCAACTTTCGCATGGTTACGGTATGTCCGAGATGCAGATCAGGCGCGGTGGGATCATACCCGCAATAAACCCGAAGAGGGCGATTTTCTTTTTCAGCTTCCTGCAGCCGTTCCTTTAATTCCGCCGCCATAGCGCCCTTGAGTTTCTCGTCACCATAATCAGCGCCTTGCATTAAGTAATCTACTTGTTCATCTATGGTCATCTTTCTATTCTTTGCCATGAGTTTCTCCCATTTATTCCTGGTCTATACATAATAACACGCCCTCGGAGGGGAGGGCGTGTGAAGAAGCACTGATCTGTTTTACAGGGTCAGCGCTTCTAGAGTCTATAATAGTCCAGGGCCTGATAGTGATTCTTTTTCAGGATCATAAGATTGATTATATCAAATATTAAAAAGATGATATTACTCAACAACCTTTATTCCAAGGGTGGCTTCTTCACCCTCAAAACTGGTCGTTCCACTGAACATGCCTGCTGCAGGATTTGCTTCAGACATTTCAACAGTCAGGGTTTCTTCCATAATGTAAACCCGGTGCGCTTCGATGGCAGCCTGCAGGGATGGTGTTGCTTGGTAGACCAGGATGATCCTGTCAGAGATATCAAAATCAGCCTGTTTTCGGAAGTCCTGGATGCGGCGGATGATTTCCCGCGCGAGTCCTTCATCCCGTAATTCCGCACTGATTTCGGTTTCTATGGCAACGGTGAGTAATTTGCTGTCCACTGTGGATAAACCTTCAGCTGCTTCAGTGCGGATGAGGACTTCTTCTGCGGTGAGCAGGATTTGTTTACCATCCAGTTCCAGGGGTACATTTTTGCCTTCATTCACCAGGTTGACTATCTCATCCGGATCCTGTTCAGACAAAGCGGTTTGAACTTTCGGGAAATCCGCCCCATACTTTGGTCCCAGGGCACGATTATCAGGAAGTACCTTATAGGCCAGAAGGGATTTTGCATCCTGGACAAATGACAGGGCTTTAACATTTAACTCGTCCTGGACGATTTCAATCAGCTCTTCATCAAGTTCTGCTCGACCTTCTTTGACATGAACAAGCACTTGAGCAAGGGGCTGGCGGACTTTGATCCCCGCATTGCTCCGGGCGCTTAGTCCCTGGCTGGCGGTTTCCCGAGCTAATTTCATCTGATCGATCAGCTTTTGATCGATGGCATTTTGATCTACTTTGGGCCAGAGTGTATGGTGGATACTCTGGTGGGCATCCGGATATACTGACCTGATTAGGTTCTGGTAGATTTGCTCGGTGAGGAAAGGAATCACCGGAGCCAACGAGCGGCTCATCTTTATCAGGACATGCCAGAGCGTTTCGTAGGCAGTGTTTTTATCCTGATCCGTCTCGGTTTTCCAATATCGTCTGCGGGAACGTCGGACATACCAATTACTCAGATCATCCAGAAGGGACTCAAATCCCAGGGTAGCATTATATGCGTTTGAGTTTTCCAGATCCGATGTGACTTGTTCTACAGTCTGGTTTAACCGACCCAGAATCCAGCGGTCCAGCGGATTTTGACTTTCTGGTGTAGGTCCTTCAGGATAATCCCGGTCAAAATCCTTTATCCCAGGGGACCAACCGTCAATTTCGGCATAGGTAGTAAAGAATGAATAGACATTCCAGAAAGGAATGATGAACCGGCGGCGGGTCTCCTCCGCACGGTGGTAACCAAATAACAGATTGTTTTCTGGTTTATGCGCGCTGTACAGCCAGCGCATCACATCCACACCCATTTTGTCCGCAGCTTCGTTGAACTCTATTGAATTTCCCCAGGATTTATGCATTTCCCGGCCATCTTCTGCATGCAAGCTGGCATAGCTGAAATTCTCCAGGAAAGGAGGTGAGTTGTCCAATACGGTCCCCATGGCAAGCAAACTGTAGAACCAATTCCGGAATTGTCCCGGAAATGATTCGCTGATCCAGTGAGCGGGATACCATTTTTCCCAAAATTCTGGATCAGTCCGGAAACTCAAGGTTGAAAACGGCACAATGCCAGCATCCAACCAGGGATTGCCCACGTCGGGAATACGGGTCATCTTTCCCCCGCATTTATCACAAGCCAACACTACCTCATCAATAAACGGGCGGTGAGGTGTATGCCCTTTGAGGGCGTCAAATCCCTCTAGGGCTCTTTCTTCCAATTCCTCTTCATCACCAATCACATGGAAATGATCACAGTCCTCGCATACCCAGATCGGCAAGGCTAATCCCCAGTAGCGTTTTTTGGAAATCATCCAGTCATGCATATTTCGAAGCCAATCCAATTCACGTGCGTGTCCAAAATCGGGGATCCAGCGGATTTGATCCACCACATCCATAATCTGATAGCGCAGGCTGGATTCCTTCTCTTCAACAGTAATTTCTTCCCGGGATTTCTGGTAGTTCTCGCCCATATTGATGAACCATTCATCCACCAGGCGGAAAACGAGTTCGGTTTGACAACGCCAACAGGTGGGGTAGCGGTGAGTATAGGGTTCCACATGGTAGAGAATGCCCTTTTCTTCCAGGTTCTCAAATATTTCATCCGTAACTTCTGAAACGTGTTTGCCAGTGATCCAGTCAAAGCCGTCGATAAAATATCCTTCCTCTGTCAAGGGAGCAATACGCGGCAGAGAATATTCAAACGAGAGCAGGAAGTCTTCCGCGCCGCATCCCGGCGCTATATGGACGATTCCTGTGCCTTCTTCTTCTCCTACTTCTTCCCATAGAATCACTTGATGAGACTCAACGGCGCTTTTCTCTACGCCTTCCTGAAGCTCTTTTAATTCAGTGACACCGCCGGAAGATTGTGCTGCTGGGAGATCGTCGAAAGGACCATCGTAGGTCCATCCTTCCATCTCTGCCCCTTTAATCTCACCCAGGATTTTATACTCACCCAGGAGCATAGCCGCAGTTCCTTTAGAGAGATAAACAATGTGATCCTCTCCAGCTGGACCGGGTAACCTTACCTGGGCTTTTAGGTAGGTAAGCTCGGGCCCGACTGCAGCCGCAACATTTGAAGTTAAAGTCCAGGGGGTTGTAGTCCAAATCAGCAAAGACTCATTTGGTCGATCGCGAAGAGGGAACCGCAGCGTTATAGAGCGGTGGGTGAGCTCTGCATAGCCATCTGTGACAATTTCATGCTGGCTAATTGCTGTTGCGCAGCGGGGGCACCAGGGCATCACATCGGCTCCCCGGTACAACCAGCCCTTCTCCCAGGTTTTTTTCAGGAAAGTCCAAATCATGTAATTGTTTTCATTAGAGAATGTGAAGTAGCTGCCCCCAAGTTCCTGAAGTCCCAATCGCCCGACAATCTGCTCCACAGTATCAGTTACAGGTCCTTTTGGTCCGGGAACTGTGATTTCTTGCAGAGGGTCTTCCAGTAATTTATCCGCTAGCTCCCGGAGAAAGTCAGGCTGGTTCCAATCCATCCAATATCCTAACCGGATGGATTGCTCCGTCTGCACGGCGGCGTATTGCAATACCCGGGCTTTACACTCTCTGACAAATTTTGCCAGTCCGTAACCTTCAATATCCTTTTTGGATTTAAATCCTTTTTCCTTTTCAACTTCTACTTCCACCCATAATCCCTGGCAGTCAAATCCATTTTGATAGCGAAGTTCGCGGCCATTCATAGCCCAGTATCGGTTAAAAATATCCTTATAAGTCCGTCCCCAGCCGTGATGGACTCCCATTGGGTTATTGGCTGTAATCGGTCCATCGATAAATGACCAAGGCGGTTTGCCCTTGTGAAGGGATCTTAAACTGTTAAAAGCATCAATCTCGTCCCAAAACTTAAGGGTTTGATGCTCCAGTTGGATAAAATCGATTTCATTGGGCGCTTTTTTGATAGCCATCCTTCCTCCTGAATAAAAAAAACCCTCATCCCTGTCGGGACGAGAGTATCAACTCACGCGGTACCACCCGTATTCCCGCTGGATAGCGGGCACTTAGCGAGGACTCTCTGCAGATAGCTCTGACCGATACTGCTGAACCTGCGATTCAGCCTCGCACCCTGGTAACGGGGGTGAACCCGGATCCCTTAATTGCCAAAGGGGTTCAGTTCTCAGCTCCGAAAGGATTTTCAGACTGACGTTTCTGACCCGGCTTCCACCGTTTCCGGGCTCGCTGGCAGATTCAGACAGCCTTACTCGTTTTCATCTCTGCTTTTTTTATATGTTGCGCTGATTATGCCATAAACTAATAAGCAGGTCAACGGTCGAGAACCTAAGGTAATTAGAGAAAATTTTTCCAGATCTGGCAAAAAATGGGTCAGCAGCAGCTGAAAATCCAAATAATTGGGGCTTGACAAATATTTAGATTCTCCTAAAATAGAATTTAGAATGACAAAAAGCATGGAGCGAAAATGCGCAAACGACTATCTGATACCGTAGAAGATTATTTAAAGGTGATCTATAAATTATCTGCTGATACAGAACGGGTTGGTACTGGTCAGATTGCTGATGCCCTGGAAATCAGCCCGGCTTCAGTAACGGATATGATTCAGCGTCTTGCCAATGAAAAACCGCCGCTGCTTGACTATATCAAACACCAGGGAGTGATATTAACAAATGAGGGAAAGAAAATTGCTCTGGAAATTCTTCGACACCACCGGTTACTCGAACTCTTTCTTCATGAAGTGCTGGGGTATTCCTGGGATCAGGTTCATGCGGAAGCTGATCGTCTGGAACACGTGATTTCGGAAACTTTTGAAGAACGGGTTGCGGCAGTCCTGGGAAATCCCCAACGGGGATTACATGGTGAACCTATACCAAACAGGAATCTGGAGATGCCCGATCATTCTACGTCCTATCTGCATGATATGCGTCCTGCGCAGCAGGGCGTGGTTCATTCGGTCAGCGATGATGATCCTGGGTTCCTTCGTTTTCTGGAAGCTCAAGGATTAGTGCCGGGAGCGGAATTTTCTGTGGTGGATTTTTCTCCATACGATAACAATCTCCGATTGCAGGTAAAAGGGAAGGATCAGGAAATCGTACTGGGAGCCAGTGCGACCGCCCAGGTGCAAGTGGAAATAAAAAATGCAGATTGATTTGTTTATGAAAACGCAGGGACATTAAAGGAGTTTATTCATGGTTGATCCATTAATCGCTTTATTAATTGGTATTGGTGTCATATTTGCATCTGTTCTAATTTTTTGGCCAGAATCCGGCTTGTTGTGGCGTTTACAGAAGCGTCGTGAATTAACCGATAAGGTGCTAATTGAAGATACTTTGAAATACATTTTTAAATGCGATAGAAACCAAAAACCAGCCACTTTGGAGAGCCTGGCGGGGGTTCTCTCAACCAGTCTAGGACGGGCTTCGGAAATCCTTGCTATCACTCAGGCTAAAGGGCTGCTGGAAATGAGCGGCAATCGTTTTAGTTTGACACCAGCAGGAAGAAATACCGCTATCCAGATCGTCCGGGCGCACCGTCTATGGGAACGGTACCTGGCGGATACAACTGGATTTGAGGAAACTGATTGGCACCAGCAGGCAGAAAGGCTGGAACATAAATTATCCGTTGAGGATACCGAGCGATTATCGGCAAGCCTTGGACATCCAACCCATGACCCTCACGGCGATCCAATTCCCACTTCAAGAGGAGAGTTGGTTTCCCATGGAGGTTTACCTCTGTCGGATTTACCGGTTCAAACCTCAGCCAGGATCGTTCATATAGAAGATGAACCGGAGTTGATTTATGTCCAGATTGTCGCGGAAGATCTCCATCCTAACATGGTTGTGGAGGTAGATGAAACCACCCCTGACAGGATCCGCTTCTGGAGTGAGGACCGGGAACATGTTCTCGCCCCAATTGTAGCGGCAAATATCTCTGTATTACCGCTGGTTGAAGAAAACCACTATCAAGATATCAAGGGAATTCCCTTAGATACTCTGCAGGTTGGGGAGAAAGGGAGAGTCACGGCTATCTCTTCCTTAAGCAGGGGAGTAGAGCGCAGGCGGCTGTTTGACCTGGGAATTATTCCGGGTACCGAGGTAGGAGTAGAAATGGTCAACCCCGGAGGGGATCCCACAGCTTACCGCATACGAGGATCTGTGATCGCTTTGAGAAGCTCACAGGCAAGATTGATCAAGGTAGATCCCATTTTGGAAGAAGAGCAGGTAATTAATCAATAATATCCCCGGCGCAAACGCGTTTCAGGGAAAGGGTTAAGAGAAGTATGGATAAAGATTTGAATAATAAGAACCAGGTTGAGATCAGTGAATCCCAATCCCAGGCGGGTTGTGCCTCCTGTCCAGTGCACAACGCAGCAAATTTAAAAAAACTGGGTGTTGACATGGAAAACTGGGATTTTGTTGTGGCTCTTGCGGGTAATCCCAATACAGGGAAAAGCACAGTCTTTAATGCCCTGACAGGTCTTCATCAGCATACCGGAAACTGGCCTGGAAAAACTGTTACCCGGGCTGAAGGTGGATTTGATTATGGAGAAAACCGCTATAAACTTGTTGACCTGCCGGGAACTTACTCTTTGTTGGCAACCAGCCTGGATGAAGAAATAGCACGCGATTTTATATTGTTTGGTCAGCCGGATGTCACGGTTGTCGTGGTGGATGCTACTCGTTTGGAAAGAAATCTAAACTTGGTTCTCCAGGTACTTGAGATCACCAACCGGGTTGTGATTTGTTTGAATCTGGTGGATGAGGCCGAGCGGCATAATATTTCTGTTGACCACAGGCGTCTCGCGCGGGATCTTGGTGTGCCGGTAGTACCAACTGTTGCTCGTTACGATAAAGGGCTGGAAGATTTGTTAGCAGCAATCAGTGAGGTTGCCTCTGGTGAAACCCAGGCGGCTCCTTACCACGTCAAGTACACTCATCCCAAACTGGACCAGGCAGTATCTCAGCTGGTGTCACAAATCCAAGAGGCATTTCCTCAGGTCCCCAACGCCCGGTGGGTAGCACTGCGGCTGTTGGACGGAGATGAAAGGATTGTCCAGGCTGTGGAAAAAGGAGATCTGGGAGAATTGACCTATACCGTTGAGAACCTGGATGGACTTGGTGTTGATACTGTGGCACTTAAAAGCGGATTCCGCCTGTAACATCGAAACCGGATTAATAATTGTTTATAGTTTGAAATTAATTAAATAAGACAGGTGACAAGATGAACTCTAGTTATGAAAAAATAATCAAATCAGCCCGGGATCTTCGCTGGGATATCGGAGGAGATTTTCATGAAAAAATCATGGAATCTCTCTACACAGATGCTTCCCGCATTGCGGACCGAGCAGTCACCCATCCCGGGGATACACCTCGTTTTGATCTGGACCGGACAATAGATCGCCTGGTTACCAGCCGCATTTGGGGTTTTCCCTTGATGCTGTTGTTGTTAACTGCTGTATTCTGGTTGACGATCAGTGGAGCAAATGCCCCTTCAGGTTTACTTTATTCACTCCTGATTGATACCATCCATCCTTTCCTTAAAAGTGTCTTTGCCAATCTTGGTATTCCCTGGTGGATTGATGGTGTCCTTTTGGACGGCGCTTATCTGGCTACCGCCTGGGTGGTGGCAGTCATGCTTCCTCCCATGGCTATCTTTTTCCCCCTGTTTACTCTGCTGGAAGACTTCGGGTACCTTCCCCGGGTTGCCTTTAATCTGGATCACATTTTCAGGAGAGCTGGCGCCCATGGTAAACAGGCTCTGAGTATGACAATGGGATTCGGATGTAATGCTGCCGGAGTGATATCGACCAGGATCATTGACAGTCCCAGGGAAAGATTAATTGCCATCATCACAAACAACTTTGCCCTCTGTAATGGACGCTGGCCTACTCAAATCCTGATCGCCACAATCTTTATCGGCACACTTGTTCCAGCCCACCTTGGCGGTTTAATCTCGGCGCTTGCCGTGGTCAGTATTGCCTTGCTGGGAGTATTGCTGACCTTTGTGGTTTCCTGGGCATTATCCAGGACAGTGCTGAAAGGAGAAGTTTCCACATTCAACCTGGAACTTCCTCCTTACCGTCCGCCCCGTATACTGCAGACCCTATATACCTCGGTTATTGACCGTACCCTGGTGGTTCTCTGGCGAGCAGTTGTTTTTGCCCTTCCGGCAGGGGTAGTTCTCTGGATTTCAGCCAACCTTCTTATTAACGGAGTGAGTATTGCTGAATACTTAGTGAATTTTCTTAATCCATTTGGTTTGTTGCTTGGGCTTAATGGCGTAATTCTAGTGGCGTACATTGTTGCTATCCCAGCCAATGAGATTGTAATACCAACAATTCTCATGCTCACGGTATTGGTATCAGAGGCAACTGGTGTTGGCGAAGGCTCGGGAGTGATATTTGAACTTGAGTCCGGTCTGCAGACCCTGAATCTTCTGACTATGGGAGGGTGGACGTTATTAACCGGTGTCAACCTGATGCTGTTCAGCCTGGTTCACAATCCCTGCAGTACTACAATTTACACCATTTATAAAGAAACCGGCAGCATTAAATGGACCACGGTTGCCACCTTGCTGCCTGTTTTAATGGGTTTTGTGATTGTTTTCTTTACAGCGCAGATCTGGAGATTATTCGCAGGTTGATAGTTAGCTGGATAATTAGAATAAAGGGTTGTCATACTATTGGAGAAACATTATGAATGATTTTGCGATAACCATCGACGGATTGGAAAAGTATTACGGATCGTTTAAGGCACTTCATGGGGTCGATCTCAAGGTAAACCGGGGTGAAATCCTGGGATTCCTGGGTCCGAATGGGGCCGGGAAAACCACTACCATCCGTTGCATGCTGGATTTGATTCACCCGCAAGGAGGTACGATCAGTGTGCTGGGGCTGAACCCGCAGGCAGAGCCTGAAGCGATAAAAGCGCGCGTCGGTTATCTGCCCGGCGAACTGCACCTGGACGAGAATATGACCGCCCAGCAGATTTTCCGTTATTTCAACCGCCTGCGCGGCAATCGTTCGAACTGGGATTTCATCGAAGAATTGTCCGACCGTCTCAAGTTGGAACTCAAGACCCCAATTAAAAACTTCTCGCATGGCAATAAGCAGAAGGTTGGCGTCGTGCAGGCGCTGATGCACCGTCCCGAGCTGCTGCTGCTAGACGAACCCACCGGCGGCCTTGACCCACTCATGCAACAGGAAGTTCTGCGCATGCTGGCCGAAACCCAGGATAATGGGGCCACGGTCTTCTTTTCCTCACATATCATCAGCGAAGTACAGGCCGTCGCCGACCGGGTCGCCATCATCCGCGCGGGCAAGATTGTCGAAGTGGCCGAGACCGCTTCGTTGCTCAACCGCTCCATGCGCCAGGTGCGCATCCGCTTCCAGCAGCCCACCGAAGCTGAAGAACTCTATAAACTTCCGGGGGTTGAGCTGGTTGCCAAAGACGATGGCCTGGGCGTATTACTGCAGGTTGAAGGTGCAATGGATCCCCTGATCAAGACCCTGGCAAAGTACCCGGTCAACGATTTTGAGACCGAGCGCACCAGCCTGGAAGAGATTTTCCTTGCTTATTATGAAGGGGAGGAGGACAATTAAAATGTTTACTGTAATTCGATACAGCTTTCGCAGCGCACGCGGTGCGCTCATTGGTTGGGGAATTGGGCTGGCTGCCCTGGCGATTATGATGGGTTCTTTATACGATATGATGGTTGGCAGTAATGAAATGATGGATGTGATGAATGCATACGCAGTAACGATGCCGGAATTGGCAGATATCTTCAATTTCGACTCTATGAATACTCCGATCGGCTGGCTTGATGTCGAGTACTTTTCCTTTCTACCATTGATCATCGGCCTATTTGCTGCCGGGGCGGGTGCCAGCCTGCTGGCCAGTGATGAAGAGGGCGGCACACTCGACCTGATCCTGGCCCACCCCGTCAGCCGCACGACTCTTTTCTGGGGTCGTTTCCTGACCACTACACTGGTGACCATCATCCTGCTGCTGATCTCCTGGGCTTCGCTGCTGCTGTCCATGACCTGGTCAGAGAATTTCACCATTCCAGCCCTGGATCTGCTGCTGCCATTCACCTCCCTGTTTGCTATCTTGATGTTCTTCATGACCCTGGCCTTGCTCTTAAGTATGCTGCTGCCGGCCCGCAGAATAGCCAGCATGCTAACTGCAATGCTGGTGGTTGCCAGTTTCTTCATCACTCTACTTTCAGGGGTTGTCGACCAATTGGAACGAGCTGCTGATTTCTCGCCATTGACCTACCTGGAGACGGCCACAGCCATCGAGGATGGCCTCAACTTGACCTGGTTCGGCGTTTTCATCGCCATTGACCTGGTTCTGGTCTTGATTTCCTGGCAGATGTTCCAGCGCCGTGACGTCCGTGTCGGTGGAGAAGGCAGCTGGCGTTTTCTTAAGCGTGATTTACGAGTAGCAGGGGAAGGCGGGTAGAAGTTGAAGGAAATCTTTTCTTTCAGGAAACGAAGCAGGTCCTCCAATTGAAGAAGCTAACTTATTGATAATTAAAAAAAAAAGAAGCCGGGAAACGGCTTCTTTTTTCAATCCGGGGTAACGACTGCGATTAATCTAGTGCATCATACCCGGGGCCATCAGTGAAGTAATCTTCATTAAGTTGGATCGCAGGCGTTAGATCAATAACTTCTCCCGCGTCAAGAACCCGGGTATATTTCAGCACATGGGTTACTCCATTAACATCTTCTGATTCGTGTTCCTCGTTGCAGCCTTCGGTTCCTGCTGGCATGCTCACCCGCTCATCACCTTGGGCTTCATACGCTGAGGGAACTTCATCATCTATGAAAATGGCATCTTGGGGACATTCAGGTATACACGCGCCGCAGTCGATGCAGATTTCGGGATCGATGTAGTATGTGGGCCATTCTTCCATCGGTTTACCAGGCACAATGCATTCCACAGGGCAGACTTCAACACAGCTGGCGTCATACATGCAGAAAGAGGTGATTACATGGGTCATAAAAAAATCCTCCAAAACTAGCTTGATTGATAAAAAAGTGTTTCCAACTGCTGTATAATAATCTCTCTAGCTTCGAATTGTAGTCCCCGATTTTTTCTTTGTCAAGAAAGAACACTATCCTGGAAACTCTCTTCTCAAAAAGAGGTTACATTCTTCATGAAAAAGGACGCTATCCCTCCTGCAGCACCATACCTGATTATACCGATCGGCATAGCAGCTGTTTCCACGGCATCGATCTTCATCCGTTTTGCCCAGGAATATGCGCCGTCGATTACGATCGCTGCTTTCAGATTGGGCTTAGCGGCTCTGCTTCTTTTCCCCTATACGATTGTTAAATACAAAAACGAACTGCTGTCCTTATCCAGAAAAGACCTTGGATTTACATTGCTGGCCGGATTTTTTTTAGCTGTTCACTTTGCTACCTGGATCACTTCTCTCGAGTATACATCTGTGGCCAGTTCTGTTGTCCTCGTCACTACAACCCCGTTGTGGATTGCCTTGATGGCGCCAGTTTTCCTGGGTGAAAAAACACCCCGGCTTGCCATCGCAGGCACGATTGTGGCTTTGCTTGGTGGCGCCATTATTGCGGGCAGTGATGTCTGTTCCTGGATGCCCACTGGTATCACTTGCCATTTTCAGGATGGTTTGTCGGGATCTCAAAACCTGTTAGGGGATCTCCTGGCGATATTGGGCGCTATCTCCGGGGCAGCATATTTATTGATCGGCAGACATCTGCGGCGAAAAATATCCTTAACGCCGTATATATTCCTTGTTTACAGCGCTGCTGCACTGTTCCTGGTGATTGCTATGTTTATCATGGCAGGTGCTCCTCCTGTATTTCCAACCCGGGTATATGGTTGGTTGATCTTACTAGCTGTTATCCCTCAGCTTCTGGGGCATTCCATATTTAATTGGTCGCTGAAATATTTGCCTGCTGGCTATGTATCTGTAAGCCTGCTCGGAGAACCGATTGGATCTACTATTTTGGCTTATATTTTTCTCAATGAGACGCCGCCGGCAGTAAAAATAATTGGTGCTATACTTATTTTAGCTGGTATCGGACTGGCTTCTTTTAGCCAGAAATCTCAACCCGGCGATCAATACACGTAGGAGAACCTGTGCCGAATAAACAGGACCCCCGTAACGTAAAAGATATACTAGATGCCCTGACGCAGCAAGGTAAATCCTTCCAGGGTATCTGGAACCGTCTCAGAAATTACAGCTGGGATATCGGCGGCATTCTTTTGCTTGCTTTCTCCATCATGACTTTGATTGCCACCATATTTCCCGGGCTGGTAGCTGGATCTGCATTATTAAGATGGACAAATATCATTCGATTGGGTTTAGGATGGGGGAGTGTATTTGTTGTCCTCTCTGGCATAATCCTGGGAATCTGGATGTTAAAACAGCAGGCGGGCGAACCTTACTCGGTTTTATGGGTGAGGATTTTTGCCCTGGAAGGCGCAATTTTCTGCTTGATTATGTTGTTTACAGTCTTTGGAGGGCATTCCCTGACCCGAGCCCGGGAAGGATTGGATGGCGGGCTGGTCGGCTGGGGTTTGGTGGAAGCTTTTTCCAGTTTGATTGGTCTGGTTTGGACCGGGATACTGGCCTTTTTGGGTGCAGTAATAGGCAGCATAGTGGGATTGGGTTTGACTGATAGGCTGCGGCAGCAAATATCTGAAATCCAGGGGCATCCCGCGGTAGTTGAGCTGGAACCCACAGATCTGGATCAACTCTACAGGGAAGAGAAGGGACCTTCAGAAACGGAGAAACCTGCGCCGGAGAAACGGAAACAGCGAATACCGCCGGAATTCCGCAAACAATTTAAGGTTGATTCCAGGGAAGATAAACCGCAAAAATCACCTCCCCGGGATAAGCACCTACCCAGTCTTGACCTGTTGACTTCCGGAAAGACTTTTCGACCGAATCAGCGGCATATTAACATGTCTGCAGGATTAATTGAGAAGACACTGGCGGAATTTGGCATTCCTTCCCAGGTAGTTGGATTTCAAGTGGGTCCAACGGTAACACAATTTGCCGTTAAACCCGGATATTTAAATGGAACTGATGATGATGCTGATGAAGAAAGGAAAAGGGTTCGGGTATCAAGAATTACCTCGCTTAAGAAAGATCTGGCTCTTGCTTTATCTGCCAAGCAGCTGCGTATTGAAGCGCCAGTTCCGGGAAGATCCTATATCGGTATTGAAGTGCCCAACGAGAAATCCTCCCTGGTATATCTCCGGTCAATAATTGAGTCAGACGCTTTTTATAAGTTGGATTCCCCTCTGGCAATTGCCCTGGGAAGTGATGTTTCCGGAGAACCAGTCGTGGCGGACTTAGCCAGTATGCCGCACCTGTTAATTGCAGGAACAACCGGATCGGGGAAATCCGTCTGCATCAGCTCCATAACCACCTGCCTGGTGATGAACAATACACCAGAACAGCTCAAGTTAGTGATGATTGATCCAAAAATGGTTGAGCTGGTTCGGTTTAATGGTCTTCCTCATTTGTACGGAAAAGTAGAGACCAATCTGGAGCGTATTCTAGGTGTGCTGCAGTGGGTAGTTGCCGAGATGGATAGGCGATACCAAGTTCTGGATGAAACACGATCCAGAAATATTGACACTTACAACAATAAAGTAAGTCGGAGGAAGGATTGGGAAATCTTGCCCCGCATTGTGGTGATGATTGATGAATTGGCTGACCTAATGATGATGGCTCCTGCGCAGACGGAGTTCAGCCTTGTCCGCTTAGCCCAGATGGCAAGAGCGACCGGAATTCATCTGGTGGTTGCGACTCAACGACCAAGCACCGATGTGGTTACAGGATTGATCAAAGCAAACTTCCCGGCCAGGATGTCATTCGCGGTAGCTTCCTCGGTAGATTCCCGGGTGGTTCTGGATATGAACGGTGCAGAATCGCTGTTAGGGAACGGCGATATGCTATTTTTACCGCCAGAAGCCGCCAACCCCATCCGAACTCAGGGATGCATTGTAACTCCGGAAGAATTGGAACGGGTCATTAAAGCCTGGAAAGAAATTTCTGATATTGAACCGGAAGAGCTCAGCCTTCCACCCTGGGAGAATGTTCTCCAGGAGCAGGCAGAACTGGACGAATATGATGATCTTATTAGGGATGCTTTCAAAATCGTCCGCGATTCCCAGAGAGCCTCAACTTCTTTAATTCAGCGTAAATTGCGTATCGGGTATCCCCGGGCTGCCAGATTGATGGACGAATTATCAACCCTGGGGTACGTTGGACCTTCTAGAGGAAGCGGGATAGAACGGGAAGTATTTATTGACCCGGACGAGCAGTTCGGGGATAAACTCTAGCGGGGGAAAACAACCAGAAACCAGGATTCATTCCAGGAAAAGTGATAACTTATGCCTACAGGTTTTAATTTGGGACCAATCACCATTCATTATTATGGAATAATAATCACCCTGGGGATTTTGGTTGCACTGGTTATTATATCCAGAGAAGCAGCCAGGAGGGGAAAACCTCTGGATTTTCTGATTGATGCGATTCCCTGGATATTCCTTGGCGGTGTAATTGGAGCTAGATTATGGCATATCCTAACCCCTCCCCAATCCATGGTGAATCGTGGAATTACCACCCACTACTATCTCACCCACCTTAATGCGGCTATTGCAATCTGGAAAGGCGGAGCAGGGATCTTTGGAGCTGTTATTGGCGGAACAATCGCCTTGAGCATTTTTGCCAGAAAAAAAAGGGAAACAATTTCTATTTGGCTTGATATTATTGCCCCCGGACTTGCACTTGCGCAAGCTGTTGGACGTTGGGGTAATTTCATCAATCAGGAAGTATATGGACTTCCTTCGGATCTGCCCTGGGCAATCACTATTGATCCGCTGTATCGCCTGCCCGGTTACGAATTAGTGGATTCCTACCACCCCTTATTTTTGTATGAGGCAATCTGGAGTGTTTTAAACATGGCTTTTCTGCTGTGGGTGGGCAGGAAATATCAGGATCAGATAAAATCGGGAAGCTTGTTTCTGATCTATCTTATTTTCTATGGGTTTGGAAGAGCTGGTTTGGAATTTCTCCGATTGGACATCTCTTCCTTCCAGGGAATCAATATTAACCAGGCATTCATGACAGCTGTGGTTCTCGTGGCCGGAGTACTATTCATAATCCGCCAAAAGAGAAAACCCGATGAGCCTTCAATTCAATGATCATTACCAAGAATCTCAGCAAAAATTTTAAAGACATAAGAGCAGTAGATCAAGTAAACCTCCAGGTAAGGGCAGGTGAAGTCCTCGCGCTTCTGGGTCCAAACGGAGCAGGGAAAACCACAACTATCCGAATGCTGACTACTGTGCTCCGCCCCAGCAGTGGAACTGCCCAGGTAGCAGGATATGATGTGATTTCCGAGGCCGGAAAGGTGCGATCAGCTGTTGGCGTATTAACCGAGGATCATGGTTTGTATGACAGGATGTATATTCTGGAATACCTGGATTTCTTTGGTCAGATTTATGGTATGTCTGCAGAAGAACGGGAAGGGCGGATTCAATATTTGCTGGACAAGTTTGATTTATTAGATGCTGTGAATCGCAGGATAGGACAGTATTCAAAAGGGATGAGGCAGAAATTATCCCTGGCGCGGTCGCTGCTACATTCCCCGCCGGTTTTATTATTGGATGAACCTACTTCAGCAATGGATCCCGCCAGTGCCCGATTGGTTAGAAATGCGATTAAATCGCTTCGGTCAGAAGACCGGGCAATTATTGTCTGTACTCATAATCTTGCTGAGGCTGAAGAGTTGGCAGATAAAATTGCCATCATCCGTTTCGGAAAGATCATTGCCAGCGGAACCTATGGGGAATTAAAGGGACAGTTATTAGGTCCAGATGAATATCATATTCAATTGGCCGGGAACCTGGACTGCCGCAACCTGCCTCTTCCTTCAGGAGTAGAAATTACTGAAAAGGGAGCAGATTGGTTCCATTACCAGGTAACTGCTCCGAAAGAGATTAATCCTCTTCTGATTCAGAATCTAGTATCAGCGGGATTCGCAGTTGTTCGAGTAGAGGAGATCAAACGCAGCTTGGAATCGGTATATCTTCAGGCAGTCAGTCAGGCGCCAATAGAGGAGATTAGCCATGTGGGTTAATCTTCAAAAAGCGATGATTGTCACCCGGCGTGAGGTTCGGGATCAATTCCGTGATTGGCGAATCATTGCCCCCATCATTATTCTAACGATCTTTTTTCCCGGGCTGATGAATTTTACCGCCCAGCAGTCAGTTGATTTTGTTGCAAAATACGGTGCCCCGATTATTGCTGACCGCCTGATACCGTTTTTGTTAATGGTGGTGGGTTTTTTCCCGATCTCGGTTTCTCTGGTAATTGCCTTGGAAAGTTTTGTGGGGGAAAAAGAGAGGAGAAGCATTGAGCCGCTGCTCAGCAGTCCATTGTCGGATGTTCAACTTTACCTGGGGAAGTTAATGGCTGTGATGTTTCCCCCATTAATTGCCAGTTTTTTGGCTATCAGTGTCTACCTGATCGGGGTATACCGGCAGGTAGGATGGGTACCTGACACAATCCTGTTAATCCAGGTGGTTGCTCTGGCCACAGTTCAATCCTTGGTGATGGTTAGCGGAGCAGTAGTTATTTCATCTCAAACAACTTCTGTCCGGGCTGCAAATCTCCTGGCGTCATTTATTATCATTCCCATGGCGCTGCTTCTGGTAGGCGAGAGCATGATCATGTTCTGGGCGAGATATCATGTTCTTTGGTACGCTATTTTTGGGCAGGCGCTTGTAGCCTGGTTGTTTATCCGAACCGGGATTGCTCACTTTAACCGGGAAGAATTATTAGGCAGAGAATTGGATACTTTTAACCTGCAATGGGCCTGGCAGGTGTTTAAGTCCGCATTTATTGGTGTGCCGGGTCCGTTCCGAACCTGGTGGCGGATGAATGTCTGGGGTACGCTGAAATCACTGAAATGGTCCATTCTGCTCGCATTTATATTTATACTTGCCGGCGCCCTGGTCGGCAATTCTCAGGCGGAAGTTTTTTCAATCCCGGCAGACCTGCTGGATTGGGAGAATCTTGAAGAGGGGCTGGTTTCCGGAATAGAAGAAATAGGTCCCATCCGGTTCTTCTCAATTCAGGGTGCAGGTATGATCTTATTTCATAACTTACGGGCTATAACACTGGCCAGTTTGCTGGGAATTTTCTCCTTTGGTGTGTTAGGAATTATCGCTCTCATTTTCCCCTTCAGTATTATTGGTTATTTCACTGCGGTTGCAGGCCAAACTGGATTGCCTCCCTGGAAATTCTTGCTTGGTTTTGTGGTTCCCCATGGGATCTTTGAGATCCCGGCAATCATTCTTGCTGGGGCTTTGATTATCCGCTTGGGATTGATACTGGTTACTCCCAACGAGGAGTATACGATTGGAGAAGCCTGGATAAGGACTCTTGCCGATTGGACCCGTATTATGTTATTGGTTATTATTCCACTGCTGCTGGCAGCCTCTTTTTTTGAGGTCTATATTACACCCCTGGTTGCCTTGAATATTTTCAGTCGATGAAACGTTGTCCGGTTGTTATTACAAGGAGAGCTAAATGGCCAAACTAATATTCCTGGGTACGGCCAGCGCTGTCGCCTTCGAAGAGCATGAAAACACTTATCTGGTTATCCAGGGGGAGCAGTCATCCATCCTGGTGGATTGTGCGTCAAATCCAATCCTTAGATTACGGAAGGCAGGAATTGATTTTGAAGACCTGAATGATCTGATCATTACTCATTTTCATGCGGATCATGTCTCAGGACTTCCAAATCTATTGATGGATATGTGGCTTCTGGGAAGAAAAAATGAGTTCAGGATTTATGGATCTCAACATACAATTTCCAGAGCAGAAAAAATGTTGGCCTTATTTGATTTAGGAGATTGGAAGAACATGTACCCGGTCTCTTTTCACGCACTGCCTGAGGAAGAATTGACATTAGTATTGGAGAATCAAGATTTCAGGATTCAATCATCTCCCGGGGATCACCTGATACCCACTATTGGACTACGGATTGAAAGTATAAAAGACAAGTTTTGCGCTGCATATTCCAGTGATACCAATCCCCATCTCAATATAGTTAATCTTGCAGCCGGAGCGGACGTATTAATTCACGAAGCTGGAGGTTCCTATGAGGGACATTCCACACCTGCTCAAGCCGGAGAGATAGCATCCCGGGCCAAGGTTGGTAAGCTTTACCTGGTTCATTATTCAATCTACGGTGATAAAACAGCCGAATCGATCACTGCGGAAGCAAAAAAAACCTTCCCCGGTAAGGTAATACTGGCGGAAGATTTTATGGAAATTGATTTTATAAAATAAAAAGATTCTGGTTACCAACCCTGGATAAAAGGCTCCCATTCCTGGTATGTGTTTAGATATTTCCGGAAAAGATATACAGCAGACCCTGGAGGTTGTTGGGGGTTTTTTCGCAATTTTAAACCGGAATGCCTCAGTGTATATCCCCCTTTCTGATGATTACAGGCAGCACAGGCGGTAACCAGATTTGACCAATTAGATTCCCCACCCAGGTGCTGTGGAAGAACATGATCCACGGTAAGGTTCTTGGCTAACTGACCGCAGTATTGACATCTATACTGATCCCGCCTGAAAATTTCTCGTTTGGATAATTTTACGCTGGGTCTGGGTCGTTTTATTACGTGGTGTAAGCGGATGATGGAAGGTTTAGGGAATGTTCTAGAGACCGTTCGGACTATTCCGCGCCCGTCCATTACCAGGTTGGCCTTGCCGACCAGGATCAATCCCATCGCCCGCCGGGTTGTACAAATGTTGATAGGAGCATAATTGCCGTTTAGGACAAGAACTGGCTCATTCATCTTTATTTCACCTTCGAAGATTATAGCATGTACTTTCCCCCCCGATCAATGTTTTCCCCAGCTGAAGCCAATATCCCCCTGGACGCAGTGTATCTACACAGGCCCAGGTGTACGGAATGATATTGGGTTATGTTGAATTTGTACGGTAAAATGGGGTAATTATTTCGGAATGGAGGATATATTGAGAAAATATCTAAAAGCGTATGCCTTTTTACTGCCTATATCAATTTCGTTAGTTGTCCTTGATCAATGGACAAAATCTGTGGTCAGAACGAATTTATCATTTAATGAAGTATGGATGCCCGTAGAATGGTTAGCACCCTATGTTCGGATTGTTAATTGGCATAATACTGGTGCCGCGTTTGGAATTTTTCAGGGAATGAATGGGGTCTTTTTGGCACTGGCATTTTTTATTATCACCATGATCTTACTTTATTTTCCCCGGATCCCAGCCGAAGATTATTATTTCCGGCTTGCCTTGAGTTTGCAGATGGCCGGAGCAGCGGGAAATTTGATAGACAGGTTGTATCGCGGGTACGTCACAGACTTTATCTCGATTGGAAGGTTTGCTGTATTTAATGTGGCGGATTCATGCATTACGATGGGAGTTGTAGTCCTACTGGTAGGGATGTGGATAGAGGAGAGAAAAACACGGGATGAGTGAAGAGACAATTATCCTTCATAATCAAACTGAAAGAGAACTTCGACTCGATAAATTTTTAGCGGACTACCTGGAAAAATATTCCCGCTCCTTTATCCAAAAATTGATCTCTGAGGGGAGAGTAAATGTAGACGGATTTCCAATTTATAAAAAATCAGAGTTGTTGAATCCGGGTGCGGAGGTGGAAGTTACCATACCTCCTGCGCGGGACACCACGCTTGTCGGAGAGGACATTCCCCTCGACATATTATTTGAAAATGACGATTTGATCGTTATTAACAAACCTGCTGGAATGGTTGTGCATCCGGCTCTTGGTCACGCGTCAGGAACCCTGGTCCAGGCTGTTCTGGGGTATGCTCCGGAGATTGAGGGGGTAGGTGGGATAAAAAGACCGGGTTTAGTTCATCGTCTGGATCAGAACACATCGGGTGTTATCATGCTCGCAAAGAATGATCGGGCGCACCAGTTTCTGCAGGATCAATTCCAGGCTCGCACCGTAAACAAGCAGTATCTGGCGCTGGTAGATGGCCGGCCTCCCACTCCCCAGGGCAGAGTGGAAGTAGCAATCGGAAGGGATTCAAAATACCGCCAGCGTATGGCTCCAGCACTGGACCGTGATGGAAAAGAAGCCATCAGCGAGTACTTTACCCAGGAAGTATTTCCTGAACACACTTTAATAAAAGTTTCTATCCTCACTGGAAGGACCCATCAAATCAGGGTTCATATGGCATTTCTCGGCTGTCCGGTTGTTGGCGATACCGTTTATGGAAGGAAAAAGCCCAGTATAAAAATCCAACGGCAATTTTTACATGCTTTCCGACTCTCGATTCTAATTCCGGGAGAAAAGACAAAAAAAACCTTTGAAGCGCCTTTGGCAAGTGAGTTGGTTGAAATCTTGGATTTATTAAGAAACAACAAAGAAGGAGCCCATTAAATGATTGATCTTCGTTCAGATACAGTAACCAAACCATCTCCTGAGATGCGAGAAGTGATTGCCAAAGCTGAGGTTGGAGATGATGTTTATGGAGAAGATCCCTCAGTAAATTTACTGGAGGAAGAATCTGCCCGGCTGCTGGGTAAAGAAGCAGGATTATTTATTCCTTCCGGCACCATGGGAAATCTGGCTGCCATCCTGTCTCATTGCGAGCGTGGAAGTGAAATCATTCTGGGCGATAAAGCCCATACATTCTTGTATGAGGTAGGAGGTATCGCCGCCCTGGGAGGCATTCAGTCACACATCATTCCCAATCAGCAAGACGGTACTTTAAGGTTGGCAGATATTCGGAAAGCAATCCGAAGGGATGATATTCATGACCCGCCAACTCGGTTAATAACTCTCGAAAATACCCATAATCGCTGTGGTGGGGTTGCGCTGACCGGGGAGTATACCCGGCAGGTGGGAGAGATTGCTAAAGAGCATCAATTGAAGTTCCATCTAGATGGGGCGAGAATTTTTAACGCCGCCGCTGCTCTCAAAGTGAATCCTGCCGAACTTGTTGAACCTGCAGATTCCGTTATGTTCTGCCTTAGTAAGGGGTTGGGAGCTCCAGTGGGATCAGTATTGTGCGGTAAGGCAGCATTCATTAGGCGGACTCGAAAAACACGCAAGATGCTGGGGGGAGGTATGCGGCAGGCAGGCATGATCGCTGCGGCAGGATTGTATGCCCTGGAAAAAAATCTGCCCCTCCTGGATCAGGACCATCAACGGGCAGTGGACCTTGCCCGGGGTTTAGGGAGTATTGAAGGACTGATCCTCGAGCATGAGAAACCGCCAACCAATATGGTATATATCAACCTCTCCCGGGAATTGTCCCTGAATGCGGAGGAAACAAGAAAAAAATTAAAAGATCGAGGAGTCCTGGTTGGTGTTACAGGAGAGCGGCAGTTCAGAATGGTAGTGCATATCTGGATCGACGATCAGGATATTGAAAAGGTTATCCAGGTTTTTAAGGATGTATTATCCTAAGCCGCTAAACGGAATGTTGTTTTCAACATCATCCTTGCAAGAGGACATCTCAGGATGGAAACCAGGCTGATGTTATAATTAATTGAATCGCTTTGAAGGCAGAATAAAGGAAAGCATCCCAATGAAGATCATATATACGATTGAAGATATGGACCAGATTGCAGATGAGATTCGGGGCAGAATATCTGTTCAACCTGTAATTGGATTAATTCTGGGTTCAGGCCTCGGCCCCTTATCAGAATCCATTCAAGATCCCACGATTATCCCTTATCATGAGCTTCCAGGCTGGCCTTTATCAACAGTCGAAGGACATGCCGGGGAGCTGATTATTGGTAAATTGGAAGGAAAAGATGTCCTGGTCATGAATGGCAGAATTCACTTTTATGAGGGTTATGAAATGAGCCAGGTCACGCTGCCCATCAGGGTTATGCAGCGGTTAGGGATCGAAATCGTGGTAGTTACCAATGCTGCCGGTGGGATAAATCAGGATTTTAATCCCGGAAATCCGATGTTAATCACTGATCACTTAAACTTACTGGGCATGGCAGGCCCAAATCCCCTGCGGGGTCCAAACCTGGAAGAATTCGGTACCCGCTTTCCTGATATGAGCCAAGCTTATGATCGTAAATTGATCGAGATAGCCCGGAATGTAGCTAATGAATTGGATATAACCCTTTATGAGGGCATCTATGTTTGTTTGGCAGGTCCAACTTTTGAAACCCCTGCAGATTTAAGGTTCCTGCTTAATGCCGGCGTTGATGCGGTAGGCATGTCAACGGTTCCGGAAGTGATTGTAGCCAATCACGGCGGTCAGCGAGTGCTGGGAATCTCAGGAATCACAAACCAATCCAATTTGTTCGGGGAAGCCGAGACTACCCATGAGGAAGTGATTGAGACTGGGAAATTGCTGGCGCCGAAAATGATGAAACTAATCCGGGGAATACTGAGGGCGTTATAAATCCAGACCCCGTCTAATTGCCAGGGCGCTTTTTCCCTTAAGATAAAATTTACCTATTCAGCTTAAGCAGACCTGGAGCTAATGTCATAAAACTTAATGAATGAATTTTTACGCTACCTGAAAGAACTTGAGTTTCTGATCTATATCATATTGGGAATATTTACAGTATGGCATCTCCGTAAATTTTTTAGTGCTTGGGAAGAATTGCGGGCCGCAGCTTTCGGATTAGAGAAAGAAAGCGCCCAAGCGAGATTAAACCGCTCGGCTGCGCTGCTGGTAGTTTTACTTTTCCTGGCAACTGCAGAATTTGGACTGGTCTCTTTTATCATACCTGCCATACCCGGGGTGGAACCATTGCCGACTGCTACACTCGATTTATTAGCTACACCGACCATAACCCTGGCCGCAGAGACGGTTACATCCTCTGCTGATATTCAGGAAACCCCGCTGCCAGGGACTGAGATAATCCAGATTGGATGTATTCCAGATGAGGTCATGATTACTTTCCCTGAAAACAATTCCACCGTTAAGGATACCGTTGAGGTGGAAGGTACGGTAAACATTGCTGATTTTGGTTTTTACAAATTCGAGATTTCTAGAGCAGGTACAGATACCTGGCTAACTATACAGGCAGGTGATTCTCCCAAAGACGATGGTATCCTGGGATTTTGGGATACAACTCAATTGGAGTCCGGCAATTATTATTTGCGCTTGGTTGTGATTGATAATCAAGGTATTCAAAGAGAACCCTGCGCTGTGTATTTATTCGTCGAACCTCCCAGTGAATAAACCCGGAAAGATTTATGGCTAAAATTGATATCCGCCCTACAATATCTACTGATATACCGAAGATGATCTCATTAGATCACAATTATGCAACCGGCCATGTCTGGCAGATGACACTGGATCTTACAGATCTTCAGACCCAGGTATCTTTCCGGGAAGTCCGCCTACCCCGTGAGGTGCATGTTAATTACCCGCGTATTCCCCGCAGACTTCTAGATGATTGGACCAAGCGGGACCTTTTGTTATTGGCAGAAGAAGATGGGATAGTTCGAGGGTATATTAGTGTCAGGTTGGGACTTACCCCGGCCAGTGCCTGGGTAGAGGATCTGGCAGTGGATCGGATTTACAGGCGAAATGGGATCGCCAGTGCGTTGGTTTTAGCTGCCCAGGATTGGTGCGGGAAAAAAGGCATTCATCGCCTAACTCTGGAAATGCAGCCAAAAAATTATCCTGCCATTCAATTTGCATACAAGTTGGGCTTTGAATTTTCCGGATACAATGATCAATATTACCGCGATCAGGAGATAGCTATTTTCTTTTCCTCTTATCTATGAACCTTTTGAGTGTTTTGCAGACGCTTAATCAGCTCCTGGCAGCTGGTATTTCAATCACAGCTTTTTCTCTGCTTCTCTATGCTTTAACTTTTAATCTAAAGGATAAAGTTGCCCGCTCATCTGCCTTTATCATGGCCTGTGTAGTGGTTGTTTTTGTGGGGGAGTCAGTTGCAGGTGTAGTCAGTAATCTTATCTGGGTCGAGCGTTGGTACCAAATCCAATGGATTGGCATCATCTTTTTGCCATCAGCCTATGTACTGCTTTCAGATGCTGTGCTAGCCACAACAGGCCGTCCGTCCCGCGGACGTCGGACGAAGCTGGTTAAAGCGACCTTTATCATTTCTGGATTATTTCTGCTTACAATTCCATATTATTTGCTGGTGGGACCCCTGGTTACTGAAAATGTGGTTGCTCCGCACCTGGAAAGGACAAACCTGACCTGGGTATTTTCTGCTTTTTACGTGCTGAGTATGATCTGGGCCTGGTTCAATTTTCAGCGAGCGTATCATCGGACTAGAACCCGGTCTGGTCGCAGAAGAATGGGATACCTGATTGGAGGTGCCCTGGCACCTGCCCTGGGTTCTTTCCCCTATCTGCTATTTGGATCAGCATTTGCCTCCGTTCACCCCTATGTGTTCTGGTTGGCAGCTGTTGTTAGCAATATATTGGTATCCGGTTTAATCATTATCATGGCTTATGCTGTCGCTTTTTTTGGTGTTCCCTGGCCTGACCGGGTAGTAAAAAGGCGGTTGATTAAATGGGTGATGAGGGGACCCATCACGGTCAGCACAGTCCTGGCGTTAACTACTTTAGCCAGGAGAATAGGCGACCCGATCGCCGTTTTTGCTCCAGTTGTCATGGCAGGCACTTTTTTACTCATGCAATATATGATCACTATGTTTTCGCCAATGTGGGAGCGCTGGTTTCTTTTTGGTGAAGAAAAAAACAATTTGACCTTGGTCCAGAATCTGGAAGCAAGATTGTTTACGACTGATGATCTTAAACAATTACTTGAATCGGTACTGGCAGCGATATGCGATCGCCTCCAGGTCCAGAAAGCATTTACTGCTTCTTTTAATAGAAGCGGGGTGGATTTTCTAGTTTCTGTAGGAGGCCAGGCAGGATTTGACGAAGAGGATTTATCCCAAAATATCCTGGAAGCAGCTACCACTGAAGAAAAAATAGGACAGTTTGAGCTGTTCTCCTGGGGAGAGTATTGGATCATTCCTGTATTCAGTGAAGCTGAACCGGATGATTTGTTGGGATTGGTGGGAGTGGAGATCCCCAGAGAGGAGTTCCATGGAGATCAGAAAGAAGCTTTCCAAATACTAATTCAACGCGCTTATCAAGCGCTGGAAGATAGAAATTTCCAACAGCAGATTTTTACTTCTATCGAAGATTTAACTCCTCAGATGAATCGGATCCAGAGTTTAAGAGCAGCTTCCCGGTTCGATGGAACCAGCGTGCTCACTACAGCGGCGAATGATTTCACTCTGGATGAGGGCACCTTGACTGGATGGGTCAGGGATGCTCTTTCGGATTACTGGGGGGGACCGCATCTCTCGGAAAGTCCGCTGCTGCAGCTTGAAGTTGTACAGAATGCGCTGGAGGAACATGATGGGATCTCTGTAAAAGCTGTCCGGTCTATATTAAGAGAGGCAATTGACAAGATTCGTCCTGAAGGAACCAGGAGGTTTACTCTGGATTGGATTTTGTACAATATTTTGGAGATGAAGTTTCTGAAAGGACAAAAAGTCAGGGATGTAGCCAAACGCTTGGCAATGTCTGAAGCGAATCTGTACCGCAAACAGAAGGTTGCTATTGAGGTTGTAGCAAAAACGATTCTGGGAATGGAAAAACAAGCTCGTGAAGAAAGTAAAGAATCGTCTTCTGGAAATACCAAAAAAATGTTACAATAAATTTTGCTCGCCATAAATTTGACTAGGATCATTAATGGTTCAAAAGGATCATTCACAAAAGATACCAGGCGAACCTCCCCAACTGGGAGATGCGTGGTGGAAAGCTGCTTTATCTGAAGGAGATGATGGGTTTTTAGGCGCAGAGTTTCAAGAAGACTGCCAACTTTCCTCTGAACCCCACATTCAGACCCAGGTCAATTTATACCAACCGGAAAATGACTGGAACTATATCAACGAGTTGTATCAACAAGATGAAATCCTTCAGCTGAAGGTAGTCGGCTGTAACCAGGGCGGATTGTTGGTTCAGGGGGAAAAAATCACCGGGTTTGTTCCTTCCTCTCACCTGCTGGCAGGATACAAAAAGAAGGAATACCTGCAGCAAATTGTTTCCCTGAAAATTATTGAATATGATAGAGATCGCTGCCGGGTAGTGATGTCGGAACGCGCAGCGCAGGCAGAGCCTGGTACAAGGTTAAAACTTCTCGATGCACTTGAAGAAGGCACCTGCATTCCCGGGATTGTGACTACACTGACGGACTTTGGCGCTTTTGTGGATTTGGGAGGTATGGAAGGATTGATCCATATCTCAGAGCTTTCCTGGGGTAGGGTAGACCATCCTTCAGATGTGGTCGCGGTAGGAGATGAGCTTGAGGTCTTTATATTGAATATTGACCGGGATGTAAACAAGGTGGCTCTCAGTCTAAAAAAGATGTGCCCCAATCCTTGGGAGACTATTACCGAACGATATCAGCAGGGACAAATCGTCGAGGCAGTAGTGAAGAATATTGTTTCTTATGGGGCTTTTGTCCAGTTAGAGGAAGGCGTGGATGGTTTGATCCATGTTTCTGAATTGGGGGAAAATGGAGACCAGGTATCTCCCTGGGATGTGCTGAAGGAGAACCAAAAAGTTGCAGTGGAGATTATTTACCTGGATCCAAAAGAACAGCGTCTCGGGTTAAGTTTGGAAGTGGGGAAATAACAAGATTTACCAATCGCAAACATGTTTAATAAATGGTGGGATCTCTTAATCGGGGCTCTTTTCGGCTTGTTATGTGCCGGGCTGATACTGCTGGTTTCTAAACCTAAATCCGGAAGGGCTATTTTGCTGCGTCCCCCGCCCACGGCAGCTCCTCTAGTGGTGAATGTGGATGGCGCGGTCCAATTTCCTGGCGTTTATTCTTTACCGGTTCACAGCCGGATTGAGGACGCGGTAGAAGCAGCCGGGGGGTTTACAGAAAATGCAAGACCGGGTTCTATTAACCTAGCCGCACTGCTGGAAGACGGCAGCCACATTTATGTCCCTTATCATAACGCTGAAATCAATTCCAGCATAGAAAATGGTGAAAGAGCTTATGGTTTGTCAGATTCCGGGGAAATGATCTCGCTCATCAATATTAACCAGGCGCCTCTGGAAGTACTGATAACCCTGCCGGGAATCGGACCAGTTACAGCAGAAAAAATTATCTCTTACCGGGAAGAACACACGTTTACCAGGATCGAGGAGATCCAAAAAGTCCCCGGCATTGGACCATCAACCTATGAAGATATAAAAATGTATATTACTGTGGGGGAATAAGCAGTATTAAGGCAGGACCCTTAAAAGAATAAACCTTGTCAGAAATTTCATTGGCGGGAAAGAACAGATTACCGTTGTTGGGCGGATACTTTCTGCGTAGAACACTGACAAGGTTTTTGTTTCTTCCAGATCAGAATGATCCAGCTTACTTTTTTTTAACCTTACTATCCCTTCTTCAGTACGGGCAATCCGTTTTTGCTTTCAGAAACCACATACCCTGCAGGAACGCTGTCGAGAGCTTTCCCTGGTTTTTCTTCTTTCGCAAAGTAGTAGAGTGTTGATTCTTTTCCGCTTTTCAGTACCCTGGTATTTCCATGCAAGATATAGGTCTTGCCTTTTGAGTTTGTGAATTTGAAAGCCATAATATCTCCTTTAACTTTGATACGTTATTAACCGCCCAACAGTTATTGTGACGAGGCGTGAACACCCCGGGTTAAATAATCATCTTACTATTCATTGAAAGAATCATTAATTCTGCTTCGATTCTATCGAGAAGGAAGATGATCGTTCTTCTCTCTTATTGTAACCCCTTAACCTTAAAAAGTTCTGAATTTTCCTCTATTTTCAGGGGATTTTTGGGTTTAAAGTCGTTTTTTTAGTGAAAATTCCCCATATTCAGCTGAAATTTCAAATCCGAGGGACCGGTAGAGGCTTAAAGCCGGGGAATTTTCCTGTTTGACATTAAGCCCGATAACGTCAACATTCTCCTGGAGAGATAAACATAGGTTTGCTGTTACTGCCCTCCCCAATCCCTGGTTCCTGTAATCGGGACGGGTTGTTATGTTTCCCAGGGCAGCTACCCGGTAGGCAGGGGAATAAACGTGAACGCCACCGACGCTAAGCAGACTGCCGTCTCTTCGGTAACCGATATATTGCCGGGTCAACAACATCCGCGGATCAAATGCGTTGTCAGGGTAGCTTGATCGATAAAGAGATTGGATTTCTTCCAGGTCAATTTCTGTGAGAGGGCAGGTGTTCTCAGTATTAACCTTTTCGATCAGGGAAGGATCCTGGAGTCCCATCTTGTAATGACCGCCATAATCAGAGATCGTATATATGGTTGAAAACAACTCTTCTAATCCGGGACTGAGATGAGCATAAAATTGGTCAGGCAGAAGTAGAATGAGCTGGTTGATATATTCCTTTTCCAGCTGGCCAGGCTGTGACAAAGCCAGCAGAACGGGGATTGCTCCACCATGGTATACCAGAACTACCTTGTCCACAGATTTTCCACTGAGGACTCCATAACAGGTTGTTTTTAACCAGAAAAAATCATCCAGATCTCCCAGGCTGTATAGATGGAGGAAAGGATCCTTTCGGAAATACTCGGCTAATAGCTTTTTATCGCGGAGATTGATCAGGTTCATAATAATATAAATTGTACCAACTGATTTACTTTAGTTTTCTAGCAATGATTGACAGGTCCCCCGATTGTGAGGATTTTTCCTTATTCACATCCAGAAATGAGAGACTTTGTATTCCCCCAGCAACGTCGATAAATGGAATCTTAACCAGAAGCAAGTGGATAAAGGATGGTGTAAAATGATATTGAAATGAAGAATATTAAGTGGTTGGGGCAGTTCCAATTTCAAATAATGTTAACTTTAATCGCTGTAGTTGTGATTATCGCGACGGCAGTTGGTTTCCCGGCTGTATGGGTGATCAGGTCTCAGCTGAATCAGCAAGCATGGACGCAAATCTATCAGGGAGAAAAAACCACCCAAGCTCTTTATCAGGCGCAGCAAAACCAGATCAATAATTTAGCTTTGCTAACAGCTCAGCGTCCGACCATTCAAGAACTATTTGTCAATGGCGATCGGGATGACTTACTTAATTATCTAAAGATTTTACAAAACGGCACATTGCTTGATCTGATTGCTATCTGTGATTCAGAACAGGACACAGTAACATCGACGATTCCTCTTTCCCGAGAAACGCTTTGCTATGATTTTCTCTCACCTGGTTTTCATGTAGTCTCCCAGGACGAGGTTCAACAATTATGGCTTTCGTCTGCAAATCCAATTTCAGGTTGGAAAAAAGAGGTGATCGTTGGGATTAGAATTGATGGTGTGTTATTAAAGGACATGAAGGAGAAAACAGGCTTAGAGCACATTGTCTGGGTTGGTAACAACCTGATAGCAAATAGTCTTTCAGCGGAAGAAGTTCCCCTTGTGAGAAGTGATCTGGAGGATATTTTTGTGCCCATTGAAGAGATTGAGAAAGGGTATAGTTTTAATTTCAATGGAACCCCTTATTTATCCACCAAGTTTCAGCTTGCGGAAAGCGATTTTGCCCAAGCTGAAATCTTGTTGAGCATCTCTGAAATTCAGAATACCCAGGTTAAGCTGCTTAGAATATTGTTATTAAGCATAGCTGCCATTGCTGTAGTTGTATCGTTGATCGGAGTTCTTATTGCCAGGCAAATTAGCAGACCCCTGGTCCAGCTTGCTGATATTGCGGACGATTTTAGCCAGGATAATCTTTCAGAGGCAGTAAAGATCAATACTTCGGTTTGGGAAATCTCACAGGTAGCCAATGCATTGGAAAATGCCCGGAGAGATTTATTAGAAACAATGACCTATTTGCGCTTGGAAAAAAAATGGGTTGAACACCTGCTAGCTTCGATTGTTGAAGGGATCATAACCCTGGATTCAGCGAATATGATTACTTTTTTTAGCCCGGGGGCAGAAAAGATCACCGGTTGGGAGAGCCGGGATACCCTGAATCGTGATTGTGATCTGGTCTTCCAGCTGCCGGAGTCGAGCTTGACATTCAGCCAGGTCATGCCCAAACCAGGACAGCGCCAGAATATCGATGTTGTTTTAGCGGACGGTAAAAATGCAACCCTGGCGGTAACCGGTGCGGAACTGACCCCGGTAGAAATGGGTGATGACCAGGTGGCGCTGGTTTTTCGTGATATTAGTGATGAATATGCGATACACAGATTATTGGGTATTTTTATTTCCAATATTGCCCACGAATTTAAAACCCCATTATCTGCCCTCCTGGCATCCATTGAACTCCTCCATGACACATCCCAAGATCTTTCAGGGGAAGAGCTCCAGGAATTGTTAACCTCTCTCCACCTGGGGATCGTCAGCTTGCAGACTTTTGTAGATAATCTTCTCGAAAGCGCAAGTATTGAAGCGGGACAATTTAAGGTCTCTCCCCGTCGGGCTGACCTGGGGAAAATCATTGCCTCAGCTGTTTCCACAATGCAGCCGTTGATGAAAAAATATAACCAGCATTTGTATATGGATCTTCCAGCTGAAAAACTTACCGTTAGAGCGGATCAACGCAGGATCGTCCAGGTCTTGGTTAACCTTTTATCAAATGCGATCAAATATGGACCCGATCAAGGGAGAATCACAATCAAAGTAGAAACAAAGGACAAATGGGTTAAGGTGAAAGTCATTGACCAGGGCCCTGGAATTCCTATTAATCAGAGGAATTTTATATTTCAGCGTTTTGTGAGATTAGACTCAGCTGAAAGCTATTCGAATGTGGGCGCAGGGCTGGGGCTTTCGGTGGTAAAAGAAATCATTAAAGCTCACGGGGGAGAAGTTCAAGTGGAGAATCAGTCTCAAGGGGGGGCAGTTTTTTCCTTGACTCTTCCCCTTGATGAGGAAGGCGATTGACAAATGAAAGCGCTGATTGTTGATGACGATCGAGTTCTTGCTGATGTGGTAGCTTTTACCTTACGGAGAGAAGGGTTTGAGATTATTTTTTCCTATGATGGGCAATCAGCGCTTCAACAGTGGTCCAAGGAAACTCCTGATATTATTGTCCTGGATGTCAACATGCCAAAAATGGACGGATTTCAGGTCTGTAAAAAAATTCGCCAGGAGTCGGATGTGCCAATTATCTTGTTGACGGTGCGTGGTGAAGAAGATGATATCGTCGAAGGTTTAAAAATTGGCGCAGATGATTATATTGTTAAACCTTTCAGCCCAAGACAGCTCATCGCCCGGGTGAATGCGGTATTAAGGAGAGCGGGACAACGAACCGACCTTTCTGTGCGCCAAATAGGAGAATTAACCTACGAGGGTTCAAGAAGAGAGGTCACAATTGATAATCAAACTCCAATTACCCTTGCTCCGCTTGAAGATCGGTTATTCCAATATTTATTGATCAATGCTGGACATGTAATGACAAAGGAAATAATAATTGGGCATGTCTGGGGACCCATGGGGGGAGATCACGACATGCTGAGACAGATGATTCATCGATTACGAAGCAAAATTGAAAAAGATTCCTCGAATCCGAAATATCTGATAACTGTGCCTGGTTTAGGGTATGGATTGATGATCGATTCAGACAGGACGTAATCGTTAGCTCCTGGCTTGGATTTTTTTCTTCGATGTCTTGTTATGATCCTGCCATCAACGGCGAAAAAAGATGGTCTGCCCATGAATAAACCATGGGAAATGACCAAAAATGGGTCAGGAGCCCATTTTTGGTTTGACGATCAGAATTGAGCGGTCAATTTGGGTTACGATCTTTCGGGCAATATTATCCAGTAAAAACTTCCGCCAGCCAACAGGAATTTGGGCACCGATGACGACCAGATCATACTCGCCTTTCCTGGCTTCTTCCAGGATCTCATCCACAACCAATCCGTGACGGATCTTGGGGTCTGTGTGAACCCCAGCCTGTTTCAGTTCCTCTATGTCCCGCTCAAGAAGTTCTCCTTCAGGTGTATGGGCATTGATTAATTCATCAGCATCTGATCGCAATTGTTCTCCCCGGATCCCTGGCCCGGCGCTAATTTGGGACATAACGTGTAGAATCGTGATTTGCTCCTCCCCTTCAATTAAATTTGCCAAACGCGCGGTAAAATCCCTGGTTGATTGGGCGAATTCAGATCCACTATCACAGAGCAATAAACGTTTAATTCGGGGTGCCTTCTCTCTGACAAGAAGAGTAGAACAAGGAACTCCCTCAACAATCTGGGTAAAGCTTGACCCCGGGGTAAGACATTCTGACCTTGGAGAGGACAAGCATCCGAGGATTAATAGTTCATATTCTCCGGCTTTCGTTTCTTTGATGATCTCTTTTACCGGCGTGCCAAACCGGACTTTCTTTTGCACTTTATTTATCCCCAGTTGATCTTGGGCTTGAG